>JAHDIM010000187.1 GCA_020630805.1 Anaerolineales bacterium
ACTATAGAGTAATCAAAAGGGGGGACGATTACTCTTGCAAAGGAGGAAAGGACAATCAAAGTATATGCCCTTCTTCCTGCAGCGCCTACACGCTATTTCCTAATTTCGGGAACTAGCACCCCAGATTAACTGAGATTGAATTCTCACAATATGAATAAAAGACCAGACATACAAGCGCGTGCGACTATTTTAAATAAAAAAGGCCGCGCTATTAACACGGCCTAGCCACACTATAGAGTAATCAAAAGGGGGGACGATTACTCTTGCAAAGGAGGAAAGGACAACCAAAGTATATGTCTTTCTCTACACGGCACACACAATCTATCTCCCAATTTCGGGAAATGCGCCTCCAAATCTAAATACTCGTAATTCTCACAATATAAATAAACAGTAAGCTAGCAGCCTCAACACGCGTGTGATGAATAATAAACCGCACCACTAAGGCATATTAAATAAAAAAGGCCGCGCTATTAACACGGCCTAGCCACACTATAGAGTAATCAAAAGGGGGGACGATTACTCTTGCAAAGGAGGAAAGGACAATCAAAGTATATGCCTTTCCTAGTTTTGCAAACCTTACTTAGCCCCTAGTTTTGGGAAGTTGAAACCCAAATTCATGTGAGTCGAGTTCTTACTAATCGTTGCGCGTTGCCCAACTGAGATAAAAAGAGGCCAGCATATAAAAAATTGGATACAACAGTGAGATGTAAAGCAGCACTGGATCTGGGTTGTAGAAGTTACGTGCCATCATGACCGTTATCACCACAATCCAGATCACTAATAACACCCGCTGTAGTGAGCGGAACTGTACAGTCTGGTTGAAGGAAATGTATTTGATTGGAACAAACACCATTAGGCACAGTGCCAGTAATAGCAGTGCGTTGGCCCAAATTGGCATACCCAACCAAAATAAGTACACAACTGCTCCGTTCCAATAAGAGGGGAAGCCTGTAAAGAACCCATCGTCTGTTTTTGCACTGTCATTACTAAACCCAAACAAAGATGCCATCAGGACAACTGGTAATACCCAAATCCATGGTGCGGTGATTACCTCAAACTGCCAAGCAAAATAGACCGGCAAAAAGGTATAAGTAATGTAGTCGATTAGATCGTCCGCGCGGCGCCCATCGAAGGTGCTTGCCCAACGCTTTACGTCCCAAGCGCGTGCCATTGGGCCGTCTACACCATCAATAAACATTGTGATGGCTAGCATGGCGACAGCACGGGCTGCGTTGTTTTCTGCGATGGCGACTAGCGCTAGAAATGCGAAAACCAAGCCCGATGTTGTCCAAAGATGAACAAACCAAGCGCGCATCACTGAAAATTGGTCACTAGAGGTAAAGCGTTTTACTCGTTGCATGGGTGTGTGGGTTAAAAGATTCTAATTTCGTTTAGTATAACCTGCTTTTTGACTGTATACGAACTATATATGCCAGCCGTTGGGCAGGTGCTGCGGTATTGTTTATCATATATTTACTGGGGGATGTCAATCGGCAAACGGCCGTCCTTTCTGATTGACAATAACCATAATGTGTTCTAGCCTTTTCTCTGCCTTATAGATGCCACATAATTATGCTTGTGAGCCTTTTGAAAAGAGCAGTCGCTTATGAATGTAAAGTCTTTTGCCAAACGTGTTGTTGAAAAGCTTGGATACCGCTTGGTCGTTATTGATCCAACGGGCGGGTTTGGGAGTAATGGCTTTGATGAGTGGACACACCCGATTCTCTCAGCTACTAAACCGTATACGCTTACAAGCTATGATCGGCTGCATGCATTATGTCAGGCGGTAAAGCACGTCTCAGATAATAATATTGCCGGTAGCTTTGTTGAATGTGGCGTCTGGAAGGGTGGTAGCGCGTTGGCCGCTGCGCTTGCATTTCAGACGCATGAGGACATGCAGCGCGAGATGTATTTATATGATACCTATGAGGGGATGACTGCGCCAACTGCCGCTGATATTGACTACCGTGGCCTAAATGCTGAAGATCAACTGCAGACGCAAGCAAAAGACGACCCCAATAGTATCTGGTGTGCTGTTGAGTTAGATGCTGTAAAGCAGACTATGGCTTTATCTAATTATCCAGCAGAACAGGTTCACTATGTAGTTGGTAAAGTTGAAGAGACCATTCCAGCAACAATACCTGAAAAGATTTCAATTTTGCGGTTAGATACTGACTGGTACGAATCAACTCTGCACGAAATGGAGCACTTGTTTCCAAGACTTGTCCCGGGCGGTGTTCTGATTTTAGATGATTATGGCTTCTGGCAAGGCGCCAGACAGGCAGTTGATGAATATTTGGCGCGCAATGAACTGAATTTGTTACTACATCGGATTGATGCAACCGGCCGCATGGCGGTAAAACCGGCTGCATAATGCTGTTGCTACTGAGAAACACACAATAAATGTCACGATTAGAAGAGAATTTACAAACTACAGTTAAGGATCTTATTCCAACGCTGCAAGATGCTTTCACCCACAAAACATCCTATTTTGGCGTTCAGACGTTGAAAAACCCGTTTGATATGTGGGTTTATAACGAGATTATTTTTGAAGTAAAGCCTGATGTTATTGTAGAAATAGGCAATAAAAACGGTGGTAGCACCTTGGCGCTAGCCCATACATTGGACCTCATTGGAAAAGGCCGCGTCATTGGAATTGATCTCTCTCACAACACAGTGCCTGAGATAGTGAAAGAGCATCCGCGCATTACGCTAATCGAATCGGATGGCGTAAAGGCATTCCCTCAGGTTGCGGCTCAGGTGACGACCGGTGAAACAGTTTTGGTGATTGAGGATAGCTCTCATACCTACCACAACACACTAGCTGTGTTGCGTGAATATCATGGGTTAGTTACTGAGGGATCCTATTTCATTATTGAAGATAGCATCATTCGGCATGGGCTAGATGCGGGACCTACAATTGGCCCATATGAAGCCGTTTTTGACTTTTTAGAAGAGAATGATGACTTCTATATCGACCGTGATAAAGAAAAATATATTGTCACCTGGAACCCGAGTGGATTTTTGCGTAAATCCACTGGATCAAAGAATCAGCAAGATACGTCTACTATTCAAGTGGACTCTAAGGGGCCGTTAGCGCGGTTGCGACAGTTTGTCGTGTACGCATTTACGCCACCAATTGTTTTTCTAGTTGTTAACTATTTTAGAAACCGCTACTAATCAGGCTGTTCACGCTGCTTTTATAGAATCTAATGTCAAAACCACTTATCGGAATTACAACTTACCCGCCCTCACACGTGCTGATCGGAGATCAGTTTACGTCGCCCGTTGAGTACACGGCGGCAGTCCGGCGTGCAGGTGGGATCCCGGTTCTAATCCCACCGGGTGAGCCAAATTTGACGGAGCTTTTGGCGCGTTTGGATGGGTTGTTGCTATCTGGTGGGGGCGACATTGATCCTAAACATTACGACGGGAGCGCGCTAGAGCAAGTGTATGGCGTTGATGAAAAACGGGATGCAACTGAGTTCCATTTGCTAGAGCAAGTGATGGAATCCGGTATGCCAACGTTTGGGATTTGCCGTGGTGCACAAGTAATCAATGTTGGGTTAGGCGGCACGCTGATTGAAGATATTGAAACGGAATTGGGCGGTAATGACGTTGTTCAGCATCGTAAGCTGCCCGGCTTTTTTACAGATCATGGCACTACAGTGCAGGAAGATACCAAGCTCGCACGAATTATGGGGAAAACGCAAGATGTTGTCGGCGCATCCGGGCATCATCAGTCCATTCGTGATGTTGCACCAGGGCTAGTGGTAAGCGCCCAAGCTGCAGATGGCATTATTGAAGCGGTAGAGCATGCGCATCACCCTTACCTAGTCGCGGTGCAATGGCACCCGGAACGTACCGCACATGCAGATCCAGCGCAGCAAAAACTCTTTGATGCATTTGTTGCCGCTGCGCGTGATGCGATGCAGCGCCGCTGATTTGGTAGATGCGTAAAGTTATCGTTGCCGCTGTATTAGCGTCCCTTGGATTGCTAATCGGCGGCTTTTTGATTTATGGGGTATTGCAATTACGCCGACCGGCCAGAACCACACTGACCCAACCGTTATATCCCGGCGTGACGTATCAGCGTGTGTTTTGGGATGACGCGGAACCAGTGCTGTTGCATTTGGTCAAAATTGATACAACGGTTGCTGAGGCTAGCTTCTTGGTCACCCCACCAGATCTAAGTGGCGGGATGGAGCACTTGGCGCAGACAACCGGCGAATTTGCAGCCACACATAATGTCCAGCTTGCAATCAATGGTGCGTTTTTTGATCCGTTTGAGGCCAATACGCCTTGGGATTATTACCCTAAGTCTGGCGAACCCGTGAATGTGTTTGGCATCAATATTTCTAACCGAGATGCGTATTCAACGGACACTAACTGGTGGGCTGCGGCCTGTATTACCGGCGCACAACTTGTGATCTTACAACCGGGTTGCCCAGCTGGTACGGAGCAGGCGGTATCTGGCAATTTACAGTTCTTACGAGATGGCGCTTTACACCCTGAAGTTGCTTGGGCTCAGTACAATGTTGGTGTGCATCCGCGCACGGTCATTGCCACCGATGTAACCGGGCAAATAATTTGGTTGATTGTGGTCGATGGCAGACAAACCGATTACAGCACCGGCGTTTCTCTGGCAGATTTAGGTAACTACTTGCTGGCCGAAGGGGTTTATAGCGCACTAAATCTTGATGGCGGCGGTTCTTCAACGCTTATTCATAACGATAATGGGCACATTCGAGTTTTGAATGCGCCTTACCATACGCGTATCCCTATGCGGCAACGCCCGGTTGCTAACCATCTTGGCGTTTTTATTGGGCAATGAGTGCGGCCTGGCTTACTCTAGCGTTAGTAAGTAGGCCACAATATCATCTAGTTCTTGCTGTGTGAGCCAGTTGGCATAATAAGGCGGCATCAAATTTTCAGCGAATCCGGGCACCACATACGCATTTGGATGCAAGATTGAATTACATAAATACTCGGCTGCAGATTGATCTGGAACCTGATTGGCCGCGCGGCTAGCAACACCGTTCAGGCTGGGGCCCTGCAGCACCACGTCTGTTTCGGCAATATGGCAGGTAATGCATCCGCTGTAGTAAGTAAGCACCTCCTGTTCAAATAAGGCCTTCCCAGCGGGTACATTACCGGCTGTTGCAGTGCAGGCTTGTAAGGGGTCTGGCGTGCCGCTGGCCGTGTTGCTCTCTGCTGAATTTGCACAGGCGCTTAGAACGAGCGGGAATAGTATTCCCATCAGTAAAAGTCGTTTCATGCCGCCAATTATCGCCTAAGAAAACTGGCATTGCTACCCATTTATAACCAGTGCGTATTACGCTTTCGGGCATATCCCATGTAGAATAAAAAGACGCTTCAGGCTTTAAGTTTTCAAATCGGACGTCTCTATGAATATTTGGGTTTTCCTCATCATCGGCATTATCATCGGCTGGATTATTGGCTGGGTCATCGACCTCGTGTTTTGGCGCGGACGCTATGACAAGCTTGAGCAGCAGGTTGCAACGCTAACTGCTGAAAAATCGACTATTGAAGCCGAGCTTGAGAGTAAATTACAAATTGCAACCGTTGATAGCGCTGAAATCGAAGCTTTACAGCTCGATATTGATGAAGTCTCTGAACAGCACGGTACCCTAAAATCTCAATTGCTAGAGGCGCAGGATGAAATCGAACGCCTGAAACGGCAACGGTCTGAGCTCACAAGTACAGCTGAAACTGAAATGCAACGTTTGCGTGATCGGCTTAGTGCTGCTGAAGCAAAAGTAACCGAGATGGAATCTGCCGCAACTGTTGCCAGTACGGCAACGCCGCAGGTAATTGTTAAGCAAAAAGACGACTTGAAACTGATCCATGGGATTGGTAAAACGTATGAAAAGCGGCTCAATGCAGCTGGGGTTCAGTCTTATGCAGAGATGGCTGCCCTGACCGTCGAACGGATTGTTGAAATTGTCAAAGCAAAGCAGTGGCAAGCGACTGAGGCACCAAGCTGGATTGAGCAAGCCGGCCTGTTTGCAGCCGGTATGAGCGAAGATGATGTAATGGCAAAGCTCGGAATTAGTCGTTAGTTCGTATGCATCGTCACACTGTAGATAAAAAACTGATTGCGCATGACCGTCGTAAGTGGCTTGTGCTGCTTCTTTTGTTATTCGCACTGCTCGGGTTGATGATTGCGATGCGAACGCCCCTTTCCGTTGCGAAGACCCCATTTCTAAGCGACCCGATTACCGACACCAATATTGCTCGTGGTGAGACGTTGACCTTTGAAGGCAGCGGGATTGCGGGCGGCGCGGTTGCGCTAGTGGCAAATGGGACAGAGGTTGCGAAAACAACCGTAAACCCTGCTGGTAAATGGGCAATGGCCGCCCCCTTTGAGGCGGTTGGGACTTACGCTGTTGCAGTCAATGCATTAGACCAAGCCGGAAATGTGTTTTCAGCGTCTCGCGCAATTACCGTTTCTGTGTTTGAGCCAACTGTTGCTACACCTACACCTGCGCCAACTGTAATTTATTTACCCCCGACTGTTTTGCAGCCGAATTCAACCACTGCTGGCGAAATTACATTGCGTGGCCAAGCGCCCGATGGTGAAAGCGTAGCCCTTTATGTTGATGCCGAACTTGTGGCTATCATCCCAACAGATGCTGAAGGTAACTGGGATTTTCTAGTCAACCTGAGTAAAGGTGACCACACAATCAAGGTGATCGCGCTTGATGCAGAGAATAACGAATTGGCTGAGTCAATTCCGCTAAAGTTAGACTTAGCGCCAGCCTTGACCGATATTGCGCTTAGTATTGATGAAGAAACAGAAGCATACCTTGCCGGGCCGTTAGATTTTGCGGGGGTCTCTATCCCTAATGCAACTGTCCAACTGTTATTAGACGAAGTTGTTGCTGGTGAAACGCGTGCCAGTGACTCTGGCCGTTGGGGCACTACCCTCACCGTTGCGCCTGGCGAGCATACGTTGAAAATTTATGCAGTTGATGAGTCCGGCAATCCGTTTGCAGCGTCTGAAACAATTGCATTCTCTGTACTCACTGAAGATGGTGATGTGTATGAAACGCCTACGCCTGTACCCACTGCAACGCCAGACCCAAATGCAGTTCCTACGGTAACGCCAGATGTGGCGGCAACCCCTACCGCGCTTAGCGCACCCACGGCTGAAGTGAATAGTGCTGCTGCGCCGCCGACTACGGTGCCCATTGACTGTACGCAAGAAATCAATCACGGTCAGGATTTTGGTAGCTACTGGCGGGTTGGTGAGTGTGACACCCTCTTCTATATCTCGCGTGAGACTGGTGTGCCGGTTTTGGATCTACAGGCGGCGAACACCTGGGTTCCAAATTTTGACTATATTGTGCCCGGCTGGGAGCTAACGCTACCAGAACGTTAGCTCAGCCACGGTTATTTTCTGCCAACTCTAAATTAGAAAACAAGAACATATTTTCTATATTCTCCTCAAAATTCAGGTATAATCGAATATAG
>JAHDIM010000188.1 GCA_020630805.1 Anaerolineales bacterium
TATCGCCTATGATTGTGAATATTATCACATACCCCAAAAAAGGCGAGTCATTGGTCAAAAAAGGAGGGTGATTTTAAGAGACCCTGACCACGCTTGAAGGAACACGCCTCGTCCTTGATAATTACACCCTATGAGCGCTGAGCAAGACCTCCCGCAAACTGAAGACGAAATCCTAGAGCCAGATGAGCCGTCGGTTGAACCGACTGAGACTGATGTTGATAGTGATCTACCAGACACTATTGCAGATGCCACTATCGAAGCATCCGAGGCAACACTGGAAACACGAGAAGAAGAAGACGCAATAGAAGAGTCTGTTCCTAAAGAAGAACAGCCGAAACAAGAGAGCACCTTACCCGCGTTTCTCCGCGAAACGTCAGCGTTAGTACTCATTGGGGCTGGGCTGTTGCTGACCATTGGGCTACTCATCGCCACAGCCATCATGATGGACCCAACGATCACATCGCTTCCGATGACATTTGATGCCAATGGCGATGTACTGACCTCTGGCGCACCAAACGACCTTTACAACTTAGCAACTGTGGGATTGTTAGCATGGCTAATTGCAACCCCACTTGGGGCTTGGCTGCACTGGCGGCGGAATGCGAAGTTTTTGGCCTATGTGCTGTGGCTTGGCACTGTCATGATTGCAATCTTGCTATGGGGCGCTGCGGCGCGGGCGTTGTTTTGATGAAGAGTAAATCCAAAGCTGAGGGCGGGCGCAGCACGCCCGTACAAAATAAGTGAGTACCTCACTGCAATTCCTCATTGCGTTTGTGTTGGCGGCGCTAATTGGCGCGTTAGCCTATTGGCGCAAGAGCTTGTCACTGTCTGGCGCAGTTGGCGCAACAATTCTCGGCACGTTGACGTTTGGCTTTGGCGGGCTGGCTGGCTCAGCCGTATTGCTGACGTTTTTTATCTCCTCTAGTGCACTTTCCAAATACAAAACCCAACGCAAAGAGGCGGTTGCTGAAAAATTCAGTAAAGGCTCAACCCGCGACTTCTGGCAAACCATGGCCAACGGCGGTGTTGCAGCAATTACGATTTCCCTTTGGGGACTTACCGGTGATCCAGCACATTGGGCGGCGTTTGCCGCAGCCTATGCAACTGCAAATGCGGATACCTGGGCCACGGAACTCGGCACGCTCGCTAAACAGCAGCCACGTCTGATTACCAATCTACGTCAAAAAGTGCCGCCCGGCACCTCTGGCGGGATCACGCTCTGGGGAACAACCGCTTCGTTTCTGGGGGCATTGCTGATTGGTCTGGTTGCGCAGATCAATGGGCCGTTCAATTTCGGCCTTGTACTGATCATTGCGATTGCCGGTTTACTGGGCGCGCTTAGCGACTCACGCCTTGGCGCTACGCTGCAAGCGACTTATGTTTGTGAAACTTGTCAGCTTGAAACGGAACAGCATCCGGTGCACAACTGCGGCACGCCAACAACGCACGTGCGAGGCATGCCGTGGATGAATAACGATTGGGTCAATTTCCTCGCCACGCTAACCGGCGCGGTTTTTGGCGGCATTTTGGTGTCGTTTATTTGACGACAAGCTCAGCCTACGCAATGACCCAGCAACCGTTATTTAGACCTCACCTGAACCACTGATAACGCAAATCTGGCAGACCTTCTTCATTGTCACTCCCATCGCCGCGTCCAATCACGGTAAATCCGTGCTTTTCATAAAAGCGCTGCGCCCCTGCGTTGACCTGAAAACACCATAGCTCTAACTTAGACGGTGACAATTGCTTTGCCATCTGCATGAAACGCGTGCCAATGCCTTGACGTTGATAATCGATGTGAATGTAGAGTTGGTCTAATTCCACACCCTTAACGGCCAACAAACCAGCAACAATATCTGAGTGTGTGTCTACCGCCAATTTGACGGTTGCGTTCGGCACTAGGATTGTTCGTAACCAATTGACGTGATTTTCAAACGGATGCAGCGAGTCAATTCCCAACGCCGTTTCAAAGCTAGCCCGATACATCCGGACAGCGTCTTCGGCATAACGATCGTCGTAATCTATGATGGCAATTGGCATTTTTAGAGGGACTGAATGAGGCTAAGTACCCCATACAAATTATTGAGGATGTGAATAACAACCGCAGGCCAAATAGACTTCGCTGCCCACGTCAATAGCGCCAGAATGAGGCCAATTACAAATGCGCTAGCCGCAATGCCCAGTTCAGGATGAACAGCCGCAAACGCGAGCGCACTGCCAACCACACCAACCACAACGCCCCATCTGTCTGTCAGCCACGGAAATAGCACACCCCGAAAGGCTAACTCTTCAACAAATGGAATAACAAACGCCGCCAAGAGCACTACGGATGCTGTCAATAGTGGCGACACTTGTAAGCCAGTTTGTAATGTCTGTGCTTGCGTATCGACCGTCACGCCGGTGACTGAGCGATTCAGCCAGCGTGTGATGCCAAACGCCAGAGGCACGACTATCAAGGTGAGCCCACCACCATAAATGAACCAACGGGTGTCCGGCAGTTGCAACAACAGTTGCTCACGAGACCAACAATTTCGCCGACGCAGCACCCACCACAGCGGCAAGAACATTGCCAAGGCATTGATTCCTAATCGTGTGACGACAAACCAGCCGTTCTGGGACAGCAGTTGCGCTTGTGCTTGAGCGTCTAAAGCAAATGCGCCGTGCAAACTTAATAGCACTGCTGCGCTTAGGCTTAATAGCACAAACCTTAGACCTATAAATCCGATCGCAATTTGCGCAATGTCCCAAATACGCAACGATTGTCTTGCATTCATCGCGTCAACTATACCCTGCCGAGACCCACGACTCTGCAAATACTTATCAGTTTTCAGATTCCCCTAAAGTTGTCAGAAGTGTTGTCAGTTTCCTTTTGCATACTAACTGTATAGCAATCTCACTCTTATTTTTTTGCATTGAAACTGAGGTTGCAACCGTTACCACTGGATTGCGCTAGCACCGGTAAAAAATTGTAGTAGGTATATTGATGAACACCGCGCCCCTGTACAAATCTTCGAGACTCATCTTAGAAAAGCCCCAACTTGCCCTCTTCATTGCAAGCTTGGTCTGCCTTCAGCTTTGGTTTGGCGTTGTCCAACCGATTGAAACGACTTGGTATCAGCCTGTGCTGACGTTCTACGTCATTGTGACTGGTAGCGTGCTAGGGCTAGGCATTTATCTTATGCTATGGCTGTTCTACAGAGATCATTTCAAGCCGCATCATCAACTGGCATGGGAAACGGTCATGGTGGTCAGCATTTGTTATCTGGTCTACGGGTTCGCCACCGAATATATTGGCTTTGTCAATAAACCACAGGTCATTCTTGAGCAAGCTGGACGTGTCATTTATGCGATTTCGGGCCTAATGGTCCTTTTGTCGATTACGAGCGCTCGCTTTGCTTGGGCAAAATATGCGATCCGCACCTTGGGCGTTATGGCGGTTATTATCATTGTCTGCCACGCCTTTTTGCCAATTTCATTTCCGCACCTCCCAGTTCTAGACGGTTACATCTTGTTTGGCCTCTACGCATTTGTGCTCGGCACTTGGCTCATCGCTGGGATTTTGTTCACGCGTCATGGTGAGCAAACAAATAGCAAAATCGATATCGTCATTGGCCAGTCCTTGATGATCTTTTCCGCCTTGGCTGGCTTTCGTTTCTTTGACGTTTGGCACCCACTTTGGCTAATCTTCCATATGCTTGCCAGCGTTAGTTACTTATCTTCAGGGGCTTTGCTAGCCAGTCTCATTCGCAGCGAGCAAAAATTTCAAGTCTCACGCTATTACTCTTTAGCCGCTTACATGACCATGGTGCCCGCGATTATGGTGTGCTCTGGGTTTGCTGGGCACGCAGCGCTTGAATTTGGGACAGGGTTACTCTCTAACCATGCAACTGCATTTGGTATTCATATGCAGCAGATGTATGAAACCGATCCGCACTCTGTTGGAGGGCACGGTGCTGAGGTAGATCACGCTGCCCCACATGCACACCACACCATGGAGCGCATGTTTGGACAGAGTGAATATAATACTGAAATTCACCACAGCTTGTTTGACGCCACAAATAACGAAGAATTCAAGAGTTCACATATCAATCCGCGGGCCGCGCTTAGCGCAACGTTTGCCAAGCCGTTCGTAGACATTTGTGTTGATATCGCTCACGGACATGCTCCCGTTTATAAGCTTATTAGCGTAGTTCCATTAGACGAAACCGCCAATGGGGAAACCGCAGTCATTGTCCAGACGTTCCCAACAATGACTTACGCCATTGCACACATTCGTTTGACCACCATGGGGCTGGTGGCTGTGGCCGGAGCCTTTGTGTATCTCTGTCTACTACAAGTGATCAAAGCTGCTGACAAACGCCTGAATTTGCAAGCAACACAGCTGACACAAGCTTATGAAGACCTAAAACAAGCGGAACAAATTCGGGAAGATTTGACCGATATGGTTGTTCACGACCTGCGCAACCCGCTGGCTGGCATTATGAGCAGCCTGGGCTTACTAAGCAGAGTGCAAGCCAAGCATAATACGGCGAGCGTCCAAGAAAAACGGCTAGTCACCCGCGCCAACACCGCTGCTGAAACTATGAAAGCCATGATTTCGGACATGCTCAACATTTCAAAAATGGAGCGTGGTCAATTGGAACTCGATGTCACCACCATGCGCGCCCATACGCTGTTGGAAGACCGCTTACATGCATTTGAAACGATTGCCAACCAACAAGGCATTGTCATTCACCAGATTGTGCCACTGGAAAGCCGCCGTTTTCGCATCAATGCCGACGAAGCGCTGGTCAAGCGTGTCATTGACAATCTGGTGAGCAACGCTATTCGCTACACGCCAAAGGGCGGCATTATTACCTTAGCTGCGCAGCCTATGGACGACATGATGTGTATCGAAGTGAGTGACACTGGTGCTGGGATTTCAGAAGAAAAGCTCAACAGCGTGTTCGAAAAATTCGTCCAAGTCAGCGATGACAACTCGCAGCGCCGACGTGGTTTGGGCCTTGGCCTAGCCTTCTGCAAGCTGGCAATTGAAGCCCACGGTGGCAAGATCTGGGTTGAAAGTGAACTCAACAAAGGGACAAGCTTCAAGTTCACCCTGCCCATGGCTAAATTCCAAACGCGCGACCTCAGCACGATGGAATTTACTGGCAACTTGAAACCGCGTGGTGCTATGGCCTTTGAAACCGGCCCATTGGTTGGGTAGCGTTTCAGACGCGACAGAATAGAATAAACAAAAAACGGCCGCTCAAGTGAGGGGCCGTTTTTATGTTAAGCGCTGCACTATATGATTTTGCAAAACATTACGTTTAGTTAAGCTGAGTTCTGGATAACACTTTTGAATATATTACGTGAGTTATATCAGTTAGGCGGAGCCTGTCGTCCGAAGGCAAGGCTTGGCCGCTCGCCGAGTTGCGAGTGTAATTACGCCCGGCTTCGACAAGCTCAGCCTACTCTAGAACACTAAGACTTACATCACCACTACCGTCTAAAAACTCGCTGGGTCCCACTCGCTAATGATGCCTGCCAACAGCGCAGTCTTATTCGCCAATGTACTGACATCGACATATTCAAACGGCGTATGGGCGGCAGCGCCTAATGGCCCTAAACCACACACAACAGGTGTGCCGAGTGGCGCGACAAAGTTTGCGTCTGATCCACCGCCTGTGCCGCCGCTGCCAACTGGTGAGCCTAGCGCCTCACTCACAGCACGCACGTGAGCATAAGCTTTCGCAATTGGATCTGTATACGGCATGGGCGGACGTTGAACATCACCAACGACCTCAATACTCGCGCCTGGATGCTTCGGCTGCAAGCCGTGGATAAGACTCACAACGCGTTGCCCTTCGGCAGCATCCATGACGCGCAGGTCGACTTGGACGGTGCATTCGTCCGGCATGGTATTGACCGCAGTGCCAGCAGAGATCATGTTGACGCTGAGCGTCGTCCCCTTGTCATAGTCCGTCAAACTCTCGATGAAGGTAATGTGGTGCGCCATTTCTGCAATGGCGTTTACACCACGCTCATGGTGTGAACCAGAGTGGGTGGCAACGCCGCGGGTCGTAATCGTAAATTGCCCGACACCCTTGCGCCAAACTTTGACGTCACCATTGTCTAGCGCCGGTTCCATACACAGGACTAGACCCGCCGTCTGGCCTAAACTTTCAATTAGGTGCAGCGAGCCCGCCGAGTTGATTTCTTCATCGCTGGTGATGAGGAACGTAATCGGGACGTCTGGCCATTGGCCTTCTGCTTTGAGCACGCGCAACGCTGTCAACACTTGCACAATGCTGGCTTTCATATCCCACACGCCGGGGCCGTATAGCTTTTCGCCTTCTACCCGCAATGGATTGATCTCTAACATGCCAATCTGATGCACAGTGTCGTAGTGACACATCAACACAATGCCGCCGGCTTCATTGCCCGCACTGTCTGGCCAGTACGCAACAATATTGTTCCCACGATCAGACTGTGGGTCGACTTGAATCCGAGCAGGATTCAGAGTCTGAAGATCCGCGACGAGGCGTTCAGCGCAGAGATCCGCAGCCGACTTGTCGGTAGAGGGCGACTCGAGCTTGGCGAGTTCGCAAGTATGTGCGACCATTTGGTCAACTTCAGTGTCAAAACGAGAGATTGATAACATGTGTGAATTATCAATAGCCAATGATCAACAGTCAATTGGCAATTGATTATTGACCATTGATAATTGGAAATTGATATGAGTTTCTTTGAAAAATTCTTTTCTGAACCAGAAATTGAACCGCAACGGATTGAAGACGAGGTCTTTGGCACCTTACAGTCAGACCAATATGGCTATTGGCACGGACGCCTGCCGATTGACAAGCGCACCTATCGCCTGATTTTGGACGGTGCGCCAGAAGTACCAAATGGCTACCAGTTGCGGCATCGGGAAATGATTATCGAAAACTGGCCCACGATTGTTGCGTATCTGCGGCACAACCTGTTTGCTGACACAGACCCAACCAACTCTGGCAAAACGCCAGCCGAAGTCTTTGCCGCCCTGCACAAACTCGTCATCCGCATTCCGCAAGACTCTGGGTTTGAGTTTGACTGGGTCATTGAAGCTCGCAACAAACTAGACGAAGGTGACCATGTCTTTGAGATTCACATGTTTGGCACCGAAAGCAAAGGCTATTCGATGCAGGGATAAAAATTGTCAGAAAATCTGTCAGAACTGTTTGCCATACTAATAGTGAGCTTGACAACAACACAACACCAACGCAGTTAGTCCAGCTCACAAAGAATTTATTAGTAAAGGTAACAGTAACGGTAGATTTCTCTAGTATTGGTACAGTGTTGGTAATTATGAAAAAAGCTCGCAACTGCGAGCTCTTTTTGTTTAATGGCTATGGTGTTTTTGGGTAGTGCCATGATGCATCATGGCAGATAGGCATCAAGCTAAGAATTATGGCATTGAAAAAATTCGTTTCTGCTAGCTAAAACGAAAGAACAAGTGTCAT
>JAHDIM010000189.1 GCA_020630805.1 Anaerolineales bacterium
CTGATAGCTGATAGCTGATAGCTGATAGCTGATAGCTGATAGCTGATAGCTGATCCTAACTCACGATAATCGCACGGGCCATGAGGTCGTCTTCAATGTATCGACGCGCATCACCATGGGTAAGAAAGCCTTCGGGAGGGAAGTCAGCATGGATGTCCCAGTCATCATCGTAGGCATCCATATGCGCTTGGATTTGAGCGTCCAACCGATCCATCATTGCGTTGTACCGTGGGTTATCCACGAGATTGTTCAACTCGTCTGGGTCAGCGCGTAAATCGAACAGCAGCTTGCGGCGCGTGGGCTGACGCACATACACCCATTCTTTAGTGCGAATGCCGCGTTCAGGCACGGGCGTAAATTCATGCGCTGCGCCGTCTAGCATTTTGAAGGTTTGGTAGGCAACGTAGTCGCGGGTGTTGTCTGCCGTGCCATCTAACAACGACAGGTAACTTTCGCCTTGCACAGCCGTTGGAATTTCAACTCCGCACAGTTCAAGCAGCGTTGGCATCGTGTCCACGGCCACATCAATCAGAGCGTCCACTTTCTTGCCCGCCGCAAAGCGCGCCGGATACCGCACCAAGAACGGCACCTGAGTCGCAGCTTTGTGTCCAGTGGGCTTATAGCCACAATAGTACCCATGCTGCCCCAGCATGTCGCCGTGGTCACTGAGGAAGATCACGAGCGTATCATCGGTGATGCCTAAGCGTTCGAGACAGTTCAAAATTCGGCCTAGATTGAAGTCAAGGTTACTGACCATCCCATAATACTCAGCGATGAATTGCCGAATTTCTGCTTCGGTCTCTGGCTCTAGCGGCTGCTTTGCGCCATAGGCACAGCGACTGCGTAAAGCCGCTTTTTCATTACCTTCACAATCGATTTCTAAGCGTCGCCGCTGTTCTTTCAACTGCAACTCTGGATTGGGCACGCCTGGTGGCAGAGGAACCTTTGCTGGGTCGTACATCTTGCGCCAGTGGTCTGGCATGGTGTTGGGATGATGCGGTGGTCCATAGCCAACAAAGCCAAAGAACGGCTGGTCTGGATTTTTCGCTCGGGCACGTTCAATGTATTCAATGATGTGATCGGTTTGGAAGTCCGGCTCGTAGCGCGTGCAGTGATACGGCTGATCTGTATCTTTGAAGTAAATCGACTTCAGGTATTGGTGCCCACGATTGAAGCCCACAAAATCATCAAACCCTAAGCGCCCTTCACCAGGTGCAACAAAGCCGGGTTTGGGGCCACCCGCCAAGTGCCATTTTCCAACATAGCCCGTCTGATAGCCCGCATCCTTGAGCAAGTTCGCCAAAAATTCTTGATTGGTATCAATGGCGAAGTGGTTCTGCGTAATGCCATGTGACTGTGCATACTTCCCTGTCATCAGCGAAGCCCGAAACGGACAGCACAGCGGATACGAAACCTGCGCGCTGGTGAACATCACCCCTTCATCTGCCATCTGATCTAGAAACGGCGTTTTGATGACCGAATTACCGGCACACGCCATGACATCATGCCGCATTTGGTCCGCATAAAGGATGAGGATGTTGGGTTGTTTTTGATCCATAATTGCTGAGTTCGGCAGAAGAATAAGTTCCTAAATTTTACTCGCAAGCCCCTGCACAAATTCCCAAATTGACCCCACTCTGTCGACAGCTGCGGATATACTAATCTTGTCTTACGCAACCACAGCAGACCTATCAAAGTTGGACCCCAACCCCGGAGCGTTTTGCGCGTTGTTATCCAGAATTCATTCAAATCACACCTACTATGAACACACCGTCAGACTCTAGCGCCAGTACCATCCTGCCCGGCACAGTTGCTTATAACCAAGGCGTTGCCCAGCGGCTTCCGCTAGACGACCAACAAGCTTTTGAAGACGCCAAGCGCGGCTGGTTAGCGGCCTTTCCTGAAGGCGGCATCCAGCGTGAAGATGGCGGCACCGCTTGGGACATGCGCTGGTTTGATTTTCAAGCGGGCGCTTGCCCTGACAGTGTCAATCCCTCCTTGTGGCGGCATGCGCAGTTGAATAACATTCACGGCTTGTTTGAAGTGTGTGACGGCGTTTGGCAAGCGCGCTCCTGCGACTATGCCAATATGACCATCGTGCGCGGAGACACCGGCTGGATTATTGTGGACCCCGTGATTGCGGTTGAAACAGCAGCAGCGACTTTGGCGCTGGTCAATCAAACGCTCGGGGAACGTCCGGTGAGTGCCGTGCTCGTCACGCATTGCCACCCAGATCACTTTGGCGGCATTCGCGGTGTTGTCGGAGATGATCCGGCCCAGTTCCCGCCAATTTATGTCCCTGAGAATTTCACAGAAGCTGCCGCTTATGAAGGCATTATGGCGGGAACAGCCATGTTCCGGCGCTCTTTATTTCAATTTGGTGTCGGGCTGCCGACCAGTCCGACGGGCAAGATCGATGGTGGGATTGGCAAAATGCCAGCGATCGGTACACGCACATTCGCAGCGCCGTCTGATATTGTGCGCGAAACCGGCGAAGTGCACGTCATCGATGGCGTGACGTTTGAATTCCAGATTGCCTCTGGCACCGAAGCCCCTGCCGAATTTACGTTTCTGTTGCCTGACCATGGTGTGCTCTGTATGGCCGAGGTCTGCACCCAAACCATGCATAACTTACTGCCCCCGCGCGGGGCCAAGGTGCGTGACGCCCTCCTCTGGGCCAAAGTGATAGATGAAGCCATTATCCGTTTCGCAGACCGCACCGAGATCATTGCGAACTCGCACAACTGGCCCGTGTGGGGGAAAGATAATGCGCTAGCGTACCTGTCAGAGCAGCGCGATATTTACAAGTACACGCACGACCAAACCTTGCGCCTCGCAAACCTCGGCCACACGCCAGATGAGATTGCGGCTGAAATGGTCGAACCAGACTGGCTCAGTACGCGTTTCCACGCCCGTGGCTTTTACGGCTCCCTGACGTTCAATGCCCGCGCCACATATCAGCGCTATCTCGGCTTTTACGATGGTCGCCCCGTCAACCTAAATCCGTTACCGCCAGCGTCGCTGGCCACGCACTATGTAGATGCCCTAGGCGGCGTTGAAAAAGTCCTTGAACTAGCGCAAGTTGCGATTGAGACCGATGCGTTACAGTGGGCAGCCACGCTGCTAAACCACATTGTGTTTGCCGATCTGGCAACACCAGAGGCAAAGTCACTGTTGGCAACGGTGTATCGTAATCAGGGCTATCGCTGCGAGTCGGGAATTATGCGGAATGTCTATCTGAAAGGCGCGGCAGAAATTGAGAATGGCGTTCAGCCGATTGCGGCACTCGGCACCGGACGCAACAAAGACTTGGCTGATGCACTCAGTCTTGAAGACTGGTTTGACATCATCGCCGTGCGGCTCAATCCAGAACGGTCACGCGGAGTACAGTTGGCACTAAGATTCTTCATTGGCGACCGCACTGCGCTGGTAGAAATCAATCGTCAAACCGAGAATGTGCGCACAGGCGCCGCCGCCACTAACGGCCACGCCGATGCTGAAGTGACGTTGACGCTCGAACAGCTAGATCAACTGTCAACTCACAAGCTCAATGTGACTGAGGCACTTGCGGCTGGGGTTCAGATCAATGGCGATGCCGCGCTTGTAGAGCAGTGGTGTAGCTTACACGACACCTTCGATCTGTGGTTCAACGTGGTTAGCCCTTAGGCATATTCTCCAACCCCGGATAATCAAAGCCATAGCGCCGCACCCGGAATAAATTCCCCGGCCCTGGGAAGCGATAGTCAGCCACGACGTCACCTTCTGGCGTCACTTCGATGATGCGCTTGTTGTGTCCAAAAGCAAACACCGTGTTGCCGCTGGGCGTGCGGTCACAGCCGCTCATAAACGGCGCAAACATCGACTGGGGCGGGTCACCTTTGTATGACCACGTCACTTCGACTTCGCCATTCCAATCATAAGAACCGTCAGCGTTTCTAGGGAAGATGAGCTCTAACACTTCAGTGTAGGCCGTTTCAAAGCCCATGCGCATTTCGTTTGGGTTTGGCAGACCATCTTTGCCGCGCATCGCACCGTTGTTGATGACAGTCAGATCACCCGTGTGCGGCTTTGAGCCATCCATCCACTGCACGTCATGCTGCCAAAACAGCTTTTTGTCTTTACGTTGGAATGTCGGCACATCATCACTATGCGTTTCAGGATTACCGTAGCGGAAGAGCAGGTCGCCTTTGGCACCTTTGGTTTCTTCCGTGGTGCCACTGTGATCAATCACCCACAGTTCTGAGTAATTGGCCGACGAGACAATAATCTGGTCGCGTTCTTCTGAATAAGACACGCTGTTACAGTGAAACAATTGCCCAAAGGTGAACAGATAGTTGTCATACTTGCAGTAGTTGAAGTTGAGCTTCTGCGGGTTTTCACTGACCTTTCCATAGTTTGGCTTGGTCGGATCATGGTCTTGGACGAGATGGTCAATTGTGCCCCACTGCCAGACAATCTTGGTACTACCGTCTTCAAGATTCGGCTCCAACTCCAAAATCCGATCCATCCAGATATAGCCATCACCACGATGCGCGTTGAGAAGTTGCTGCGGCGCCCAGCCCAGCGAAATTGCTTCACGCGGCGTCAGCGCCTCGTAGCAAATGGCGAGGATGTTGCCGTTGGGCATCATGCGCGTGTCGTGGTGCAAGCAGTATTTTCCACGGGCATAGTGCGTGTATTGCCAAACAACGGTGTTGTCCCAATCTACCAATTGAATCGTGCCGTGAGCGCCCACGGGGAACCAGTCATGAATCTTGACAATGTCATCTGCTGCGACGGTGCGCATCAGCAACCCATTCGGCTGTAGATCCGCTGAAGTTGCTTCAGGGACACCACGAAAATTAGGGCCTTCCCAAACGTGAACCGGTTTGCCGTCTGGCCCCAGCAAATAAGCATTGTTGGCAACTTGCACGTCGTTATTGTTGTTGGCCTCGTAATGCAGCGTGTAGCCATCACTAAACCCGCGTGGATCGGTGCCGGGCATGACATTGCCAGCGTAGTCTTGGCTGTAGTAAGCGAGATTCATCATCTGCCCGACTAGGTTGACTGGTCCACCCACACGCTTTGCCACCGTTGGATTCGGCTTGGTGATGACATCATGCCGCTGCACAATGCCGTCGTTGTCTTTGTCCAACATCCGAATGCGGTTCGGGGCATCTGCAATGTCTTCGGCGGTGACAATCAGATCACCATCTAAGTCCAACATACGCACAATGGCGTTGAAGCGCACCCGTCCCGGAATAAAATGCGGGCCATAGCCCTCTAGCTCAGTTTCGTTGAGTTGCCCGTCTCCATCTAAATCTAACGCACGCAATACGTCTGGCGCGGCATCAATTTCTGCCGGAGAGAGCCTACCGTCGCCGTCTTTGTCTAGCACATCAAACAGAAAGTTGACGCTTGCTAGCATGCCTTGAATGATGGCTTTGGCCTCGGCTTCAGTGAGAGTATCTAGGTTGATGTTTTCGGGTGTGATCATGGGAGATAGTTGGCTAGTTGGCTAGTTGGCTAGTTGGCTAGTTGGCTAGTTGGCTAGTTGGATCATAGTCGACGCATTGCACCAACAACCCTTCCAACTAACAAACTAACTCACTAACAAAAAAGAGCGGCACGACCTAAACGATCATGCCACCCTTTGTTTTACTCAGTCATCTTGAGTGTCACCTTTTGCAAGGCAGTCACAGAAGATTATTCGTTCAGTGTAATGTCACCTACGTAGTAGGTACCTGGGTAGATGAAGCGAATGTCAACGCCTGAGATCCGGTTTGGATCGTAAGCGACTGGACTTGCTGCCCAACCGAGGTAAGCAATGTAACCCTTTTCTGCAGAAATCTTAGCAATTTCAGCGTAGCCAGCTTCTGCTTCTGCGAGTGGCAACGTTGCAACTTCAGCGTAGAGTGCTTCGATTTCTTCATCGACGTGACCGAATGGGTTCAAGAAACCACCTTCGAGCAAGCGATTTTCAACGAAGTGCTTGATGTGACGTTCGTTGATTGGGCAGACCGCAACTGGGAAGTCGCCAGCAGCTTGGGTACAAGCACCGAAGATGTTTTGGACTTCAATTTGGTTGACGGTAATCCCGAGTGGTTCCCATGAACTTGCCAAGAAAGCATTCCGTGGCGTGAAGCTACCAAAGGTTGGGACGTCAATGGTGAACTCTGGATTGCCAGCTTCAGCCATCAATTCCAGTGCCAATTCCATGTTGTAACCCATGTCTGTGTCTGGGTTGTACGCATATCCACCTGGCAATGCATGTTGGTTGGTTGGCGTACCTGGGTTGATAACAGTG
Source organism: Anaerolineales bacterium (assembly GCA_020630805.1). Taxonomy (GTDB): domain Bacteria; phylum Chloroflexota; class Anaerolineae; order Anaerolineales; family UBA6668; genus JAHDIM01. The sequence goes on from JAHDIM010000189.1 coordinate 6,287, forward strand.
AAGAATGCGTCGCGGTCAAGTGCCAGTGACATTGCGCGGCGAACGCGTTCGTCTGCCAATTCAGGCACAATGCTACCGGTGCGGTCAAGAATGTGCGCACTCCATGCTACCGCTGGTTTTGCAGAAACGACATAGCCTTGGCTTTCGACGTTAGCAATCATTGGAATTGCACCCAAACCGACAGTGTGGAAGTCACCAGCCAACAAACCGTTCATACGAGTTGCACCGTCAGTGATGTGTGACAATTCGATGGTCGCAACAGGTTGTGCGTTGGTGTTCCAGTAGTCTGGGTTGTAGTTGTAGACCTTGTAGGTGTTGTCTTGCGCTGAAGCGTCTGTATCCAAAATGTATGGACCGGTACCGATTGGGGTACCACCATCAGCAAGACCAGCCATAGACGCTGGAGACATCATCTTACCGGCGAAACGTGACAACGACAGCAATACAGTCCCGTCAAAGGCGCTGTAGTTCAAACGGACGGTGTAGTCATCAATGGCTTCCATTGATTCAATTACGCGCAACGCGCCTTTGTGCACATTGTGACCGTCTGCTTTTACACGTTCGATGTTTGCAATTACTGCATCTGCATTGAATGGTTCGCCATCGGTGAAGCTGACGCCTTCGCGCAAGGTGAAGGTCACACCCGTTTCATCTTCTTCCCAACCCGTTGCCAATTCAGGAACGAATGAGCGGCCATCGGTTGCTTCGCGCAACAGACCTTCATAAATTGGGTTGAGGTACATCAATGAAATTGTGCGTTGGTCATTGTGTGGATCCCAGTTCAAGTGGTTCACACCGTGAGCAATTTGCAAGACACCTTCTGGTTGGTAGTCAGCAGCAACTTCTACCACTTGGGTCACAACAACTTCTTTTTCAACTTCTTCAATGCGAACAGTTTCAACGGTCACTTCGACTTCGACTTCTTTTTCGACCTCGACGATTTCCGTCACAACAACTTCCACGATTTCAGGTTCACTTGCGCAAGCAGCGGCAACCAAACCGAGCATCATGATGGCAGCAAATGCCAAATAGATACGTATACCTTTCATACGAAATCTTCTCCTAAATATTTCTATGTGAGTGTGGCATAGTGTGGCACTATACCTGTGTAGAGATAGGCGCGGCATAGCTGTCCTATTGCTAAACCGCTTTAGCAGCAAAAATACCATAGGTATTAGTGTTGGTCAACC
>JAHDIM010000190.1 GCA_020630805.1 Anaerolineales bacterium
ACTAATCAATTGTGATTGTCACCGAGGCACCTGGCTCAACTGCTACACCATTCGCGTCCAGATCTTGCAGTTTGATGATGTGATCTCCGGCAACAAAGGCAACGTCCAATTGCCATTCGCCACTTTGCCCAATAATCACAACCGTTTGCGGATTATTCCCAGGTGTTAGCATGAAGGCTGCCCCCGGCTGCCCTGTGCCGCTAATTGTCACCAAACCGCCTTGGCCCTGTGTAATGGTAATGTCAGCATTGACCGTCGTCAGGCCCGTGGCGGCTGTGGTTGAATTTTCTTTTTCAATCGTGCCTTCTTTGACCTTCAAGACTAAACCGCCAACACCATTTGAATGCAGTGCGGTGACAAACCCATGGTCGCTTTGGTAGTAATAGCACACTTCAGACGGATCGATCATCGGGCGACAGGTTTGCTGTTGCTCCAACGTGACTTGGGCAATCATGCGGCCTTGGCCAGCATGCTCTCCGACATAAACCGAGTAGAGTCCGCCCTCTTTGAAGACATGCAGTGCATGATGCGGCAAGCCATCCCATGTCAACACAACAACGGAATTGTCTACAGCCGCGCCAGCATTTGAAGCTTGGCGAATGACATGCTGTGCCGCTGAGATCACGGGTTGTGGCCCCACTTCTGAGCCGCTGTCGGCGGGAGGCACAGGACTTGTGCGTTCTACTTCGAAAATGACGCCGCCTTTCCCATTAGAGAACGCTGCAGCCTTGTAACCCTGATCGCTTTCATATGTCTTGCAAGGCTTGGTGGAGTCCTCTTCAAGACGACACGCAATATATTCATCCTGATTTAGATGAGCGACCTTTTGCCCAGTTCCGGCTTCCAAGGCAACGTAGACCGCATAGCCACCAGCTTCTTTGAACACGTGATAGGCCGGATCTGGCCAGCCATGCTGGTTCAGTACCACGACAGAGTCGTCTACTGCCGCTTTTGCGTTATGGGCCTGTTGAATTGTCACACTTGGTGCCGCTAATTCAGTCGAGGCTTGCGTCAACATTAGGTCAGAGAGCCCTAAAGCGAGCAGCCCCAGTAACGCTGCAACAATGGCAAGCCGTGTCAGGCTAGTGCGATGTCTAAAAGTTTCCATGCTTAATCTCCTCAAATTCCATACAACTTCTGACTACTAACAACAAAACAGGCCCAAAATTGAGCCTGTTTACTACTTTCTATATTTGGTTGTGGATGAACAATTGTGTTTATTGAATGTCAACAACGACCATTGCGGCAAGACCGGTGGCGTTTCCGGCTTCATCCATATCTTGCAACTTGATGGTATGACTACCTCTTACAAAGGCTACATCTGTCTGCCAAGTTCCGTCGTCCGCAATAATGACGATGGTTTGTGGGTTGTCACCAGGAGTGAGTAAGAAGGCTGCGCCACCTTGTCCAGTTCCCTTGATGGTAATGAGCCCATTGGCGTGTGCTTCAAACATAATTTCGGCGCTAACTGTTTCTGGCCCTTCAGCTGGCTTTGGTCGTACTTTGGCAACTAACCCACCGGTGCCGTTTGAATACAAGACAGTTTGCAAACCTGTGTCGGCATGGTTATAGGTCATACATATTTCAGTCGCGTCAGACTTGATCCGGCAACTTGAAGCATCTTGCTGCGAAATGTGCGCAATTTTGTTACCTTGACCCGCTTGCAAACCGGCGTAAACGGCGTAGCCGCCGCCTTCTTCAAACATATGAAGACCAGGGTCAGGATGTCCAGCCCAGTTGCGAACTACGACTGATTGGTCGCGCGCTGCACCTTCATTTTGAAGCTGACGCGCAATAAACGCTTCATCTTCAACGGTCGTTGTAGTTGTCGTCGCTTGAGTACTCCATAAATTAAGCGTGACTAACGCAATCAAGACGAGTAGTGCTGCAACGATTACAAGACGAACAATCCGATTTGTTTGATTAAGTGTTGACACCTGTTTCTCCTATGTCTATCGTTGTAATTGTTGAATCCGCAAAAGGGATAGTGAATACACAGATTATTGCATTGTCTCTGCCTATATACAATCGGATTCCTGTCGAATCTCCTACTTTATAACAAGACCCTAACTCGTGACTTACACACATCTTCTGTTTGACCTCGATCACACGCTTTTCGATTTTGATAAATCCGCTGAGATTTCTCTTGAAAAGCTTATTCGCTCATTTGGAATCGCGTACCATCCTGAATTGCAAAACACCTACAGTCAGGTAAATCGGGCGGTGTGGCAAGAGTTTGCTGCGGGAACATTGCCACAGGCCAAGATTAAGACGGAACGCTTCCGTAGGTTTGCAACTGCTGCAAATTTGCAATTTGATCCCGTTGAAGCGGGGGATCGGTTCCTACAAAATTTAGCTGAAGGCATAGACCTTATTCCCGGAACGTTAGACCTAATGGCACAATTGCGGGGTAACTTCAAACTTGGAGCTGTCACCAACGGACTCAAAGAAGTGCAGCGCTCCAGATTGTCGCGTTCAGCGCTCGCTGAGGATTTTGAAGTGATTGTGGTGTCGGACGAAGTTGGCGTTGCAAAACCAGATCCAGCAATTTTTGATGTTGCCTTCAATGCGTTTGGCAATCCGCCGAAGTCCAGCATTTTGTACATTGGCGACAGCCTGAAGTCTGATGTCCAAGGTGGCATCAACGCTGGGGTGGATACATGTTGGTTCAATCCCAGTGCGAAACCGCATACGGAAGCACCGCAGCCAACTTACACCATTGCTAGCTTGGCGGAGCTCCCGCCTTTGCTCGGGCTAAGGTAATCTGAAAATAAAAAACGGCTTCTCACACGAGAAGCCGTTTTTTTATCTGCTAGCTCTGTATTGGTCGCTAATTGAACCGCGGATTCGCGGGACCAATAATTTCCCCAATAAACTGTTTCAGCTTATTCATGTCAATCGGCTTAGGCAGATATCCATGCGCGCCGGAGGCCATAATCTTGGCTTCGTCTTCCTTCATTGCTAACCCTGTAACACAAATAATCGGGATGCGACTGGTCGCTGGAATTTGCTGAAGCCGTGACATGGTTTCAAAACCATCCATGCCCGGCATTTGAATGTCTAGCACAATGAGACTTGGACGGATGCTTTGGGCGTAGGCCAGACACTCTTCACCAGAAGACGCCGTTTTAGAACGATAGCCCCAGAGTTCGGCGAACTCTGACAGGACGTCAGTGTTGGACTCGTTATCATCCACCACCAGGATAAGCGGCGCATTTTCTTCAGGTGGCCGTGGAATAGACAGTGGTGCATATTCAGCAGGCTCTTCTTGAATTGGTGTGCTTGAGTTCGCCTGATAGCCTTGCCCTGGAACGCCATTCTGGCCTCCGCCAAGCGAAGTGCTCATTGCAAAGGCTGCCGATTTTTCACTTGGCAGCTCAAGGCCATACTGCCATGGCAATTCCATGGTGAAGCTGCTGCCATGTTGATATTTACTGACCACTTGCACAGCCCCGCCGTGCATTTCTGCCATATGCTTGACCAAACTGAGACCCAGACCGGTGCCTTCAAATTGGCGTGCCAAGCCTCCATCAAGCTGTTGGAAGGGCTTGAACAGATGCTTGAGATCTTCTTCTTTCATACCGATCCCTGTATCCCAGACCATGAACTTGGCAATGCCTTCGTTCGTGGCTTGGACATTGAGACCAACTTGGCCGCCTTCGGGCGTGAATTTCACAGCATTTGACAGCAGGTTGATGAGCGACTGACGCAACCGCAAGGGGTCGGCCACAATCGCTTTCACTTGTGGATCAAGGAAGTATCTGATGCGCAAATTCTTCTTGATGGCCGTGGCTTGCACAAAATCTAAGCTTTCGCGGCAGACTGAGTGAACATCAATCAAAATCGGATTGATTTCGAATTTCCCAGCTTCCATTTTGGAAATGTCCAAAATGTCATTGATGATCGATAGCAAGTGATCCCCACTGCTTTCGACAACTTTTAGTTTTTGTTGCGTCGCTTCTGGAGAATACCCGCGTTGTTGTAAGAGCTGTGAGTTTGCAATAATTGCCATTAGCGGGGTGCGCAATTCATGGCTCATGTTGGCTAAGAATTCATCCTTTAGCCGAGATGCGTCTTCTGCAGCTTGTTTGGCTTGGCGCAGTTCGCTTTCGCTAGCGCGTAGCTGAGACGTGCGTTGTTCTACGCGTGCTTCAAGGTCGGTATTGTCTAAGCGTTTCTTGTGCAGCACAGTCCAAGCCGCCACGAGTGCTAGCAGCGAGAGGCTGCCGACAAGCAAAATGATGTTTTGAGCCCAACGGCGGGAGGTGGTCACGACAGCATTGACAGGAATGGTCACTGACATTGCGCCGCGGACATCACCGACTTCCCAATTTTTGAGTGGGCTATCGGGGTGGGCGTTGTGACAATCGACACAGCCTTGTGCCATGACATTGGCCGTCGCATAGCGGACAACTTGACCGTTGTCTGTGTCTAAGATTTCGATGTAAGGCTCAGTTGGGTTGGCTTCTAGCGCTTCCAACGCGGCGACTTCAAAAGGGTCTTGCGGGCCACCTTCTTCTGTACGCCAAGGGAAGGGATAGTTACTATATAAGCGTGCGGCCCCACCGCTGTCTGTGTCTGCAATCGCATTCCCAAGCAACATACTCATTGTCGCTGGCAAGGGAATTGCGGCGTCGCGGTCTGCATAGTCATGGGTAATTTCGATCCCATGATCTTTGACTCGACCAGTAATCTCACTTGTATAAATATTCCGGAAAATACTGATCGCTTCTGAATAGTGCGCGGCTTGCTCAATGGAAGCCGTTCGGATCATTTCCCGTTGCATGCGCTCAAGTTGAAATACTGTGAGCACCATACACGCGATAAAAAGTCCGCTCAGAATAATAATTGGATGACGATCGAAAAAGTCAGTAAGTTTTGAAATTCGCATCTTGATAACACCTTCGGTGGCAGTTCCCTCAATAGGCGCAGCACTGCCACTAGTTTCATTATCCAGATGCAGACTAGATTCAGTATTTAGATCGGGTTAAGTCAATGTTAAGCCGCTTCCAACGCAGTCTTGAACTGTGTTGAGTTATCCCAAAAAATAAGATTGTCTAACCGAGGTCTGTAGGGCATACTAAGTTTTACTTATGATTGACGTACAAAATCTTGTTTTTCAATATCCGAACAGCGATGTCAATGCGGTGGATGACATTAGCTTTTCCGTTGGTGAGGGTGAAATTTTTGGATTTCTTGGCCCAAGTGGGGCGGGGAAAAGTACAACCCAGAAAATTCTCACGGGGTTGCTTAAGAACTATCAGGGGCAGGCTAGCGTATTTGGTACACCGCTCAATGCTGCAACGGACAGTTACTATGAAGACATCGGCGTGTCGTTTGAATTGCCAAATCACTATCAGAAGTTGTCTGGCATAGAAAATCTCCAATTTTTTGCCAGTTTGTACAGCGGTGAAACGCATGATCCGGCAGAGCTCTTGGCACTGGTTGGCCTAAGTGAAGATGCTGAGATGCGTGTCAGTCAATATTCTAAAGGGATGCAAATGCGTCTGGGGTTTGTCCGGGCTTTGCTACATCGACCCAAACTGCTGTTTCTAGATGAACCGACCTCAGGGTTAGATCCGGTCAACGCGCGCAATATTCGCGAACTGATCCGCGCCGAAAAGTCTGCGGGCAGGGCAATTTTTCTCACCACACACGACATGAGCGTGGCAGATGAACTTTGTGACCGCGTTGCATTCATTGTGGATGGCAAGCTAGCGCTGATTGATTCTCCCCGTGACCTCAAACTCCAGCATGGTAAACGTCGCGTCCGTGTGGAAGCGGTGACAGACAAAGGCTTAACACAGCACGAATTTGACCTGACGGACCTTGGCCAAAATGCTGAATTTCAAGCGTTGCTCAACAGCGGCACAATTGAAACCATGCATACCCAAGAGGCAACCTTGGAAGATGTATTTATTGCAGTCACTGGGCGGTCTTTGCGCTAATGTCTCTCAAGATTTCTAGACTTCGGACGGCACTACTTCAAGATATCCGCGTGCATACGCGCTATGGCTTTTGGTATGCTGCAATTGTGGTGGCCTTACTGTGGATCGGGCTGCTGCAAGCGGTGCCAGAAGGCTTGGAAGCGTATTGGCTGCCGTTTGGGATTTTTGTTGATCTCGCGCCGATTGGATTTTTCTTTGTTGCGGGGCAGCAAATGTTTGAGAAGTCAGAACGGACGGTGTTTGGCTTAGTCAGCACACCGCTCCGGTTTTGGGAATATTTGCTTGCGAAACTGGCCTCTCTCACGCTGATGGCGGTGGCGGTGACGCTGGTGGTGACTGCAGTGATCTGGCTCGGCGCGCCAACGCTGATGGTCAATTGGGGCATCCTGACCCTCGCAACTGTCCTAACGTCAGTCGTTGTGCTATTGCTGGGATTTTGTGTGGCAACGCCGTATGCATCCATTAGCCGCTTTCTGATCCCGTCTCAACTAGTGCTGATTCCGCTGTTCTTACCGTTGTTAGAGTTCTTTGCATTCACAGATTCAGCACTTATTCGCCTAATTCCGGCGCATTCCATGTTGGTATTACTCAAAGCTGGCTTTGCGTCATTATCGCCTGCGCAGGTGGCGTTTCACAGCGGATACTTGCTGCTGTGGAGCGTCGGGCTTAGTTTGCTGGCGCAGCGCTTATTCAATCGGTACGTGGTACAAGGGTAGTCAATATGATTGCAACGCTCGCCAAAAATGATTTGCGAAATATCCGGCGTGACTCGTTCATGCTGTTCATGTTTCTTGTGCCGTGGGCAATGTTGGCATTTCTACAGCTAGGCATCCCCGCCTTGGATGTTGCCCTAGCCAAACGCTTCCCCGGTTTCAATCTGCGGGAGTATGACGCGCTCATTCTGAGCTTTTACGTCCTCTTACAACTTGCGCTCTTAGTCGGTGTCTTGGCTGGCTTCTTAGTCCTAGACGAGCGTGATGATGGCACGCTGACGGCGTTACAGGTCACACCGCTGTCCGCCAACGGTTACATTAGCTACCGCGTGGTGTTTAGCATCGGCGTTAGTATGCTTTTTCTGCTGCTAGTTGTGCCACTGAGTGGAATGTATGTGCCAGACAAGATGGTTGAACTCGTCTTGGTGGCGTTTGCCGCGTCGCTACTCGCGCCAATGATGCTGTTCTTCTTACCGGCATTTGCGCGGAACAAAGTCGAAGGACTGGCGCTGATGAAGGGATTTGGGATTTTGCTCGTCGGGCCGGTCGTGGCTTGGTTTATTAGCGCCAACTGGCATTGGGCCTTTGCAATTTTGCCAACGTTTTGGACCTCGAAAGCATTTTGGGCTATCTATGATGGTGGCACCGTTGGGCTGTATGCGCTGGTGGCAATTGGGTATCACCTTGTCTGGATTGTCTGGCTGTACCGGCGTTTCATTCGTAGGATTTACGAATAGTGAGAAAGTGTCTAAGAACGTGAAATCTCCTTGTTGCTCGCGAAGCGGTGGCGAAGCCACTAGGAAGTGAAACATCC
>JAHDIM010000191.1 GCA_020630805.1 Anaerolineales bacterium
CTTCAGCAGCAGCGGCGTCTGCAGCAGCCTTTTCGGCGGCAGCAGCTTCAGCAGCAGCAGCGTCTGCGGCAGCCTTTTCAGCGGCAGCAGCTTCAGCAGCAGCGGCTTCGGCGGCAGCAGCCTCGGCAGCGGCATTTGAGTTGTTACTAGAAGCTGGGATTGAGTATGCGACTACATTTGCTGAGAATTGGTCACTTTCGTTAGCATCTGTAATTTCGATAAGCATATCAGGCGTTACAGGTAGCGCTTGGAATACAGCTTGTCCGTTCGGGCCATTGATTTCAATGTCATACGAGCCAGAAACGACGCTGACTGTTTGCATTGCACCCGCGTTCAACGTAAAGGTTTCACTTTGAGGGCCTCTGAATACAATCAACAAGCTTTCGGTTGAACCGTTAGTAAAGGTTACGTTGGCTGTGCCTTGTGCTAAAACACTTGCTGGAATAATTGCCATGATGAACATGACAGTTGCTAAAATGAGTGACTTACTTCGTGTAGCCATTTGGAAAGAGTCTCCTAATTGATGCGATTTTTTTAGTCTTATAACCAGACCATAACAAATGATATAGGAGTTTCGCGGTAATGCAATACTATGTTTGTAGACATTTGTCTACATTAGCTTAAGGATGTCGGAAATACGCGTAACTATGGCTAATTCGAGGCTGCTCACATAAGCAATACTGGAGATAAATAGCAGGAACTTGCCACTATGTAGGTCAGAGAATCAAAAACGCCCTGTAGATGATGGACTACAGGGCGTTTGGTATGGACTAGATGCTCAGCTTAGCGTTCGTTTGGCATAATAATCCAGCCGATTAGGTAGATTAGAATGCCAGGAACACCGCCTGGAAGCAGCGCGGCAATTAGGGCGACACGCACCCAGAAGGCGCTAATACCTAAGAAGTTTGCCAAGCCAGCGGCGACGCCTAAGAAGCGGCGACCGTTGCGAGGGCGTTCTAGTGCTCTATATTCTTTATCAGTTGTCATCATGTTGTACCTCATGTTCAAATTCAAAGTTGTTGGTGGGTGTCGCTTTGGCGACACTTGGTGCAAATAAGGCGGCCTCGCTATAGGTTCCTAAGCGTGTCAACACCACTGCACCTAATCCGAAAGCAGTTCCGATAACAGTCACGCTGACTGTCGGGAAGATTAGCCCCGGTATGATTGCACTTAGCGTATAGCACAATCCTAAAATGAGCGTTAACAATGCCGTGCCAAATCCGGCTGTGATGCCTGGTTGTAATTCGGACTCATCTATTCGGTTGCTAAGTAAGCGCTCTCCAAGTCGAGACCCGATTGCAACCCAGCCGGCTGCAATGGTCAATATTCCAAACGCATAGCCCGCAAAACTAGCAATTGCGAAACAGATCGTGGCAAGTAAGAGTGCCAATACGACAGAGAGCACCCCGTAGACGGCTAGTGTAAGCAGTCCAACGCCACCGGATTGCAGTGGCTTGTCAAACAAGACTTCGCTAATGTTGCGCACGCGCTGGGCAAAGAATAGTTGTCCAATTAGCGCGAGTGCGCCCATGCCAATTGCGGTAAAAATTGCGCCGCCTAAGCGTGACCCAAATCTGCGCAAGGGCGAGGGGCGATCGAAGGTGACATCGACGTTTTCAGTAATGTCTAGGCCATCAAATGAGAAACTGCTGCCGCCATCTCCTTTAACATTGCCACCAATTGCGACGCGCTGCCCGTTGATGGTGGCGTCTTCATCAATATCAACGTTCCCGCCAAACACGGTCACATCGCCATTGATGGTGACATCGTCTTCAATGTCTACATTGCCGCCAAAGACAGTGACATCACCATTGATGGTTGCCCCAGATTCAATGTCCACATTGCCACCGAGGACGGTCAAGTCGCCGTTGATGGTGTCGCCATCTTCTAACTTATAGTTGCTACCGACGACGGTAACATCATCGTCAATTACATTTTGCGCGTTCGCCGGACGCACACTCCACCAGCCAAGTAACAGCAAAATGCCAATGGCCATGAGCCAGCGGGTTTGCTGCTGTCGTTGTGCGCGTTGCATTTAGGCACTCAACTGGTTAGGCGTAAAGTGCCGCATGGTGCGGAGCCAAGCCACCGCTAAGACTGGGGCTAGGCCAACGGCCAACATAAAGCCTGGCTGCGGTGCTAACCAGCCAACAAAGGCCACCCCCATATTGAATATGGAATTGAGGACACTTTGCAAGACTAGGAAACCATCTCCAAATAGGTTGGTGGCAATTTCCGCCAAGACTGGCTGTTGCGAGATTGCAACGAGCAACACTAGACTTACCATAATTGGCAAGGCTGCAGCGGTGCTGACGCCAACCACAATCATCGGCAGAATGCGATTGAAACGTCGTGATAACGCTTGCGCAGGTGATTCTTGGGCTTGGATGGCTGCCATCACGTTAGCGGCAAATAAGGCTGGGGCTTCAGCCATGGGCGGTGCACTTAGTTTTGTATGCACGCTTTCTAGACGTTCCCAATCTTTGCGTTGTTGGTCGTTGTCTGCCAATGCCATTTCAAAGCGATTGACAGTCTCAGTTGGCAGGTCGCCATCTAATAGTTGTTGGGCTAGGGTTTGAAACTCTTTCTCTTTCATATCTGTTACTTCCTATACCAGTAGTGCGGTTAGCACTAGCGCGCTGTTGTTGTCCTTGATGTTATTGGCTAGTGTGTGCCGCGCCCGATGCAGCCTGCTCTTGACTGCACTAACGCTGGCGCCGGTTGTTTCGGCAATTTCATCATAGGAATAGTCGTACCAATAGCGCAGCACAATCATGATCCTGTCTTTTGGTGCAAGCTGGGCAAGCATGTCTTGCACGGCTGCATCGCGTTCACTTTTGACAGCACTTCGCTCTGGCCCAGCTTGACCGTCTACTAAATTTGGATGATGCGGAATGGGCTCGTCCAAAGAAAGCCAGGTGAGACGGCGCTTGCGCAGCAGGTCGATGCAGTAGTTGGATGCAATTGAAAACAACCACGTTTTGAAGGCGCGTTTACGGTCAAAGCTGTGTAGGCGTGTGTAGGCGCGTAAAAACGCTTCCTGCGCTGCCTCTTCCGCTTCACCAGCGTTTCCAAGCATGCGATAAGTCAGGTTATAGATCGGCGTTTGATATTTTGTCACCAGTTCACCAAAGGCGGCCTGATCGCCACGGGTGACACGCTCGACTAATACGAGATCATCTGTTGTCATAAATGCAACTTAACTATACAGGCGGCTCCTGAAAGACACTAGCATTGATGCATACATCACGCTTCTCCTTTCCGAGTGACACATTCATGTGCAATCTGTATGGTTACTAGAAAAATTTATACTCCCTTGATAACTGAATACGCAGCAGCTTTCAAAAGGTTGCAAAATTGGTCAAATCTAAAAAGTTATGTTTTCAAGGGGTGTTGTTACGATGTTTCGAGGTTGCGCCGTTACGTCAAAGTAGACTTAAATCACAGCGTAACGTTGTAACATCGCAATCCTGTAACTTCCTTTACGCAAGCGCTTGTTGATAGATCCCTCTCATACTCCTTCTTGCGAATTCTCCAGCGGCCTACTATCCTTATCGCGATGATTGAAAACGAATTGCTGGTAAAGCTGGCGCAAGAATTTGCGCAACGGCTCGGGATGCAGCAGCCTGCGGTAGAGGCTGTTTGTTTAGTTGGCTCGGTGGCGCGCAAAGAGCCGCCGCTCAATAATGCCATTGACATCAACCTTATAGGGCTTGATGCCAATGCACCGGCCGACGCTGCCCCGCAACACGTTTATCAGTCTGATACAGTTTTGCTTTCATACCTGCCTGTGTCAAGTGACCGCATGCGGGATAAAAAAGCGCTGCGACGTGACCCGTTTTTAGGCCATGCCTTATATGAAGGGTTCCCTCTTTACGATCCGCGCCATAAGTTTGATCTGGTACAGGCGGCTATTCGCAGTAATTTCTTTTCAGCCGATAATGTCTATCAGCGTGCTCGGCAGGCACTTCGCAAAGCTGAACATGCTTTTGAGGTGCTCAAGCCGCATTTAGGAATCGCCCCAATTGAACTGTTGTCGCCAACTGAACTTCTCAGTCTGAATCGAGTATTTGACTATGCGATGACTGCTTTGATGATGCTGGCGCATATCCCTGCCAGTGGGCGGCGACATATGATCCAGTTTGAACATGCCACGCGTGAAATTGGCCTAGAAGGCTTATATGATGAATTTTGCGCTGGGTTAGGCTATGAACAATATGCTTCAGTGTCGGAAGAGCTACTTGAATTATGGCAACAAGTACGCGTAAGCTATGTCACGCAGCAGGCTGACCTAGATCCACAATCATTGTCAGCACTGACATCTCAAACGGGTTACTACCAAATTGGTGCCAGCACTCTCAACGAATACGGATATTCCAGAGCAGCGTTATTGTGTCTTGAAGCAACCATGGCGCAAATGATGACCAATCTCGAAAGCCCTGTTGCTGACGCTGCCTATCTTGTGTGGCTCAGTAAAACTGGCAAAGGTGAACCCGACGCCTGTCAGCAACGGGTTCAAATTGCCCAACAGGTGCTAGCAAAGACGGATGAAGCACTCAAGTCGTGGGCCACAAATGAAGGCGTCGCGATTTACGATTATTGATGACAACGGGATAGGGCAACTTGTTGCTTTGCACCACACTTCAGAAATGTGTGTGATCAAATCTTATGTTTAGCGTCTATAGCATTGACTTAAGTTGCACATTCGACTTCGCTCAGTGGGGGCGCATTGGCGGCTGCCTTGTGTAAAAACTCCTTAGATTAGACATGAGTATGCTGATGAAGGGCAGGCTCTTGAGTTAACTTCCGTGCCTGACAGAAAAAATGATGTGATACGTCCTCACTGAGCAGCGTCGAACGTGCAACTTGAAATCGAGGTTTTGAAGAGCCTAAATATTTGATCACAGACTTCAGAAATCCCGCTTACATTTTGCATAGGCTTGAGCGTTATAATTTCGTCATATGCAAATTACCGCTTACACAGACCCTGCCGTCTTTGACTCTCTAGCTTCAGACTGGGATGCACTTGTGTCTAATGCAGTCACGAGTACCCCCTTCCAGCTCACATTTTTTCAAAAAACTTGGTGGACACACCTAGGGAATGGGCAGCTTTTGGTGTTGGCGGTAAGCGATGCCAATGTCCTTGTCGGGTTAGCGCCCTTGTTCATTGACAACGCTGGCGTGTTGCGCTGGGTTGGCGGTGAAGAAATTGCAGACTACCTCGATGTTATTGCCTCAGCAGACAATCAGGCTGCGGTGCAGGATGCGGTGTTTGCATGGCTCATGAGCGACGCTTGTCCAGCATGGGAATCGGCCCAGTTGTCAAATATCCCTGGCTGGAGTGACACCTTCACACAATGGCAAGCGATGGCATCTGCATTTAGTCTTACCGCTGAGGTGAGTCAAATTGATGTCTCACCAGCGATTCCGCTGCCAGCCGATTTTGAGGCCTACATGGCTCAAATTTCGGGCAAACAACGCCGCGAGATCCGCCGCAAACGGCGCCGCGCTGAAGCAAATGAAGAAACCAGTTGGCATTTTGTTACTGCCGATGCAGATATTGCTGCTGAAACTGAGAATTTCTTCAGTTTGATGGCTAGCAGCCATCCTGAAAAAGCAGAGTTTCTTGAACGTCCGCAGATGCGACCAGTGTTTACAGATCTAATCAAAGCCGCGCAAGCCAATGCGTTACTTAGCCTTTCGTTTCTTGAAGTCAACGGTGAGAAAGTTGCGGCTTATCTAGCCTACGATTATGCCGATCGGATTTGGCTGTATAACTCCGGGCTGTTGCCACAGGTTGCTGCGGCGCTGTCTGCTGGCTGGGTCTTGCTGACCTATATCATCGAAGATTCTATTGCGACCGGTCACACTGTGTTCGATTTTATGCAGGGTGACGAAGACTATAAATATAAATTTGGTGGTCAAGACACCACCATCCATCGTTTGACGATCACGCGCTAACCGAATGCCACGCCCAAATAATCTGCGCTCGCGGCTCAAGCGCATGGGCGTCAAATCTAAAGCCACGCCTCCTGCTGCTCCAGCCAATTCGCCGCCAGTTCCAAAACCAACGTCAAGTTCAGATTATTCTGAGCTAACTTACGAGTCGCTTTACCCGACAGTTGAATCATTGGGTGGTAGTGAGGTCGAAACGGCGTCTGGTCCGGCGTATGTCATTGAAAAACGCTATCCTGTTAGCCATTTGCATGGCAATGGTCGTTTGCTGGACCTCTTTGGCTGCGATGCCCCCACCGCGAGCGAACTCGCCAAAACTAAAGACGCACTCAACTTACGTAAATTGGCGTTTGTTGATACAGAAACGACAGGTCTTGCGGGAGGCGCTGGCACGTTGGCGTTTCTGGTCGGAATCGGTTTCTTTGAGAATGATGAATACGTCTTGCGTCAATTGTTTTTGCGTGAGCCCGCTGAAGAGCGCGCGATGCTTGCCGTGCTGATGGATACGCTGGGCGAAATGGATGGCCTAGTGACCTACAATGGACGCTCCTTTGATGTGCCGTTGCTCAACACGCGGCTGACGATGAATCGGCGGCCAGCAGTGTTGAAGTCGATGCCTAATCTGGATCTACTGACGCCAGCTCGCCGGATGTGGCGCGGTCGTTTGGAAAACTGTCGGCTGGCGACTGTCGAAGAAGAGGCGCTTGGTGTCCATCGCACTGGCGATGATGTGCCGGGGTGGCTCATTCCACAGTTGTATGCCCAGTTCCTCAATGATGGCAATGCCACTGAAATGCAGCGCGTGCTTTATCACAACGAAATCGATATTCTGTCGATGGTGACGCTGACCACGCGTCTGTTGCGTGCTTTTGGGAGTCCGACGCATCCAAGTCTGTCTGGTGATGATTGCGTCCGGTTAGCAACGTGGCTTGATGACCAAGGACGCACAAGTGAGGCTGAAGAGGTCTTTGAAGCAGCCCTTTCGCGCCCGTTGGCGCATGAGTCATATTTGCTGACTCTGAAACGCTACAGTGCTTTTTTGAAAAAACACGACCGCCGTGCCGATGCAGTTCAGCATTGGGAAATGTGGGCCGCATACGAACCCGCAGTAACAGATCCGTTTGAGGAAATTGCTAAATTCTTTGAGTGGCATGCTCCTGATATTGCGCAAGCGTTGGAATGGACCGAACGTGGATTAGCCGGCATTGCGACTTGGAAGAACAATTGGAAAAAACGCGATGCGCTTGAAGCATTTGAGCATCGGAAGCAGCGGTTGTTGAAAAAGCTAGCAGGAGGGGAAGAAAACTAATCCGTAAGGTGTAATTCGTAACTTCAGTTTTACGCATTACGCATTACGCATTACGCATTATGACGACTTGGACCCTAGAAGGCCACGAATGGGCTGTTGATTCCCTCTCCCGCGACGTGCACCTCAAAAAGCTGCGCAATGCGTATCTGTTGTCTGGCCCCGCATCTATTGGAAAGCGCTT
>JAHDIM010000192.1:0-4525 GCA_020630805.1 Anaerolineales bacterium
TGCGCATCAAGCTAAACGATTCTGCTAGCTTAAGTCTGCGCTGTGTCATCACGAGCACGAACGAATAAGACTGAAATTTTTGCTTAGATCGCGTGCGAGGGATCTCACCTATGATTTTCAGAGCCAACGGGTCTTGAAGTGCCATTCTCAAATCCCTGGCACGCAATGATGTGCTCAACTTTGACGTACTACAAACGTGTTACTAAGTAACATCAACTGTTACTTGTAGTCTTCAAGCGATTTTTTCGCTTGGTTACTGCTAAGGACACAGCACTAGAACACACATAGCTCAGATGGTTCGCACGCGATCAATTAGGCTACAAAAGGGTAATTCGTTCGTGCTCTCCATGACACGACGAAGGTGCGGATATTGTCCTAGTAGATTTCAACCTGCGGCTCCGCTGGTCGATCACTCGTGATGACACGACATTTATTTTGGGTGAAATTCCAACGTTTTAGCCGGTTCGACTTCTTAGCCTGATGTCTATCTGACATGGCGAGCCATGTCACTACAATGAAGTTTACGACCACTTTAGACTCAACTGCTTAGAACGACCTAAACCGCCAACTGCGTCATTTGTGGCGTGGTCCAGACTGTGCCGTTTTTCAGCACTAGTGCCGCGGCCAATCCCTTTTCAATTAGAAACCGATAGGCGCGACTGCTGCCAGCAATCATGGCGGCGGTCGCGTAGCCTTCTGCTTCAACGCCAGTGTTCGCAATCACGCTGACGCTGGCGAGGTCAGTGTTGGCCGGCTCCCCCGTGCGCGGATCGATGATGTGATGCTGTGGCGTTCCGTTGCGCATCCATAAACGGGGTCCAATGCCAGACGTTGCCAACGACGTATTCCGCAACGACAGAAAGAGCAAGTCAGACATAAACTGTGTTGAGGACGGGGTCGCGATGCCAACTGACCAACCGGGGTCAGAGCTTGGCGGATCGCCCATGGTCAAGTCGCCGCCTGCATCCACCATACACGGGCCGTAGTGTGAGAGCCAGTTGACAACGCTTTGCGCGGTGCAGCCTTTGCCAATGCCGCCTAAATCTAGCTCGACTCCACCGGGCAGCCAAACTGCATGCTCAAAAGAGTTGAGTCCGACATCGTCCCAGCGTCCGCGTAAGCTAGTAATTGGCACGAGGGCGTTTTCAGGGTCTAGTTTGTCAAAGGTGCGGTCATAGCCGGCGGCGCGGAGTGCAGGTAATAGAGTCGGATCAAACAAGCCGTCAGTGATCTGGGCCAATGTCATTGCATTTTTAATGACGTGCCAAAGGGTTGCGGAAACAGACACCCAGCGTTCTGGACGGGCGTTGAGCAACATCAACTCGCTGAGTGGATTGAAGCGCGTTAAAACCGCCTCATTCCGCCGAAACAGCGCTTCTGCTTCGTGGAGTAACTGTGCCGCGCGACTCGCATTGCGGAATTCAAGCCAGATGGCAATTTCACTGCCCATCGCTTTGAATCGATGGACGTGCCAATGCGACGCAGACGCGTTGATCGAAACGGCGTCGGTGGTGCTGAAGTTGGTCATCATGGGCAATACTCCTTTCGTTGTGAGACATCAAAATGTTGATGTCTTTACCGTACCCAAATGGAGCAAGACGAATGTGAAGCGCTTGTAAAAATTTGATTAAACTGCGCGTGACTAGCGGTGCATCTTCCGTCAGCGGTCAGTGTGGTTACGGTGCAGATAACCAATTGGGCTGCACATTACGGTGTGCGAATCCAACCGATATCCTGTATTTAGAGTAGCTAAATTCTAGGTACTAGCGCTCGACGCGGAGTTGTCTGACTCGTGACGCGTACGCTACGGTTTGCAAATGGGTTGTAAGAAGTTGGGTGCAGGTAAGTCGGTTTAGAGTTCGACTTTGCGTGGGGTCACGCGGCGGTGTTCAGAGGCAATAATGGCTAAAATGGCATTGACCGTTTTGTCTAAAGCACCGTCGGCGTTGACAACGCAGTAGTCAAACTCGGGCAGCCGCTGGAGTTCTTTGCGAGCAGTTGCAATGCGTAATTTGAGCCCTTTACCTGTGTCGGTCTTGCGCTCAATGAGCCGAGCGGTCAATTCTTCTTCCGTCTCTGTGGTCAAGAAAATGAGCAGTGATTCTGGGTACATGGCCTTAATGGTGGCAGCGCCTTGCACATCGATGCGCATGACAACATCTTTGCCGCTGGCCATTGCTTCACGAACCTGCTGCTTAGGAATGCCTTTGTAGTCCCCATAGACATTGGCATACTCCAGCAGTTCGTCTTGCTCAATCATTTCGGCAAAGTCATCGCTGGTGATGAAGAAATAGTCTTTGCCATGCACTTCACCAGGCCGCATCGGTCGATCTGTCGCAGTCACCACAAAGTGGATGTCTGCCCCCTGCGCTTGCATTTCATTCAAAACAGAGTCTTTCCCAACGCCTGACGGGCCGGAAATGACAATCAATAACGGATGCAAAGGTGGGAGTTTAAACGGATGCGCCATAGAAGAGTGGTCAGTTTATAATGCGGTGCTGAATACCTATAGTTTCTGCGAGATACTGTGCAAATTATGATACCGCAGAAAAGCGCTATCGCAACGCTAGACTTCTGCTGTGCAAAAGTGCTTGGTGACGCGTTACGCTAGCATCCGTCTAAGTGGATAGCGTAGTTATTTAGCAAAGGTCCCAGATTCAAAAGTTGAACGTTTTGTGCGCTGCTGATGAGATGTTGAATAGCGCAAATTTAGGCCCAGAAAGTGCTACACTGAGAGAGATGTTCCACCAGTACTATCTTATTATTTGAAGCAGGCGTTATTCTACGGAACAGTACACACCATTCATGTCAACAATAATCATTGGCGCTGGCGGCCACGGGCAAGTGGTTGCAGACGTCTTTATGCAATCGAAACGAAACATTACCGGGTTCTTTGATAGCCGCTATCAAGCCAAAGGCAAAACGGTTTTAGGCTTAGAAATTCTGGGCAGTGAGAAAGACTGGTCGAAGTATCCCGACACGGAATTTATTGTTGCCATTGGGAGTAACCAAACGCGCCGCCGTATTTTTGAACATCTCTTAAGAGAAGGTGCGCCAATTACAACCGCAATTCATCCGACTGCAATCTTGGGCACCGATGTCACCATTGGCCGTGGATCCCAAGTCATTGCGGGTGCCATTGTTAACATCGGCACGCAGATTGGGGAAAATTGCATCATCAATACTGGCTGCACGGTAGACCATCACAACGTCATAGGCGCTCACTGTCATATTGCACCAGGGGTGAACCTTGCTGGCAATGTCACCGTGGGGAATGGCTCTTTCATTGGCATTGGGGCAACGGTCTTACCCGGCGTCACCATTGGTGCCGATGTGACCGTTGGCGCGGGTGCTGTGGTCAACCGCGATATTCCAGATGGCGCAACCGCAGTTGGTGTGCCGGCCCGCTGGGTGTCTTAGCCCGTACTCCAACAGTTTATGGCGAAAAAAGCGCCACAGCTCCGCATCTTTCATGGCGATGATGAATTCGCCATTACCGAAGCCTTGCAAAAAGCAAAGGCTCACTTCACTGCGGTAGACACCACCGGACTCAACTTCACCGAACTCGATGGTCAGAAAACGACCATTGGCGCGCTGCGGGCTGTTACAGATGCAGTCCCATTCCTCGCCGATTCTCGCCTCGTTGTCTTGCGTGATGTCATTGTCAAAGGCCGCAGTAAACAAGGGCTGTTCAATGACTTGCTCGACTATTTGCCCAGTCTGCCTAGCTTTACCAATCTCATTATTATTGAGACTAAGGTAATTCAAAAGAATAGCCGCCTTTTGAAACTTGCAGCGGAACACCCAAGTCATGCCATCAAGCTGTTTGGGGTTCCAAAGGGCGAAGCGCTCCAAAAATGGATTGTCAAACGCACGAAGCAACAAGGCGGCGAAATCTCACCGCAAGCGGCAGCTGTCCTTGCCGCCGCCATCAATGAAGATCCGCGCGTGGCCTCACAAGAAATTGAAAAGCTACTGCTCTACACCAAGTTTGAGCGTCCAATCTCGCCGGACGATGTGGAACTGCTAACCCCAGCCGCCTCAAACGCCAATATCTTTGACTATGTCGATGCACTTGGCGGTCGTAATGCCCGTAAAGCTTTTCACACATTGCAAACGCTCCTGTCCCAACCGGGTCAAGAGCCAATGCAAGTCTTTTCCATGATTGTGCGTCAATATCGTTTGCTGCTGTTGGCGCGTGAAGTTATGGATCAAGGTGGCAATGATGCAGATGTGATGAAAACACTGGGTGTGCATTCCTTTGTTGCGCGAAAACTCGTCAACCAAGCGCGCCGCTTCCGACTCAGCCAACTCGAAAAGATCTACCGCCGCTTGCTCGAACTGGACATCGCTATGAAGTCCGGTTCAAATCCACCAACGGTCTTAGACACCCTAACTGCCGGGCTGACCATTTAGCAGTCTTGTAGATGACCCCTTCAGCCGCGAGCCAGCCTCAAGCTGAACACTGATGGCTGATGGCTGACAGCTGACCCCTCAACATCCTGTAAAATACCCGCCACTTAAC
>JAHDIM010000192.1:4625-7438 GCA_020630805.1 Anaerolineales bacterium
ACAACGCAATATGCTTTCACGTCGCTTTAAGTGGCTCTACTCCATGGGAGACATTTCCATGAGTGGGCCGCTGACGATCATCTCATTTTTTCAACTTGTCTTTCTCACCACCATTGCGGGCTTGCCGCCTGCCAGTGCGGGTCTTGCGATTCTGATCGGTCGGATTTGGGACGCGATCAATGACCCAGTATTTAGCATTATTGCGGACAAGATCAAAAGCCGTTGGGGGCGTCGACGGGTGTTACTCTTGTTTGGGGCGTTACCGCTCGGCTTGGCATTTTGTCTCCAGTTCCTTGTGCCGCCGTTTGGCGAAACCGGAAAAGTGCTCTACTACGCCTTTGCGTTCATCTTATTTGACACGGTCTACACCGCAGTGCACGTGGGGTACAACTCCATTACGCCGATTGCGACGAAAGACTACGACGAACGCGGCTCGCTCAACGGCTACCGCATGGGCTTCTCGATCTTCGGCGGGCTGCTGACAATTATTCTGGCAACCGTGCTGGCTGGCATTATTGAAGACGCCCAACAACGTTTTGCTGTGCTGGGGATCATCATTGGGTTACTGGCTGCCATTCCAATTTGGATTGCATTCGCGGTCACCAAGGAATTTGACGACCCCAACGCCCCAGTCAACGAACTAGACGCCGCCAGCTCAGTCCGTGCCACGCTGTCTAATCGACCGTTTTGGATGCTGATGGGGCTGTATCTCTTTAGCTGGACCACCGCGAGCTTAGTTGCCACGGTGTTGGCGTTCTTCGCGCAGTTCTACATGGGCATGGACGAACTGCAAATGAACATTGTCATTCTAATTGCGCAAGTGTCAGGGATTATCTTCATTCCATTTTGGGTGTGGATGGCCCGCCGCTTTGATAAACGTCGCGCATTTATCTGGGGCTGTCTGTCGTGGATGGCCACGCAAATTCTGATCGCGTTCTTGCCAGCTGGGCAAGTCAGCCTGTTCTATTTATTCGCAGCGCTCAGCGGGTCGGGCGTGGCAGTCGCCTACTTCTTACCGTGGTCGATGATCCCGGACGTCGTCGAAATTGATGAACTGCGCACTGGCCAGCGCCGCGAAGGCTCGTTCTATGCGTTTGCCTCGTTCTTCCAAAAGCTGGGCACGGGCGGCGCGATCTGGCTATTTAGCCAAGCGTTGGCCTCGCAAGGCTTTATTGAAAGCGTGGGCGGGGCAGTCGTGGAACAGCCAGCCTCTGCGGTCAATGCCATTCGCTGGTCCATCGGTCTGGTGCCGCTGGTGCTGTTGGGAATCGCGATTGTCTTTGGCTATTTCTACCCCATCACGCGCGAGTATCACGAAAACATCAAAGCGCAGATTGCAGCCAAAGCTGCCGCCGCGGATTAGAGATTTCTAGCCGCGGACGAGGGAGACGAGAAAGGAGTGATGACGAAATCATCCGCCTAGTCCCCCTCGTCCGCGGCAAAAATATTAAGCATGAAACAAGGGATTGACTACATTGGCATCGGCGTTGGCGCGATGATCTTCAACGCACGCGGCGAGGTTTTCCTTGCCCAGCGCGGGCCAAAAGCGAAGAACGAACGCGGGCATTGGGAATTCCCCGGCGGCAGCGTCGATTATGGCGAAACGATGGCCGTCTCACTCCAGCGCGAAATGCAGGAAGAGTACGGCATTGGAATTACGCTTGAACGCCAACTCGGGACCTTTGATCACATTCTGCCGGACGAGCAGCAACACTGGGTCAGCACGACCTACATTGCCCAGCACGCCTCTGGCACGCCGGAAATTCTGGAACCGCACAAATGCAGCGCCATTGGCTGGTTTGCGCTAGACGCACTGCCAACGCCGCTTTCCAAGATTACGCGCCTAAATTTGGCCGCGTGGCAAACAGCCTCATAACCCCACACCAACAGTCGGAATAAAACCTCATACCTAAGTGTATTGCTGTAGGCGGTCCGCGCTTCAACTCCTGCTAACGAGGCATTGACGCTAGCTTTTGCATCAGCGATAACTAATTCACTATGTTTCTATTACGCAGACGGCGGCGCTCTGGCCTGAGCACGCCGCTTATGATCTTTGGTGCGTTTGGGCTAGTCATGGCTTGCCTGACCTTGTTTGTCGCCGTTCCCGCAACCTTTATGCGGGCGCGGACAGTGCGGGCATTACCTCAATTTCAAGCTGCGGAGTTAGCAACGCTGGGCGCAGGCGAAGCAGGCTTGTTTACCGCGCGGATTCCCGCAGATGCAACTACAGACGAAGACGGGTTTGCCTTGGCAGAACTCCAGCGCAAGATCCATGATGAAAATCCTGAGGTAGCGAACTTGCGGGAAGGTGAAGAAGGACCCTCACGAGATTGGGTGGTCGCGGAGCCGCTACCCGCTGAAATCATCCTCGAACTCGATGACGGCAGTCAGGTCACCGTCTTGTTGCCAAACAATACGTCTTTACAAAACGCCGAAGTCCTCGAATATGACGATGCAGAAAAGCTTTATGCTTACGAGAAGAAAGGCTATCGTGCTGGGCAGACGTTGACGATAGAAGGCACGTGGGAGACGAACGACACCATCACGGCTAGCTATTTATTCAATGGCTCTGCCAGTGGCTACGTGGAACATACCCGCAACAGCATCGGTGGGGCCTTCCTTGCTGCCATTTCATGTGGCATGTTAGCCGTGCTCATGGCTGGCGCGGGGGTGTTCTTGCGGCTGACGGGGCGGTAGTGGAATTTGCGATTGACGAAAAAAGACCGAAACCATAAAAAGTTTCGGCTTTTTTATTTAATAGCCTGAGTTCTGGATAAGCATTGCTGTTCCAATTGAATGATTTTTTATTACTT
>JAHDIM010000193.1 GCA_020630805.1 Anaerolineales bacterium
AACAACACTTTCCATTTTTGCCCTTTCATGAGTTAAGTGTATCCAATTCGTGGGCCCGTAATGTGAGACGTTAATGACAAATGGCGCAACAAACTGTTGCGCCATTTGAATATTTCCGTCAGCGATGCGGTGAAAAAGGGCCTAATTTTTAACCCTGCGCAAGCGACCAAAAAGCAGCCACGCTCCAACAAGTGCAAACAAGCTTACCAACACCGCAAACACGCTTTCAAAGATTGGTGTCCCTGTATTCG
The DNA here is from genome assembly GCA_020630805.1 of Anaerolineales bacterium. Classification (GTDB taxonomy): domain Bacteria; phylum Chloroflexota; class Anaerolineae; order Anaerolineales; family UBA6668; genus JAHDIM01. Next base: position 252 of record JAHDIM010000193.1, read on the forward strand.
GAATTTCACCCGGAATGACAGTGGTGTTGACCTCATTTGAGGTATCTGAGAGCTTTTCTTCGTTGAGAACCGTAGCAGAGTTCTTTATGCTCGTACCGATTGGTGCATCATCAACCACTCGGACGCGCAACGTCATCGTGACGACTTCGTCAGGTGCAATTTCAGGAATAACCCCAATGACAGTTCGCGTACTTGGTTGGTACACCGCAGTGCCCTTAGTGATGCTTGCATTCACATAAGAGACGTAATCTGGCAGGATGTCTTCAATCCGAATCCAAGCCATTTCCTCGGCTTCATCATTCGTAACCGTGATCTTGTATGTGATGATTTCGCCACGCGTTGCAACCGAGTACGTTTCATCCCCATCATCCGTTTGAATTGCCTTCGCTATTTCTGGCACCTCAGCTAACGGTTCCTTCGTGCTCGTCACTGTTGGAACAGGAGTCGCAGTTGGGTTAATTGTAGGCACGGCTGTAGCAGTTGGATCTACAGTTGGTTCAGTCGTTGCGGTTGGTTCAACCGTTGCAGTTGGTGCGACTGTTGGTTCAGTAGTTCCAGTAGGTTCAACTGTCGGCACAACGGTTCCAGTCGGATCGACCGTCGCGGTCGGTTCAGCGGTTGGCTCAACCGTAGGCTCCACTGTTGCCGTCGGTTCCGCTGTCGGTTCGCTTGTGCCCGTTGGTTCCGCCGTTGCAGTTGGTTCAACTGTTGGCTCCACGGTATTCGTCGGATCAATCGTTGGTTCAGCCGTTGCTGTGCCACAATCGGCTGTGATCGTTTCCGTGTAAGAGCCGCTGCGCGTTTCGGCATTGTCGTCAGTGACGGTGAAAGTTACAACATATTCACCAGCAGGAACGTAATTGGCACTCCCAGTGTCATTATGTTCCACAGTCACAACGTATGAGTTGTCCGTCGCATCAAAGGCAATATCCGTCAGACTAATCGCATCGCCACCGGCTGTTGGTTGCAGTGAAACCGCAATTGTGTACGGTGCGGTGCCAAACGCAACTTTGCCCGTAATGTCACCACCACAGATGTATGGGTCTTCAATGATTGGTGGCCCTACTTCCGTTGGCGTGGGTTGAACGGTCGGCTCTGTTGTTGCAGTTGGATCAACTGTCGGTTCAACAGTTGCTGTTGGCTCAGCCGTCAACGTCGGTTCTACTGTTGTGGTTGGCTCAACTGTCGGTTCTGCTGTGGCAGTTGGTTCTACCGTCGGTTCAACCGTTGCGGTTGGTTCGACAGTCGGTTCGGTTGTTGTCGTCGGCGCTACTGTTGGTTCAGCAGTCGCCGTTGGTTCTGTTGTCGGTTCTGCTGTGGCAGTTGGTTCTACCGTTGGCTCAATTGTTGCCGTCGGTTCGACTGTTGGTTCTGGTGTTGCAGTAGGCTCAAGTGTCGCCGTCGGCTCTGGCGTTGCAGTTGGTTCTAGAGTCGCTGTCGGTTCCAGTGTTGCCGTCGGTTCTAAAGTCGGCGTTGGCGTATTCGTCGGCGTTGGTGTTGGCACAATCAACTCAACATCAGCATGATCTGTACTAGTTGGATGCTCACCTTCCGCAGAGTCACCGCTTGCTTCCGCAATATTACGGAACGTCCGATCAATGGTGGATTCGTGATACACCACCTGGGTTTCACTTGGTTGCAAATCTGGAACTGCTAAACGTATGCCCAATTCACGATCATCAACAAAGACGTTTGTTAAGGCACGTCCACCAGTGTTTGTCACCACGAAACAATACGTGACGGGTGTACCAGCTAAGCCAGCAACGAGATCTGTGGTGTTGACCTGACAGAGTGCCCCCGTATTGTGGCCTTCATAGACCGTTTTACTGAGTTCAATTGCAGCAGCACGACTGTAGACAATGACTGCGGGTTCAGACCCGTCTGGCCCACTTTCACCCACTACCGTGGTGCGGTTCAAGGTTTCCCCTTCACTAACTTCGGCAATGATGTTGGCCGTCGCCGTGTAAGTGCCTTCGATGTCCGAATTCACAGTCACGGTACATTTACCACCGACAGTGCCGCCAATCGTGCCGGCTGTTGTCGTCGTCACTTTACAGGTGTCGAACGGTGCTTCAAGGTTGAAGCCAGCTGGATCAATCGTGACATTGATATTTGAGCCGTCTTCTACCGGGCGGGTACTCCCGTCTGGCATGTTGTAGAACGCTTCGACTTCCAGCGTGTGTGGAACACCTGGTAAATTCGTTGCCGCTTGCGGTGAGATTCGAATGCTAACGTCCACATATTGTTTGACAGCAGCTCCGTCTTCAACACCATTCCCGCTTGAAATAGCGGTGGTTGGGTCTGTATCACGTACGAGCGTTAAGCCAGCAACCTCTGCGCTGACTTGCGCATTGACCGTATATTCGGTTGGTACAGCCGCACCAGGAAGCGTGTAGCGGCAGCGTCCACGGTTTACATTGGTCAAGCCATTCCCATTACATGCGGCAGTGCTGGTTGCGCCCCCCGTTTCAACAATCGTAATGATTGGGGCAACGCCTGCAAGCGGCTGAGGGCCGTTGCCATCACCGATGTCTTGCATGACAACAATGTCAAAGAGGTGGTCATAGCCAATTGCATTCAGGTCCGTCTTTGGATCGATAGTGATACTTAGATCTACCCATGTCTTCCCGACCCGACGACGATTAGAGACGACGTCTAATGTGGCTGCACCTTCGCCTTCACCTAAAGTAAATGTTGCAGACGCTTCGCCACGCAAGCTCACTGTACCGGTTTCAGTAGCATTGATTACAATTTCACAGTTACCAGCGGCATCCGTCGTACACTGGTTACCAGCAACAAAGAACGCACCATTTGGATTTTCAACCCAGTCAAAGGTCACGACTGAGTTCGCTACCGGCTGATTGCCGTTCGTCACTGTTGCCGTGACGACATGCTCATCCCCAACGCTATTGACTGCGTCACGTGGGCTAAGACCAAGTGACAAGTCTACATATTGCTTGACTGCAACATCTGACACGGCGATCAATTCAAGGGTACCGTTTTCATTCTCAATTCCCACACCAACGCTGGCAGTCGCATGATACAAACCTGGAATTTCAGTGAGTTCCTCTTCAAGCACAGCAGTACAAGTACCACCAACCGTCTGGCAGTTTTCGCCAATAATGAATGGAGGGATGGCGCCATCAGTTGGCGTAAACGGAATTTCATAATTGATAACTGTTTGGTCGGGCACAGGTACCCAGCCATTGCCATCGCCTAAGTTCCATTCAGCAGTAAAGACAAATGTGTGCGGATCACCCACAACATTGATCGCATTCGCAGGCCCAGCGCTAACGCGCAGGTCAGCATATTGCTTGACCGCTGGACGATCTAAGCCAAATGGCCCAGCGCCAAAGTCATCAGTATCAGGATTAGTATCAATTGTGAGCCAGACACCATCGATGTCAATCACAGCGGTTGCATTTGCCGTATATGTATGCGGCGTGTCAGTGTTGATCTCGACATTACAAGTCCCGGTCGCATCTGTTGTACAGGCCAGCGATTGGGTTTCACCGAGTTCATTACTTAAGGTAATGGTCACATCCTGCCCCACCAATGGTTCATCGCCAGAATTTGTGTTCAGCGCAACGCTGGCAGTAAACGTGTGAGGTGCATTGACTGGGTTTAGCGCCTGAGTTGGACTAATGCGAATACTGGCATCCACATACTCTTTCAGAGCATCGCCAGTGCCTGCTGGCCCGCTAAAGCCCGCAGCGTCCCCTGCGCCGTTTTCAGTGTTACGTACAAGTGGCAACGCGGCATACGTGGCACCGTTATCAAACGTTGTTTGGTTTAACAGTGCGCCAAGTTCAAGGCTGGCAATCGCGTCACTATTGATGGTCACAATACATTGCCCGTTGGCGTCTGTACCGGCCTCATTTGCCAATGTACTTGGGTCATCCGCACAGCTATTTGCGGTGATTGCTGCAACTGCCGACCCTGTAAAGATTGGCAAAGCTTTGACAACTGGGGCATCCGTAGGCGTTCCATCTGATGCAACACCATGTTGGATCACACTAAGGATAAATACGTGCGGGTCGCCAACCAAATTCATCGCCTCGCGCGGATTCAGTTGTAGGCTAAAGTCGCGGTATTCCTTAGTAGCCGGTTCTGAAGTTATAGAAAGCGGCAGTTCACCATCGTAGTCTTCATGGGTGTAGATATATGTTGTCGAGGCTGTCACCTCAGCAAATGCCGGCACAGTGCTGTTGATTTGGACAATACAATTGCCGGCGTCATCTGTCACACAAGTGTTACCACCTACAAAATCGGCTGCCGACCCATTGGTCATCTCAAATGTAATGGTTTCTCCGTCTAAGACAAAGATTTCTCCATTTGGATGCAGCAGTTGGAGATGCGCAACAAACGTGTGAACTTCGCCAACTGGATTGATGTCTGCATCAGGCGTGATGGCCAGCGCTAACCCGATATAAGCTGTTTGCGCAGGGGCTTCTTCTGAGCTAGCAATGGAGACATTGATCACTTCATGATCGCCGTGAATCTCACCATCGCCATTCACATCCATTGAATAGGCAAAGTCTACGCTGGCGGTTGCATCGTACTGTGCTGGCAACTGGGACTTGATGGTGTATTGACATTGCCCAGCGGCATCTGTGCCGGCACTACATGTTTCTGACACCAACTCTGGCGCTGCACCATTCACGGTCACTAAGTTGACTGTAGGCACAACGTTCGGAACACCCACAACTGCACCGGTGTCATCTTCTGCTGTGACCGTCACAACAAACGTGTGTTCTTCACCAAGTGGATTGACTTTCATGCGCGGCCCAACCGAAATTTGTGGATCGACCCAGCGTTTGAAAGCATTTCCTTGATAAGCGTCTGCACCAAAGCCGCTTGCTGCTTGCGATGCAGTAGAACGTTCAACCGTTTCACCATCGATTTCAACAAAGGCCGTCGCAGAGACTTCAGCTAATAACGGACTGTCATGTCGAATGCGAACATCGCACGTACCGTTGCCATTATCTAATTCGAACCGATTGATATAGACTGCATCAATATCAACATAGTTCGCACAAGTAACGTCTATAGCATCTAACGTATTAAGTAGGGCTCGTGGCAATTCAATGACTTCACCGTCTGGCGCAGGTTGCCAGCCGGTGACACCATCATTGACTTCTACCAGAACTGTAATGACATGTTCATCGCCAACAAGGTTCAGGGCACCATCTGGTGACACACTTACGCGGGCGTCCACATACGTCTTAACAGCCGCACCGTTGCCAAACGCACCGTCATGGTCAGACGTGCGTTGCAACAAAATTTGCTCGTCAATCCCATCGCCGTCCACGTCGGTGCTGTAAAGAAAGTCAACAAAGGTGGTCGCCGTATATTGTCCTGATGTGTCAGAGTTGATGACGACCTGACACATCCCATTGGCGTCTGTACCGTTGGTGTGACAGGTGTCTTCAACCAAGGTATAGCCAGCAGGGCTAGTTGTCACTTTCGGAAATTCGTTAGCAATGCCAACGCCCGTGTCCCAGCTATTGGTTGCGGGGGCATCGTGCAAACGCAAACGAATATCAAAAGTATGGGCATCTCCAACGACATTAGTGGCCGTATCTGGTGAGGTCCGCAGAGAGGCATCTACCCATTGTTTATAAGCTGGACCAACGTTGACTATATTTTCGTCAAACCCGCTTGGCAATTCGCTATCTGGATCAGTATCTAAATCGAAAACGACATCATCTTCAACGCTGTCAGGATCGCCACCATCAAAGGTAACTGTCCCAACGGAAAAAAGCGCAATTTTGCCTGGCGTTGTGGAGTTTCCGATAACAATACAAGTGCCATCTCCCCCCGTCACACAGCCACCCGCTCCAATGTCAGCTAGGTCTAAGGTTGACTCACCTGCAAGATGGATGGTGCCTACGATAATATTCTCCGCAGGAATCCAATTCCCATCGATGCCATCAGGTGCATCCTGTTCCACGGAGATGCGGAATTCATGTAGTTGGTCTACCTCATTGAGAATATGCCCAACTGACTCAATGCGCATGCGCGCATCCACAATGTTCAACTGTGCTACAGCTTCGGATGTAAACGCAACGCCTTCTTGCGCAACGGCTTCTTCCGTCACTTGGGCCGTTGAAGCAGACACAATATTTGTCATACTTTCAGTGGCAACAGTTTCGTAATAAAAGGTAATGGTTTCACCAGGTTGTAACGGACTACCGTTGGTGACCAAATTCACATCCAGTAACGTGAACCGAGGCACATACGGCAGGTTATCTACGTAGCTAATCCCAAGTTGAGGGTTGCTAATGCTCGGCACATAGAGTGCTGCATCTGAGGTGTTGGTCACAGAAAAACAATAGGTCACGTCGGTACCCGTTGCCACATTGATTTCTGTTAAGGCAGAATGACAATCATTGCCAGTTGAGTGGCCAGCATAGATTGCATTCGCAACTTGAATTGGTGTCTCTTGTGCTGCTACTGCCCCAATGCCAACTGCAATTAGCATACAGGCTAATAGAAACGCGCGAGTCCACATACGACTAAGCGTCATCTTTCTACTCCTTTATCTCTACTCTCTCTTTACCCAAGCGTCAAACGAACTTGCTAGCGACAGTAATACAAGTCCGAATTTAGACAAAATAAGTTGTACGGATTTTGAAATAGATACCGACAGGCGTCGATAAAGGAGGCGTGATAATGTTGTTATAAATTCAGGGGAATTATCGGAATCCAAACAAAACTCAAATGAGTCGCAAGCAAAGACGCGCTGAGATAGCGCTAAGTTGGAGGCGCGTTACGCAGCGCGTAAGTCGGAATCAGAAACACCTGCATCTGGGAGATGCAGGCGTTCAATTTATTAGCCTAAGTTCTGGATAACAAGCTAGGTTTCTGGGTAACTTTTTCAAAGTATCACGCGAATTTAGCGTGTCAAAAGGCAATGCTTATCCAGAATTCAGGTTATTAGGTATCCTCAATTTTGGATAACGCTATTGAGTAAGTTACGCAAATTTTATTAGGTAGGCTGAGCCTGTCGAAGCCGGGCGTGATTACACTCGCAACTCGGTTAGCTGCTAAGCCTTACCTGTGGACAACAATCTCAGCCTGCTCTACATCTTGGAATCAAATTCAAACAGACATCTACGGCATTAGCCTACTACGATGTGTTATCACGAGTACCGACCCAGCAGCACCAGTTGAAGGTTCCAA
>JAHDIM010000194.1 GCA_020630805.1 Anaerolineales bacterium
CGGGCTTGCGCTGCGGCTTGGGCTTCAAACTGACGCGCTTTGGCCGCGCCTTTTGCTTCAACTTCCCGCGTGTAGGCGTCGGTTTCAGCTTCTAAACGGCGTGACTCTTGAATAGCGCGGTTCTTTTGGATTTGCGCATTCGCATCCCCTTCAGCGGTCAGGATATTGGTTTGCTTGTCACCTTCGGCTTGCAGTAACTGGGCGCGTTTGCGGCGCTCGGCCGTCATTTGGAGTTCCATCGCCTTGCGAATTTCAGGCGGAGGAATGATGTCTTGCAACTCAACGCGGGTGACGTTGACCCCCCAGTTATCGGTTGCTTCATCCAAAATGGTGAGCAAGCGTCCATTGATGTCGTCGCGTGAGCTTAGCGTTGCGTCAAGTGTCAATTCACCAATCACGTTGCGTAGGGTGGTCTGGGTCAATTTTTCAATTGCGTCAGAGAAGTTGGCAACTTTGTAAATGGCTTTGACCGGATCTGCAATTTGGAAGTACAGCACCGCGTCAATTTCCATCACTACGTTGTCGGCGGTAATGACCGATTGCTTCGGGAAGTCTAATACTTGCTCACGCAGATCGATGATTTCGCTGCGGTGTGTGACGACTTGCTTTTTGCCATCTGGTCGTTGATAGGTCACGCGCATTGTAAACGGACGTGGTTTTTCAACGAAGGGGCGCAGGAAATGCACGCCACTTTCAGCCATGCGGCTGAACTTACCTAGGCGCTCAATCACCATCACTTGGTTTTGTGGGATCACGCGTAACCCTGGGATTAGAAAGCCTATACATCCTCTGTTTGTCATTGTGTTTCTCCTGTCTTGCTAACATTTCTCACTTCGCTTTTAGTCTATGAGAGGATTGATTGCGGGGTAATCCTATTAAATTGGATATTCGAATAACTGGCTCTTGCTTTAGAGCATACTCTAACTTGTACACTTCTCAGCGATGTCTTCTGACTATTCCATTCACCAAGTTTCAATTGCGACCGGACTAAGTAAACACACCTTGCGCTACTACGAAAAAATCGGCTTGATTTTGGACATTGCGCGGGATGCATCTGGGCGGCGGCAATATTCTGAAACGGACCTACAGTGGATCGGTTTTCTAAAACAGCTCAAAGCGACGGGGATGCCGTTGTCTCAAATGACACAGTTTGCGGAATTACGTCGCGGTGGCGTTGCAACACATGCTGGCCGCCGAGAGTTGTTGGAAGACCATCGGCAGGCGGTTGTAACACAACTTGCAGAGCTGCAAGCCTGTTTGGATCTCATTGATTACAAAATCAACAAGCACTTACAAGGAGAAAATGCCGATGAGCACCCCAAGACTAGCTGAAATGTTGCAGGCCAATCGTGCGTTTCAAGCCAATATTGATGTACAGCGGTTGCCTAAGCGTGCACCGGAAACGATGGCCGTGATCACTTGTATGGATCCGCGCATCAATCTCGAAGCGTTGGGCATTGCAGGCTTTGGTGCCGATGGTAGTGGGAATTCTGACGTGCGGATTATTCGCACCATTGGTGGGCGGGCGGATGTGCGTTCATTGGTCATCGGGACGTTTTTGGCTGGCATCAATGAATACGTGGTGCTGATGCACAAAGACTGTGGCTGTTGCTTGGCGCATAGCAAGTTGGATGTCATTCGTCAAAATATGGAAGCTAGACTAGCACCAGATCAGCGTGAAAGACTTGGGCGCTTTTCAGACACAGAATTCGCAGAGTGGTTGCAAACGTTTGCTGACCCGTATGAGGCTGTAAAGACGGAAGTAGAGATGATTAAGTCATTTCCATTTATGCCGACGGATATTGTGGTGCACGGCTTGGTCTATGACGTTGGAACTGGCGCAGTTGAGGTTGTTGTGGAGGGTTGAATTTACACAAGGTAGTGACATGGCGCGCCATGTCACATGCTAAGCGCTATTGCATAGAAAAAATCGTTATTGCTAGCTAAAACGAATGCACTGGTGTCATCCCAGACGCGAACGATTTGTACAAAAGTAATCCAGTTGGCTCAGCGGCTGGGATCTCATTGATACCAAAGTGATAAAGCAGCAATCTATTGCAATGAGATCCCGCCCACGCCATCGACCTTTTGACTTTGTTGCGTCTCGTTCCCATTCGACTACGCTCAGGGCAAGCAGTGCGCGGGATGACATCTAATCGCAAGAATTGGCTAGCAGAATTGCTTAGCTTGATGCCTATCTGGCATGGCGCCATGTCACTACCCTGTGTGTTGGTTTTGTATTTACCGCCCCAATACCACCAAGGGGAAGAACCCACTTTCTTCCAATACCGCATTCGGATCAGCGGTTGGCACTGGGGTTGCGGTTGGCGGGATTGCGGTTGGCATTGGGCCCGGCACCCCAGGATCTAAGACTTGCTTGAAGCGAATTGCATCAACGCCAATCTGACAGCGATCTTGGTCTTCAGTATCGAAACAGCGCTCACGGAAGCCTTCACCGGTGTCATCTCCAATCAGAATAGCAGCGTATGGGGCGTCGTTGCCAAACTCATAGACCCCAAGTGAAATCCAGCGTTCAGACACACCATATTGATCCACCACGACATATTTGTCTAAGTTGTAGCTGCCTGACGTAACCAGCCAATATTTAGCCCACCAAGTTGTGGCATTCCGTTTTGGAATAAACACTTCAACTTCATAGCGTCCGGGTGGGGCGTTCCACAGTGCCCAGTAATCTAAACGATCTCCATTAGCGAAGGTGTATAGCATGTCACCGTCATTACCGACATCGGTGGTTTCTACCCAGAAGGGACATTCAACAGTGGCACAGTCACGTGACCCTTCAGACGTAATGCGACCTTTGATGAAATTGTCAGCGGGCGTGTCGTGCGTAAACGTCGCGCCGTAGTTGCGGTCTGGCTGCCCAATCCAAAGACTTTCGGCGGTCCAGTTTTCGCCTGTGTCCCAGCCGCCGTCAACCCAAAGCGGTTGTTGGCCGTGGCCGCCGAAGGGATCGACAGGTTCGTTGAAGCGCCGCACTTCAAAGTGCAGGTGCGGGCCAGATGAGTTGCCTGTATTCCCAGAGGTGCCGAGTTGATCTAAGGCGCGGGTTGTTTTACCGCCATCTGCAGCGCTCGGGATTGTCAGTGCGCTTAGGTGACCGTAAAGCGTGGAGTAGTCATTGCCATGATCAATTTCGACGAACATGCCCAAACCGCGGCGGCGATTGTTAGCATCCCACCACGTTGATTGGACCACAGTGCCATCAGCAGAGGACAGCACGGGCTCATAGCGCATCCGGACATCTGTGCCGGCGTGACCTTCATAATAGATACAACGCCCAGTGGGATGCCGCCAGGCCCAGCCGCCGCCACCGCTACAGTCTTCATTGACCGGCGGTCCAAGAATGGTGTTGTCGAATAGTCCAAAACGGAAATTGCGCTTGTAGTCCGGATCAAAATGATCGTGAAACGCAGTGATATAGCGCGTTCCGTAATATGGCGTGCGCAAGAATTTTGGGCTTTCTTGCAAATAATATGCCCCTTGCTTTTCGAAGCCCGGACGGAAGAGACCCTGTGGGATCGTCGTCGGCAGCTCGATTGGTTCAACTGTGGGCGGCACAAACTCTTCTTCTGGATCAATAGGAATGAGCTTAGCGTCATTATTTGGGTCGGCAAACTCAGGTGCGATTGCAAACGTCTCGATCTCATCGTCATCGCCAACTTTATCGACCTTGATCAGATCCAACGATTCGTCCCATTCTGGATTGAATACATCTTCAGCTAAGAGTTCGACTTCGCCACTATCGACGGTTTCCAAATACAGGGCGGTGTCTTCGAAGAAACATTCATCTTCGTCTTGTAGCCCGGTGTCTTTGGCGTGACAGTCTGCTTGCGCGCCAACGGCTTCAGCTACGCTGATCACTTTTTTGCCGTCTGGCGAAAAGCTCGGCTCATGACCAAAACCCAGTAGAAATGGTGTATTCAGTGCGTCACTTTCGCCTGTCTCTGGATCTAGCAAGTACAGCGCGGACGTGTCAGCATTGGCCTCACCGCCGCCTAAGTCTTTGGCAGTTTCAAAGCCTGCCACGCTATTGTTCGCTGGATTTTGATCGGCATAAAGGACGTGTTGGCTGTCTGGTGACCAATCAAACACGTAAACGGTTCCATTGCTTTCAATCGCTTTCGTCGCGTTACTTCCATCGGCATTTGCTAACCAAACTTCGTGAGCATTGAAATTGTTTGTGGCGAAGGCGAGCTGCGTGCCATCTGGGGAAATCGCGGCCCCAGAAATATCGATGGTGGTGGGACTAGCAATCAACTGATGCTGTTCGGATTGCACGTTGAAAAGCCACAACCCACGATCGCTGGTGAGGTCCTGATAAAACAGAATTTGTTTACTGTCTGGGTGCCAACCGAAGTATTTACCAATGCCCACGTTTGAAACAGGCGCTTCGGTGATGGCGTCAAAAATCTGAACAATTTCGCCTTGCTCATGACTCCCAATTGCGGCGTAATAGCGACCGTCTGGTGACGCTTCAATGAGCGTATAGAACTCTTCTGGGTAGGGCAGCGGGTCGCTGTTGTTCAGCATCCGCTGAGCCAGAATCAGCGCTGGAAAAGCGAGCGCCACGAGAAACGCAGCGGTCAGAATGAGGGCAAATCGACGCATGAAATGAGTATAAGGGGTGGGCAAGGGTTGTGTCTAATCTAGCTAGATGCAACTCACGTACCAAAGGGTAAGCGCTGATCGGCTGATCAGCCATCAGTCTTCTTCCAAATTCGTGCTATTCCCAGATTATTTTGTTACCATTACGGCGCTATGGAAGAACTCAAAAAACTGGCTGCAAAAAAAGCCTTTGACTATGTCCAAGATGGCATGCGACTGGGTCTTGGAACTGGCTCAACTGCAAAGCACTTTGTCGATTATGTCGGTGAAGCTGTCCAGAATGGAACCCTCAAAGATATTGTCTGTGTCCCGACTTCGGTCAAAACGGAAATTCAAGCGCGGGCGTTGGATATTCCCCTCGCGCCTCTTTCTGAATTAGGGCGGTTGGATCTGGCTGTAGATGGCGCAGACGACGTTGATCCACAGTTGAATGTGATCAAAGGTCTGGGCAATGCGCTGGTCCGTGAGAAGGTCGTTGAGGCGTTGGCTGACGAGCTGATCATCATTGTGGATGACAGCAAGCTCGTCGAACGACTTGGTCAACGGTCGCCGCTGCCGGTTGAAATTCTACAGTTTGAAGCCCAAGTGCATGTCAATCGATTGGCTGCGCTTGGCGCAGACATTGTGTATTCGCTGAAAGAAAATGGCGATCGGTATGTGTCTGACAATGGGAATTTCATTGTGCGCTGCAAATTTGAAGACGGCATTGCCGATTCATATGCCTTAGCGCAAGAACTCCAAGCGATGCCCGGCATTGTGGAACACGGCCTCTTTTTAGACATGGCGACCAAATTGGTAATTGCTGGTAAAAACGGAATTGAACTTCAGGAGAAACCTGCGTGAGCGCAAAAATTGCCCCTTCAATCTTGTCGGCTGACTTTGGCAGTTTGGCAGATCAAGTCCAACAGTGCGTCGATGCTGGCGCGGAATACATCCACATTGATGTGATGGACGGTCAATTCGTCCCCAACCTCACCTTTGGTCCAATTGTGATGCCTGCGTTGCGTAAAATTGCCGACGCTGCTGAGAATGTGATTCTGGATGTTCATCTGATGTGCGAAACGCCAGAGCAACTCGTTCCATTGTTTGCGGAAGCTGGGGCTGACATTATCTCGGTGCATGTGGAAGCGACCAAGCATTTGCATCGCGCCTTGCAGCAAATTCGCGAACTGGGTGTCAAAGCAGGCGTGGCCATCAATCCGGCGACCCCGCTTATGGCGCTAGTGCCGGTCTTCACCATTACAGATTACTTCCTCATTATGTCGGTCAATCCGGGCTATGGCGGGCAGAAATACATTCCAGAAAGCACGGGGCGCATTCGTGCGCTGCGCCAAATGTTGCAGTCGTCAGGGTTAGAAACCACAATTGGCGTAGATGGTGGCGTTAAGCATCACAACATCAAAGACATTGCGGCTGCGGGTGCAGACGTGCTGGTCGCTGGCTCAGCGGTGTTTGGTGGCGAGAATAGCATTGCGGACAATATTGCAGAGTTCAATAAAATTTTGAGTAGCTAAAACTAAACGCGGATAGGGACGAACGCGGATAGAAACTTATCTAAAAATCCGCGTTCCTCCTTATCCGCGTTTGATCAACATGACTGAACGCAAAAACAACTGGTGGCCTTGGCTCCGAATTGTGCTAGTACTCATCGTGCTGGCATTTTTTATTTTGGGCATCGATTGGACTGCGGTGTGGGGTGTATTGCGTACGGCGAAATTGGGCTTCGTGGTTGCAGCGTTTGTGATCTACTTTTTCTTACAACTGCTCAAGTATTGGCGCTGGCAGTGGCTGCTAAACGAGGCTGGCGTAGAAACGCCGCTTATCCCGACGATGCGGTCATACTTTACGGGGGCAGTGGTCAATATTTTTGGGTTAGGGCGCTTTGGCGAAGTCGCGCGGATTGTGGCGCTGAATCGTGAAATTGGCGCGGCGGCTGCGACAACAGCAGGCACAATTTTTGTCGAAAAGCTGTTTGACCTTGTGTTTTTAGGCATCACCGGTGTGGCAGTGTTGTTTGTCTTAGCTGACCTCGGTGCTGGGCTTGATTTTGATCCACTACTGTTTCAAATCTTGCCCGTCGTAGGGGTATTTGCCGTGCTCGTGACAATGCGGTTTGGGGCGCAATGGCTGCGTTGGTTTGCAACTATTGTCGATCGTTTTGAATTTCGCTGGAAAGCCCGCGTGTTGGCCGAGATTGAGAAGCTAGCAGTCGGAGTGGCGAGCTTGAGCAGTTGGCGGCAATTACTCACGATGATTGCAATTACGAGTTTGATGTGGGTGCTAATTGCCATCAGTGAAGTTGTCTTGCTGCCGGCTTTTGATATTCAGCCAACAATTTATCTAGGCATCGCGATTTTGTTTACCGGCTATGTCAGTACAGCGACCAAGATGACGCCAGCGAATATTGGGGTTTTCCATGTCGCGGTTGTCGCCGCGCTCGCGCCTTTTGGCATTGCGCGGGAACCAGCGCTTGCTTATGCGATTTTGTTTCATCTGCTGATTTCTGGCGTGCCGTTGGTGCAGTTTACAATCCTGTATCTGTTGCGCAGTGGCAGTCGCGCTACGCGTTTAGAATTAGAATAACTTCATCCACCTCGCACCCTCGTCCAGCGGCATAACTCCGGATCGTCTGGACTTGCTCAAAGCCGCATTTTTCTAAAACGCGCAGAGACCCGATATTATCCGCGACGACTGCGGCATGTAGTGGTCGTTGCGTTTCCTCTTCCGTGATGAACGTCTGCAGCGCGTGCGTCGCAATTCCTTTGCCCCAAAATTCACGCCCAATCCAATAGCCAAT
>JAHDIM010000195.1:0-6144 GCA_020630805.1 Anaerolineales bacterium
TAACGGATAAACATCCAGAGCATGAGCGCCGTGAATAAGGCCGTTAGACTGCGAATATTGGCGGTAGTTGCTTGGGCCCAGAACGTAGTAGAAATCCCCAGCACACTCATTGCCAGCAATCCAGCAAGCACATGTCGCTTTGGAAGCAATGCCTGCACCGCCCAGAACACAATCAACAAGGTAAAGGAGCTTGTCACCGCTGAAAACAGATTGACGCGCCAAGCCATCTCGCCGATGGGGACGAGGACAGTGAACAATTTGCCCAACAAAATGTAAAGCGGATACCCCGGCGGATGCGCAACCCCTAGAGTCGGCACGACGAGTTGGAATTCACCGGCATCCCCGGGCAAAATACCCGGTTGCAAAGTGACTACGTAGACAATGAAGAAAATCAACGCGACAAGTAATTCGGGCCAGCGTTGATTGAAGAATGTGCGAATTTTTTGGTTCAAAACAGCGCGATTCTAGCAGGGAAATGTGAGTGTAGATTTACAAAAACACTCTGTTTACGCACACTTCCGTAATTCAAGGTTTGTTTTGCGTTAAGTAACGTAATTATTGAATAATGGAATGGAGGAACCTGTCGCAATGAGCACCCCATTTGATAACAAAATTCTGCATATTCTCTGGAAAAGCACCGACCTGCGTGGCATGACCATCGCAGCGCTTGCCAGCATGATCAAGACACGCACGCCGAATGCTAAAGGCATTATGGTGCGGGCGGTGCAAGGTATCAATTGGCAGGGCAATTTAGAGTTTGACATCATGACGGGTGGGATCAGTCGCGATCCTAAACGGATTGTTGGGCCACTTAGTATTCGCAATTGGGTCAATGCTTTTGCGCAGGAAGACCTAGATGTCCATCTAATTGGCGTGCCGCAGGGCATTAACCTTAGTCTTGAACTTCAGCTTTATCAGCAGGCGCTGGCGGTCGAAGGGGTCAAGTCCTTGACGCTGAACATCACGCCCCGCACTTGGCTGTCTACTAACCCTGGCACTGGCACAAACTTCATGCACGCGCTGCGTGAAACATTGCCAGACACTCACATTGCCATCAGCATCGATCCGCGCAAAAATCGCGACTGGCGCATTTATGTCGATCCCTTTGTGCCGTTTGTAGACAGCATCCAACCGACAGTCTTCCCAATTCGTTTCGGACGCTCAATTGCAGACGTTTTCACTGAAACCAACCAAAACCTAGCCAGCTTCAACAAACCGTTAGCGCCAATTTTGCAGGCCTTTATTGAAGTCGGTAATGGCCCAACCCCAACTGAAGTTTTAGCCCAAGGCAATGCCGCTTGGCAAAACAACGCCGTTGGAATTAGCTATTTCAGGCTGGGCACGGCATTTATGACGGACGCCATGCTGACCGCCATTGGGCAAGTCCCAGTACCGCAGCCAACCGACCCAACGCCAGTTAATCCGTTCACGTGGCAGGATGTGATCAATGCCTTTGCTATTTATTGCAGCAATCACGACATTGAATATGGCGACTGGCTGGTGCTAACGGGATTGGCCGATACGATCAACAGTGGCATCAATCGTCTTGATCCCTATTCAGGGCCGCCGATTGCCAGTTTGCCTAATATTCCAACCATTCCAAAAGCTGAAATTCAGCAGTTGATTGACGACAACGACGCAAACGAACTGATTGCAAAAGCCAAGGCCGCGCTTGACGCCTTCGAACGCCGCAAAGAACAAAATAATCCGACGCCACCGCCTGCCCCTCCGCCCGTCATCCCAACGGGCAAGGTAATTGGGATTCACGGCGCACCGGGAACCGCTGCGCCACGTCCCGACACGTGGGAAACGTGGATCACACATCTCAAAGAAATGGGCATCCGCTGGTATAAGCAAGCTGATGACGGCTCTGACGACACAGGCCCGCATTCCACGTTCCGCTGGGTCATGCGCCTCAAACAAGAGGGCATCACGCCGATTATCCGCTACATGCAGCGCGAGCAGTTCCCACATCGGCTGCACGACAACTACTTCAATAAAATGCGCTTATATGCCGCCAATGGCATTCACTGGGCTGAGATTGGCAACGAGCCAAACCTAGGCGTAGAGTGGCGTAAAGACATTTTCCATTTGCCAAATGGGCATCCTAGCCATTTTGACGCCAACACCATCCAAGCCATTGCGGAATCATGGCTCCTAGACGCTGAACGCGCCCTTAACGTGGGTGTACGACCGGCCTTCTATGCCTTCGCGCCAACTGCCGTTGGTCCACAGGCAGGGCAACCGACATGGTCATCACTGCGGTTCACAGAGAAGGTGATCACGCACTTAGCGCAACATCATCGTCAACGCACAGTCGATATCTTCCGCCAGGGGGGCTGGTTGGCCGTCCATACGGCGACCTATGGCCGTCCAGTTGACTACAGCCACGTCCGCCCCGATGGTCGGATTGAAGATATGAATTTGAACGGCTGGAAGGTTCCTGTTGAAGAATTAGAAAAACAGCTCGGGCTCACCAATTTGGTCATTATGAGTACGGAAGGAGGTGCGTTTACAAAGGATTCAAATTCCTTGCACGGTCACCCACGTCCGATTTCACATGAAGTACACGGCGATGAAGCCTTGGCGATGTACGAATATATCGAAACACAGACGCCGATTATTGCCATGTGTGCGTGGACGCTGTCGGTCGGCGACAAAATTGGAATCACCAATCCAGAATTCCGTGAAGATGGGTTCATCCATCAAGCCGATGATGGCAGTTTGCGCCCGCGTCCAGTGGTCCGCAAATTGAAAGCGTTACATCAACGTCGAACGCAAAGCCGCGTGACAATTGAGTAGGGAGACGCAAGATGCCAACACCTTTTGATAACAAGATTTTGCTGGTCGCTTGGAAGACCCACCAATTTCCAGGCGTAACAATTGCCGATGCGGCCAAATTTATTCGCGAAAAAACACCAAACGTCGCCGGTATTTCAATAAAAGTTCTGCACGGCCAGACTTGGATGGGCAACACCATTGGTGAAGTTGGTACGCCAAATGCTATTACTGGCCCCGACTCGCTAAGACGCTGGGTCGATATCTTCGCGCAACATGGACTTGAGGTTCACATCTGGGGTGTCCCAATTGGGCGCAATATTAGCCGCGAGACTGATGAATATGCAAAAGCAGGGAACATTCCCGGTATTCGGTCGGTCTCGATTGATGTTGAAAATGGCGCAGACTTTTGGGTTTGGAAAACAAAAGCCGGCCCAGGCATTGAATTCGCCCAGCAGTTACGTCAAAAATTACCCGGTCAACACCTTTCCATTATTTATGACTACCGCCAGACGAATGACTTCCCGATCTTTTTTGACCCGTTTGTGCCGTCTATGGATAGCATCCAACCAATGGTGTATCCACATGAAATGACATTCCTCGATTTGCCACAACCTGGCAACGCACCTTGGAATGAAACCCGCATGAAAGCCAATATCGATGAACGCTTATTGGTGGCGCAGCAAACGTTTGCATCGCGTGGAAAACCAATTATTCCAATGCTGCAAACGCACACTGCAAGCAATAACGTGAAACCAAGACCGGGCGAGGTTTTTCATCAGGGTAAAAAGGCCTTTGAAATGGGATTCCCTGGAATTACCTTCTATCGCATTGGCGAAGACGGCGTGATGGGCGGCCATATGAATAGTGCTGACTATGCTGCAATTGCTCGGCTTACAGGCACAACGGTCGGGGAGTTTGATCCCGGCAACGTACAACCTTTTTCACTGCAAGATGTCATCAATGCCTTTGCTATTGTTGCCAGTGACAATGACCAATCTTATGGCGAATGGCTCGACAAAACTGGCCTCACGCCACATATTTTGTCTGGCGTACAGCGTGACGCGCCCTACACTGGCCCAACACTAGAGACGCTCCCTAACATTGTTGCTGCTGACCGCACCCGCATTGTAGAGTTGGTCAAGACAAAATCTTCAGCCGATCTGCGCACGATGGCGGCGGCCGCCCAAGCAGCGTTTAGTGAGCGCCAATCTACACCTTCAGACACAATCACTGGCCGCGTGATTGGCGTCCATGGCGCGGTGGCAGCAGTGGCCCCGCCGCGTGACACGTGGGACATGTGGATTGCGCATCTCACCGAGATGGGCGTCAAGTGGTATGTGCAATGGGATAACGGCAGCGCCGACCAAGGGCCGAACTCTGTATTTCAATGGGTCATCGCGCTGAAGAATGCCGGCATTGAGCCAATTATTCGCTACACGCAAGACAAGCAATTCCCACGCCGTTTGCCAGACAACTTCTTCACCAAAATGCAGGCGTATGCGCAACGCGACATTCGCTGGTGTGAAATTGGCGGTGAAATGAACAACATCGCTAGCTGGGAACTGCGTCAATTCCCAAATGTAGACTTTCGTAATCCAACGACAATGCAAACTTTGGCCAACAACTGGATTGCCGATGCCGAGCGTGCGATTGAAGTTGGGGCGAAACCGGCTCTTTATACAGTTGATCCCGTCGATCGTGATGCGAGCGGGGATCGCTTTGCACGGTCATCGGTTGGATTTATGGGGGCTTTTCTGGCGGCACTTGCTGCGCAGCATCGTATTCGCGCGATTGACGTTTTACGCAACGGCGCTTGGCTGGCTACGGAAAGCGCAACGTATGACACCCCCATTGATGTCAATCCGCTGGAAACAACCGCCACCAATTTTGTGGACAAGAATTTCCGCAATTACGCCATCTATTTGCACCTGATTCAGCAGCACCTTGGCGTTGTACCGTCAGAAGTGGTTGTGATGGCAACGCAGGGTGGGGTTTACTTGCCTAAATCTGCCATGATGACATCACACACTGCCGTGTCTACCGAAGCGGCACATGCCCAACAAGTTCTGGATATGTTCATCTATGCAGAGCGCGAAACGCCGCTACAAGCCGTGTGCGGCTTCTGTCTTTCTGTTGGGACACGCATTGGTGCGCCCAATCCGCGCTTTGAAGGCGACTCTTGGATTCAAGAGATTCAAGACTCGCGGGTTGGCGTCCGGTTGCGTCCGCGACCTGTGGTGACTGCATTAAAAATGCAGAATATTGAACGCAGAAACGGGTAATAAAAAAGGCGTCTCAACTTGAGTTAAGACGCCTTTGCTTACTAGATCTGCATATGGTTACGCACCATCGTATTCTGTGATGAATTCTTCAGCCTTCTCCACCAGATCCCGGTTGCCCATATAGACTGCCATGCGCTGGTGTAGATCTGTTGGTTGAATATTACGCAACGGTTCTGTTCCGGTAGACACATAGCCGCCAGCTTGCTCAATTAGGAAGCCCATCGGCATCGTTTCATACAGCAAGCGTAACTTGGCCTCTGCGCGATCGGTTTCATTTGGATAAAAGAAAATTCCACCGCTTAGCAATAGTCGGTGGACATCGGCAATCATTGACCCAATGTAACGCATGGACATTTTATGTTTGCCATCACACCCGTTGATGAGCCAGTCACAGTATGCCTTGACACCTTTGGTCCACTTTGGATAGTAGCTCATATTGCCACTCCAGTATTTTGGTTTTTCTGGGAGCCGAATATTTGGGTGCGACAGCAAAAACTCGCCAACTTGCGGGTCAAGCGTGAAGCCATCCACCCCATTGCCACAGCTGTATACCATCATGGTGCTAGAGCCATACACAATGTAACCAGCGGCCACAATTCGGCGCATCGGCTGCAAAGCATCTTCCAGCTCTCCGGGACCAGACGGCGTCACCCGCCGAAAAATAGTAAAAATTGTGCCCACACTAACGTTGTAGTTAATGTTGGATGATCCGTCTAGCGGATCAAACAACAGCACGTAATCACCGTTCTCAAATTGCTCTGGAATAGGAATAAGCTCTTCTGCCTCTTCAGAGCCCATTGCGCATAAACGCCCCGTGTGGTCGTTAAGGCGAAACAGCGTCTCATGCGCATAGATGTCTAGCTTTTGGACTTTTTCACCCTGCACATTGGTCTCGCCTGTTGCCCCGATAATATCAACAAGACCGGCGCGGGTCGTCCGACTAGCAATCATCTTTCCAGCTAGCGCAATATCTTGCAGCAAGCCTGTCAAGGTGCCGGTTGCGTGTGGGATCTGCTTTTGCTGCTCTTGGATATGGCGTTCAATCGTGACAATCTTGTCATCAAAGCCCAATGTACTCATT
>JAHDIM010000195.1:6244-7419 GCA_020630805.1 Anaerolineales bacterium
ACCTTTTTATAAACGGCGACGGTCTCTGCAGCCGTCTTTTGCCAGCTAAATTTCTGAGCCTGTTTGACTCCTTTTGCACTTAGCTCGCTATGTAATTCTTCATCGATCGTGAGACCGATCATAGTTGATGCAATTTTGCGCGTATCGTCTAAGTCGGGCAATAAGTATGCCGCGTCACCCACAACTTCGGGCAAAGACGATTTATCGCTGGTCACCACTGGGATACCGCAGGCCATTGCCTCGAGGGGCGGCAAGCCAAACCCTTCATAGCTGGATGGGAAGATCAGCGCTGTTGCCCCTTGGTAAAGGGCAATCTTATCTTCTTCTGCCACGCGCCCAATGAACCGAACCGAATCGGTAATGTCTAAATCTTCAGCGAGCGCAGGCAAGTCATAAAACAGCTTACCATCTGGCTCTGGTAAAGACCCAGCAATCACAAGTGGATAGAAGTCACCAATGGGCCCTGCGGCCCAAGTCCAGCCCGCTAAAATCCGATGCACATTCTTGCGCTTATGAAAGCCTCCAATGTACAGCAGGTAGTTTTCAGGCAAGTCATATTTGTCTTTGATTTCCGCTGCCGGACGTAGTTTCGTACTGGGCTGATAGTCTTCTGTAACTGCCAGATAAACCGTCGTGACCTTCTCAGTTGGTATTTTCAGGTGCTCCATCACATCTAAGCGTGCGCTATGCGAGTCGGTAATGATGTGTGCCGCCCCGCGCGTAGCAGCGCTCACAAGCGACGTATACATCATGTTCTGTAGCGACCCGCGATGCTCTGGCAGCAAGATCGGAATAATGTCATGCACAGTGACAACAAACGGCACTTTGGAACGCAAAGGTGGCGCCCAATAGGGAATGTGGATCAGGTCAGCACCAATGGCCTGCGCCGCTTTGGGAATGCGCTGTTGTTCAAAGCGAACCTTATCAACATTGCTGCGCCCGCCTCCCAATGGATGTACGTTGACATACGCTAAGTCCGCTGGCAACGCTGGCGCAGAGTCACCGGGTACCAAAAAATGGACTTCGATTGTTGGGTCTACACTAGGTAGATTGGAAAACAGATAACGTAGATACTGACCAGATCCAGTAGCTAGCTGGTCGAGGAACCATCCATTGACGGCTAATTTCATAACGCGGGTGATTATACTCGCATCAGACGTGGAATTTACGATTTA
>JAHDIM010000196.1 GCA_020630805.1 Anaerolineales bacterium
CGGCCATTGTAATTTCTAACTTGCGCTCTGGCGTCGCAACAGCTTGATTAATTAGCCCAATTGCCGCTGGTCCGATGATGTCACGCGCGATTTGGTAACACGGCACCACTTCAGTCAGAAACGCAGGCAGGTTGTCATAGCCCATGAGCGCATGGCTTTGACTTTCAGCAACTTTGAACACCCCACGAATTTCAACACGGTCGCCATTTTCTAAGATGGCATGCAAACGCCCTGGCATACTAAGATCAAGTTCGCGTAGGAAAAGCTGCGCAAGTTTGACCTCACTAGACGTCGCTTCGATCTCCATCCGCGGATGCAACTGCCCCCGCGTGACAATCCAATCTAACAATTGGGTATCGGTAATGATGGTGCCGTAATCATCAATACCGCGAATCGGGAACATCAACTCTGGATCGCGATATTGTAGAAATCCACAAGTGAGTTCAACTACTTCACCGCTAATCGGTGTCCCTAGCCCAGCCAGCGCTTGAAAGTCACCAATAATGAGCACGTTGAATGCCCCAAATTGCGTGACCTGTCCAGAGAGTTGATGTGTCGCGAGAGTTGTCATAAGCTAATGTTAGTATTTGTAAAAATCGCACCCGACGAAATTGATCGGTTCACGGTAAAATTCAAGCGTTCGCTCAGTCTAGAGCAAACCAAAAATCAATTTCATTCAGACCCAAGTGGGTCTGAGATAAAACATTGTTGTTCTCGTTATAGCACTTTATATGAAGTGCAACCATGCGAGAAAGAAACAGGAGATATTATAAATGGGACGCAAAAAAGTAAGCGTTGCCGTTACCGGAGCTGCCGGTAACATTGGGTATGCATTGTTGCCACGCTTGGCATCTGGTGAAATTTTTGGGGAAGACACCGAAGTCGAATTGCGCTTGTTGGAAATCACGCCAGCATTGCAAGCCTTAGAAGGCACCGTCATGGAAATGATGGACTGCGCATTCCCATTGTTGACCAACATCGTTGTCACTGATGACGCCAAAGTTGCCTTTGATGGCATCAACTGGGGTCTGTTGGTTGGCGCAAAGCCACGTGGCAAAGGCATGCTGCGCGGTGACTTGATCTTGGGCAACGGCCCGATCTTCACCGGCCAAGGTGAAGCTTTGAACAACGCTGCTGATGATGCCCGTGTCATTGTCGTTGGGAACCCTGCCAACACCAACGCCCTGATCGCGATGAACAACTCAGACATGCCAAACGATCGCTTTGCCGCATTGACCCGCTTGGATGAAAACCGCGCAAAGAGCCAATTGGCTGCCAAAGCTGGCGTTCCAGTCACCGCTGTCACCAACATGACCATCTGGGGCAACCACAGCGCAACCCAATATCCTGATGCTGAAAATGCAATGATCAACGGCAAGCCTGTCTTTGATGTGATTGATGATCACGACTGGTTGCGTGGCGAATTCATCACCAAAGTGCAAAAGCGCGGTGCTGAAATCATCCAATGGCGCGGTAAATCTTCTGCAATGTCAGCAGCTAACGCAGCTCTGGATCACGTGATGAGCTTTGAAGCCCGCACCCCGACCGGCGACTGGTTCTCAGCCGCTGTGCCATCTGACGGCAGCTATGGCATTGAAGAAGGGCTGATGTTTAGCTTCCCAATCCGCAGCACTGGCCGCGGCAACTACAGCATTGTGCAAGACTTGAACATCAGCGACTTTGCGAAAGAAAAGATCGCTGCTACGGAAGCCGAGCTCAAAGAAGAACGCGCAACCGTTGCAGACGCTGGGTTGTTGTAAGCTGCTTGCCCTGAGCCTGCCGTAGGGTTGGCTGCTAGCTGTTGGCGTTTTGCTGGCAGTGGCAACACGCTGTAAATAAAAAGACCTTGGTGAATTATCGCCAAGGTCTTTTTATTTTTTATACACGGATACGGAGAAGGACACGGATATTTTCTTTTTTATCCGTGTTCCATCCCATCCGTGTATAACTCTTATGCTGCCTGCGCCGCTGCCATTTCAGCGAGCTGCTCTTCAGTCAAATCTTCAGCGCTGCGCATTTTTTGGAAGGAAGCGATGGCAACTTCTAGCATGCCTTCGTCAGGTTGGCGGGTGGTCATGCGTTGGAGCGCCATGCTTGGCACAATCAACACGCGCACTAGTGGATTATCCAGATGGCGAGAGGTGAAATAAAGATATTCGAATGCGATTGAGGCCAAGACCGGCAACAAGGCAATACGCGTTCCCAAGCGCACAAGCAATGTCAGGTCGCCCAAGAGCGAAAAGATCAAAATTGAAAGCAGCACCACAACCAGCAAAAACGCCGTCCCACAGCGCGGGTGTTCTAGCGGATAGGTTTGCACCCGTTCAGGTGTGAGTTCATCATCGGCTTCAAAGGCATGAATCGTTTTATGTTCTGCGCCATGATAGCCAAACAGCCGTTGAACATCATCCATTTTTCCAATCGCCCAAATGTAAGTCATGATGATGATCAGGCGGAAGATGCCTTCTCCAATGTTACTGGCCAATGGTGGCACCCCAAACCAAGCTTCAGCTTGCTCCCCAACGAATGCTGGGAATAGCGAGAAGAGCGTAATGCCCAACAGCATGCTAACGGCAATGGTCCCCCACGCAATGGGACCTTCAAACTCAACTTCCTCACCGCTGGCAACGTCTGCTGAAAACACCATCGAGCGCATGCCAAGGCCAAGTGCATCCCAAATCCCAAACAGTCCCCTTACAAAGGGAAGCTTCGCCCACTTGCTGCGATAGGCTTTGCCTAACACCTGTGTATGAAATTGAATTTCTTCTTCAGGGTCACGCACAGCAACGGCCAGCGACTTGCTGCCGCGCATCATCACGCCTTCGATGACGGCTTGACCGCCATAGCTTTGGAGTTTGGGTTCTTCGGTGCTCAGCAACAGTAAGCGTAGGAATAGGGTTCGGGTTGTTTTGAAAATCACGGAGAGGAGTTTAGTGGTGGGTAGTTATGGCGTCAAGTTTCTTCTGATGGCTGATCGGCTGATAGCTGATGACTTAAGTGCTGCGTGTAGCGCCAAGCACATCAGCCATCAATCACTCGTCGGGCCATTGATGGCGTTTTCGTCGTCCCACTTAACGCTTGATGTTTTGCGCTGCGTGGCGACTTTTCCAATGACATCTTTGCCGAACTTGTCGCGCAGTGAGTCAAGTGTTTTCTGTAGCTGCTCATTTTCTTGCGCTTGCACATCCCACAACCCAATCTGACGGCCTTTTTCTTCCGAGAACCCACTCACGCCAACGCCAATCAGACGCACAGGCTTACCTGCAAACCAATTGGCGTGAAACAATGCCTTGATTTCATTGTAAATTTGATCATCACTAGAGATCGGTTGCGTGACTGTTGTTTGGCGCGACAACGTGGTGAAGTCCGGCCAACGCAGTTTTAGTTTGATCGTGTTTGCCACCAAAGACTGCTTGCGCAAGCGGCTACCAACCGATTCAGACAAACGGCGCAAGGTTTGTTCTAGCTTACGCTGATCGGTTACGTCTTTGGTGAAGGTCGTTTCATTGCTAATTGACTTGACTTCGCGTTCTGTAGAAACCGGTCGATCATCGATGCCCTTAGAGCGCCGCGCTAAGTCAGCGCCCCACTTGCCAAAGCGCTCGATGAGTCCGTCATCTGGCCAAGCTGCGAGTTCTCCAATGGTAGTGATGCCCAATTTCAGAAGCTTCTCTTCCATCTTTGGGCCGACGCCCCACAGCTCTTTGACTGGGAGCGGCGCGAGAAACGCAGCTTCTTGTCCGGGCGGCACAATTTTGATCACATTCGGCGGGCGGTTGCTGCGTTTTTCGGCTTTACCAATGTTGTTTGCAATTTTGGCGACAAGCTTGTTGGCTGCCACGCCTAAAGAGCAGGGTAAATTCAGTTCGCGGTTGACCTTGCGTTGTAGATTACGGGCAATATCCGAAGCACGATCTGGCAAGTCACTGACATCAATAAAGGCTTCGTCAATGGAGAGTTTTTGCACTAACGGGGATAAATCTTCAAGGTAAGTCATCACCTCGCGCGAGACCTCACCATAGTTACCGTGGTGACCACGAATAATAATCAGATCTGGGTAACGCTGAACGGCACGCGCCATTGGCATGGCAGAGTGAATACCATATTGACGGGCAGCATAAGACGCCGCAGCAACGACCCCGCGTCCGGTGGGGCTACCACCCACGACAAAGGTCTTACCACGTAATGCCGGATCACGGTTTTCCTCAACAGAACAGAAAAACGCATCCAAATCGAAGTGCAAAATTTTGCGATGTTTAGACTGTGTCAATGTTATACTGCGGGCTACTTAGTAAGTTGGTTTGTTAGTTGGCTGGTTGGTTAGTAGTGCGCACCGATACGGCGTCACTAACCAACGATCAAACTCACCAACTAGCAAACTATTTCTAGAGCCTATGTCTGATGAAATCTCAGATGCCGAGTTGGTAAGAATGGCGCAAGCCGATCCGGAATATTTCGGATTGATATACGAACGGTATCTCACGCGCATCTACAACTATATATATTATCGTACTGGTAATGAGCAAGATGCTGAGGATCTAACAGCACGCGTCTTTATGCGGGCCATGAACCACATCAAGAATTATAAAGATCGTGGGTTGCCCTTCTCCGCTTGGCTGTATCGCATTGCGCACAACTTAGTTGCCAACTGGCACCGTGACAATGCTCGCCGCAAAACGGTCTCCATCGATGCCGCCCTCTCGCACAGTATCCCCACCGACGTTCCTGAATTCATCACTGAAACGATAGAAGATCAGGAAATGCTACTAGACGCCATCCGTGCCCTGCCTGGCGAACGCCAACAGCTGCTGATTCTGAAATTTGTTGAGCACATGTCAAATGCCGACATTGGCGCGATAATGAATCGGAGTGAAGGCGCAATTAAGAGTCTTTATCACCGGACACTCTTAGCGCTGCGCGACCAGATTATTCGGCAGCAGAATAACCTAGAGAGTAAAGAGTAAGAGATAGAGAACGCGCTGCGCTAGAGACAGACCCCATCGGTGCTAGCTATTGCCAAAACACATAGAATTGCTAACCTCTATCTCTCTACTCTATCTCTATCTGTACGCGAATTCCGTCACTATTATTCCAAATAAGGGTTGTACAGGGTACAGAAATACACTATGCCAGATAACTTTCAAATTTCAGGTCAAGAGCCTCAAGCCTCTAAGCAACGCGATTATTTTAGCGAGGCATTGCAGACTGCTCAACAGGTGCGCAGCACGCTGGAGCCGGTGCAAGTGTCTTCTTCTTTTGCAGAACGCCTGCGTGCCCAACTCGATGCGAACGTTGAAAACGCGCGCGAGATGATGGTGGTCCAAGAAGAACGCAAAAACAAACGCCAGTGGATGTTGGCCGGCACCTCAGGGTTTGTGTATCTCATTGCGCTGGCCTATCTCAGCTATCGGCTGACGAAACGACTTTCGCGCCGGATTTTCTTTTGGCGGAAGGATAAGGCTAATGATGCTGTTGTGATTGATGGCGAAGTGGTTGTGGAAGAGAGTGAAGCATAAATGATGAAACTGACAGTCTGGTGGCTGTCAGTTTTTGTTTAACACCGCAGATTATTTATGACACAACACGCGACACGCCGCGGCGTGTCACTACCCCGATATTATGGGTTGATCATGTAGAGGCGCGCCCGCCATGCCGACTCGGACGTTGGTTGCCCAAGACAAACCAACACATTACAAATGTGTACACAGATGGGAAGAGAACACGGATATTTTTTGTTGTTCATCTGTGTTCTCTTCCGTATCTGTGTAGCCTCATTATCAGGCGCTGATGTTCGAAAACTTTGGTCTTGCCGCACACACCGAGTCGCCCCGTTGGGGACGCCTCTACGGTTCGGTTTGCGATCACTCTGAACACCAGACATACCAAGGCATGTCATTACAGATATCCTCATTGACACTGACCGACGGTCAGCGTACAATCGAAGGGTAAATGACCGCCGGTCATCCACACTAAAATTTGTCGCAAACGCTATACTTAAAAGTAGAAATTTAGTTTGTTAGTTGGCTAGTTTGTTAGTAGACTGCACTAGCAAACCAACAAACCATCCCACTAGCAAACCAACCAACTAAAACCCTATGAGCAAATACAACATCCAGTCAGCAGCCGTTGTCGGTTCTGGCACCATGGGCGGCGGGATTGCCGCGCTGCTCGCGACGATTGGCGTGCCTGTCAAATTGTTTGACATCGCCCCACGCGAGCTTGATCCAAAGGAAGAAAAAGCCGGACTGACATTAGAGAGTCGCAAGGTGCGCAACCGCATTGTCGAAGCCAATATGGACGCGCTTAAAAAGCAACGTCCGCCGTCTGTCTTTTCAAAAGCCGATCTTGACCTGATCACGCCAATGAACTTGGAAGATGACTTTGCTGAACTCGGCAAAGTGGACTGGGTGATTGAGGTAATTGTTGAAAATCTCAAGATCAAGCAAAGCTTTTTTGAAAAGCTAGAAGGCGTCATCAGTGACAGCACCATTGTCACCAGCAACACCTCAGGCTTGCCGTTGACAGCCATTGCAGATGGTCGCTCCGACGGCTTCAAAAGCCGCTTCTTAGGCACTCACTTTTTCAATCCGCCCCGCTACTTGAAGTTGTTGGAACTCATCCCAACGGCTGACACCGACCCAGAACTGATCGACTTCTTCAAAGGCTTTGGTGCCTCTGGGTTGGGCAAAGGTGTGGTCGTCGCAAAAGATACGCCAAACTTCATCGGCAACCGCATTGGGGTTGCTGTTGGGGGCTTCGATCTGCGTTACGCGTTGGAAAATGGCTATACCGTCGAAGAAGTGGACGCGATTGCTGGCCCTGCAATGGGTCGTCCAAAGACGGCATCTTTCCGCTTGAACGACTTAGTTGGCGTGGACATTATGTATCACGTGGCGCAAAACGCGATTGCGGCGTTACCGGATGATCCAGATGCTGGTGCCTCAGAAGGGCCAGCCAAAGCGCTGATGGACCAAATGATGGAACGCAAGTGGCTGGGGAATAAAACCGGCGTTGGGTTCTACAAAAAGGTCGTGAACAAGGGCAAGAAAGAATTCCATGTGTTGAACCTTGAAACCATGGAACACGAGCCCCCCACTAATCCAAAGTTTGACAGTATCAAAGTGGCGCGGAAGGCAGCGCGTGACACGGGTGGCCGCATAAAAGCACTCATCGATGGTGATGATAAGGCCGCTCAGTTTGCTTGGAACAGCACTGCATTTGCAATGTCTTACTCCGCACGCCGCGTACCAGAAATTGCCGACGAAATTGCGGCAATCGATAACGCCATGAAGTGGGGTTTCTCCCACGAAATGGGACCATTCGAAATTTGGGATGCGCTGGGCGTTGCCGCAGCTGCGGAACAAATGGAAGCCG
>JAHDIM010000197.1 GCA_020630805.1 Anaerolineales bacterium
TTTGTTTTGTGATTTAGACAAAGGTGTTGAACTGGGCTATAACTGGCATCCGTTTCAATGCCCTAGCGGGCGTTTTTTGTTTTGTGATCAGAGAGTGCGGCCTGATCTGGCGTCAATGTTTCGCACTAAGTTTCAATGCCCTAACGGGTGTTTTTTGTTTTGTGACTGACGTGTGGTTCCAAGCGCAAGACCGCAAATTGCTCAAGTTTCAATGCCCTGACGGGCGTCTTTTGGTTTGTGACGGGCAGAATGTCCGAAATGTAAGGTGGTAAAGTATTATGTTTCAATGCCCTGACGGGCGTTTTTTGTTTTGTGACTGGGCCGAATCACAAATGCCCAATGTGCCGTCCCTAGTTTCAATGCCCTAGCGGGCGTTTTTCGTTTTGTGACTGACCGCAGTTATTACAATGCTAATTGGTGCAGCAGTGTTTCAATGCCCTGGCGGGCGTTTTTTGTTTTGTGACGTTGTATCAGGCTTTTGTTGGGCTAAAGATAAGGTGTTTCAATGCCCTGACGGGCGTTTTTTGTTTTGTGACCACAATTATACGCTAAATTTGGTAGTATTTTGACCCTTTTATAGCACCTAGGGGGCATAAAAGGGCTGTTTTTGCCGATTCCGAGCATCTCCGGAAGGCCTCAAAAGTGGGGGGATGCTCGGAATTATGCAGTTAGTCTGTTTTTGAGGTTGTAAACGGGTACAAAATTGGGTTTAGCTGGCCTTTGACGGGCGTTGCATCATCAGCATAGGTCGTTCCCATAAATTGAATGTCGCGGTCGCTGTCTAACGAGGTCAGGATCATGCCTAATTTCATGGCGCCGGTACCGCTGGTAATATCAGCGGCAATGTCACTAGCGGCTATCTTGCGGGCGTTTGCTGCTAAAAAGGCGCGGTTCATTGCAGTTTGGATGCGCCCGGCAATGCGCGCTTCTGCCCCTTGCCGAATGCTAAAGTCTTCGTAATAGAAATCTACATTTTTTAGCGCCGGATCTTGTGACAAATAGGCCGCTAATACGCGTGCTGAACTGTAAGAGCCGGGTGCTACTAAGTTGTGCTCTGCGTCGTACAAATCTTCTGTAGACAATAACCAGCACGCTTCTAGCTTGCTGGCATGCGCCTTTACGGCCTGAATACCAAGCACTAAATTGGAATTTGGCAAATCTAAGGTTTCAAAGTCTAGCGCTTGTTTAGCCGTTTCAATTTGGTCTAACAGCGCTTGCTTTTGGGCACCTTTCGCCTGTTTTAGCGCAGCACCGATTGTGGACTTTTGTGGGGAATACAACGACACCATCAGCACCAGCCCGCGTTTGATATGGGGTTGTGCTGCATCTTGGCGCTCTTCATTCAGCACAATAGCCTGCCGCATAATGGCATGCGTGCCAGAAAAGCGGCTGCGTAACCAAAGGAAAATACAAAAAAGCAGACCCAATCCCATCAAACTGCTGATTTTTACGTCATCACTCCAAGTGGAAAATAAGTCACCGGAAAGCGCCTCAAGCAAGATCCCAAAAATAACTGAAATGGCGGTTGTTGCCGCAAATATAAATTGACGTGAAATAGCCTGCATGGGTTACCCTCGCGTTTTCTGTTGAATAACACGGCATTGGCCAAGGCCCATGGTTGTCCCAGCCCCAAGGCCGCAATAGCGGGAAAATTGCGCCAACACTTGTAAACAGCTTAGCCAGTAGCGGTCACGGTTGGTTGCCACAAAGCGCACAATTCCTTCTGCGCCAGGGCGGTTGCTGCCTTTTACATTTACAGTGCGGGTGTTAAGCCGAAAATGACTCGTTGCTAAGCATTCTGCACTAAACCGTTTGAGCTCTGGTGGTAATTCAATTGGCGCAAATTTATTCCATTTACTTAACAGGCTGCCAAAGACTAAGTCTGGTAACGGGTGGGGAATCCAGTGCCCATCGCGTTTAAAGCGGGTGGGGCTACTGAGCTTAAATTGTAAATACGCGGGTGCTGTTTGCTTACTAAGCAGCCACGGAGCAGAAAGCGCTTCATATGTGGTTTGTCCAACCCATGCATGGTCGGCTGTTTGTACGTGTTCTACAATGCGCACGGGTAGGTCATCAATCATTAGGCCATTGCCCACTTTTAGGTTGCCGTGTTGTACGGCGGCTTGTAATGCGTGGCAAACGTCAGCAGTTAAGCCGGTAAACCGAATCCAAGCATCTTGGTTTATCGCTAAGCCTGCATTGCGTTTCCAGCCGTATAAGTCAGACACTGTAAACGGCATGATGTCGTTTTTGTCATGCAGATGTTTGGCAAGTGCAGGGTCTGACTGGGCTAATGCCGTCATAAAGACCGAGTGCAGCGCGCTGCCCCAAAAGCGGGTATCTTTATGGGTTTCAGTGGCGGGCAGTGTATCTAATGCTTGTACGCGTAATACAACACTTCGTAAATCTGGAGGGGTGGTCATCTGGTTGTACGGGCGGTATTACGTAAGTTTTGTAAGTCTAAAATTTCAGCCACCTCAAACGCGGGGGGCGTACTATGTTGAATAGGCCGGAGCCGTAAGAGCGGCGGAAAATAGCCCATTCGACCATGCAACTCTGCTAGTAATACGCCTGTAATGTAATTCAAGCTAGGTGGGTTGACTAAAATTGACGCAGTTTGCCACTGCTCTGGCGTTAGCGGTAGCGGTGCTAGCATCTGCGCAAGTTGGGGCGCAAAGGGCTGTTGATGGTTGAACTGTGCGCGGATATTGTGCAGGGTGATGTCTGGTTGCTTTGTCAACGCCTGTACTGCGGCCAACTGGGTTGAAGTCAGCGGATGCGAAAAATTTAGAAGTAGCATAATTGGTGGTTGGGTTGATGTGATCCTAGGCTTAGGGTGCTTTGTTTACAAAATCATGCGCACCAAATTTTCGTAATTCAAGTGTGCCGTCTTGATATGTACAACTCACACGCCGCGCCTGATTTAGACGGAAATGCCCGATGGGTAGCCCTTGTGACGTTTGTGTGCCCGTGTAATTGTCATACAGCAGGCCACCATGTGTTTTTAGTGATGTAATGTCGCCTGCATTTGCGGCCAATAAATTGGTAATAGTAACCAGCGCCTTATTCACCTCAACTCGCTCGGCAGGGCGGGCATTTTTATAGAGCTTCTGAAACTGTTCGCTGTAAGCAATGTTCTCTAACTGCAACAACGTGGGCTGAGCCAAGAGCTCTTTTTCTACCCGTGCCCAAATAAGCTGGCCCCATGTGGATAGGCAAACAAATTGGATATCGTCGATTGTTTGAATATCTAGCAAGGCGGCTGGTAGCCCAGCAACTTCGGTGCGTGTATACAAATGCGGTGCGTCATCATTCATTCGTGCCAGCGCCACGATGTACGGTTGTAATTGATCGGTATCAACCATAATTGGTAGCCGCGGAATGCGAATGAGTTCGCTACTCCCTTCAAAAATATACGCTAAATGATCGGCGTGAAACATGCCAATAATGTTTAGGTAGCCTTGCAAACTCTTGAAGGCACCTGTTAGGTTGAAAATAATCTCATAGTTGCTGTCGCGATACCCCGGAATTAGTGCTTCGCATTGAGATAGTAATGTCTTAATCCCGCGCCCAAATGTTTCGGAGTTTGACGTTGAAAGGCCTGCCGGAATTTCTATTTGAACGGTAAAGTCAAAACGTTCTAAAAAGTGCTTGATCACGGTGGCGGCTTTTTTACCTAGCGCAGTGTCTGTGCCAACTAAATAGTGAAAGTCTTGACCGGCCTGAGAAAACCCCGCCTGATACAAGCCATAAATGCCGTTTAATTCAGCACTTAGACGGCGGTTGGCAACCACGCCATCGATTTCTAGTAATGCGGTCACCGCAGCTACAACGCGACTAACATACGCCTCAACATCAGCTGGCAATTGGGCGTGATTCGAATGTTTAATGAACTGTTTACGAACATGTTCGGCTTCTTGCTGTTCAAGCTCTAGTAAGCGGATGCCATTCAGCAAGGTGCTAATTCCAACTGTTGTCAAAATGAAACGCATTTACTCCACCTTGGTAAGTTGTAACAGGCACCAGCCAAAGGGGGCAATCACATTATCGTTTTGTACGGCAACTCGGCGTGAACTGGGAAATGCAGCACCAGCTCTGCGAGGAGGAGCGCTACGAGGCCTGCGTTGTAATCTATGCTGCCGAATAACATGCTCAAATAATTGACTATCGGCTGAAATGCGGGAGCCAAATGTTTTGCCGTCCCAACCGCTGCCCCAGCCAAGTTGCAGTAAAGCCATGTTTGCCGGCACTTTTGCCGCTGCTAATTGCCGGTAGAACTTGGCCGCGCGTGTTGCTCCTTCAGCATTGGCAAACCAATTGGCGAGTTTTTCAATACGCTCTTTAGAATGGGCTTGGACGCGTTGCGGCAACTCTGTTAACCAGTGCTTACGATTGTTGAAGCGCAAGACCCTTTCAGCTTGCGCGGTGAACAGGGTATCGTCAATTTTGAGTGTGCCTGTAAATACGGCATCCCCAGCAATCGCTTCCAATTCAATTGGCGACCCGACTTCGCGTCGCGTCAAAACTTGGGCATTTACCACGGAAAGACGTGCCCCGGCTGCATCGGTGCCACTTAAGTCACTTACTTGTAAGGCGCGAAATAGGTTTTTATTGGGATTAGACCCAAACAATGTGCGCTCTACGCCCTGACCTGCCCAAGACTTGCTGCGGCCAAAGTCAGACCGCTGTAAGCGTTGGTTAAGTTCAGGCAAACCACCCCAAGCGACTGCTGTACGCAGGGCTCCTTTGAGGCTAGAGCCAGGGACATAAGGCCGATCATTTACATCTTTGATAAACGATTTCAATTCAGCAAAGGTCTTGCCTGAGCGTGGAACGCCAGGCATGTGGTAACGAATGTAGTCGGCTTGTGCAGTGGCGTTTGCTGTATTTTCTGCCAACAGTTCGCCGGGGGTCAAATATATGCCGTTGCGCTTGGGTTGCATTGCTTTCTCAAAAAATGCTTCCAAGATAGTGTCTGTATTCAATCGGTAGGTGCGGTCTCCTTGCACAATGTAGTCAAAGTTATTCCGCAGGTCTGTTCCGTCACCGATATGGAGCGGTGTGAGCGTGGTGAGTTTTACGGTGTAGTTAGTCATGCTTGAGCTCCGGCTAAGCCGATTGCAACGGTATGCCCCATGCGATACACCGGGTGCGAAATGGGACGGTTGTTTGCATAGTGAGGCGCAACATCTACCATACTGCCGGGGAATACGCTTGCTGTGCTGCCTAATACGGCACCAGTGCCGATCATATTAACGCGGCGTTTGCGTTGTCCCATTGACTGCGGTGAGGTGATCCAACCATCGATGGTTTCTAACCGATAACTTGCCTGTGCAGCTTTCAGGCTGCTTAGTTCTGCTTGTTGTGGCAAAAAGCGGCTTAGATTAGTCCAGTACGGGCGCTCTTGGGCTGTTGGCAGTTGGAGCGTAGCGGCTTGTCGCACAAATGTGCAGTTACCATAGCCAACATTGCGTTCACCACCAAGTCCGGCATCGCTGAGTTCTAAGCACAGGGTGTCTAATAAGGCGGTAGTGGCGGTGGTTTGGTCTGCATACTGCACGCCGAACCACAAGCCACAGTCTGCGGCATAATGCACGCTGCCCGTATGGAACAAGGTCGATTTTGCGCTCGTGCGCGCAACAGTAACGCGTGGGCGGCGGCTCATTTGGTATATTGGCGTACCTGTTTGAATGGCAGGTGGGAGTTTGCGTACCTCGGTTTGGCTTACTAACAGCTTTCCATTTTGTAAGGTTGTGTTATCTGCAAGCAAGTCCACTAAAGATGTGCCGCGAATTGCAGCGTTGAAGAGATCTGCACTTAGCCACTCTATTTTTTTCAACGCTTTCAAAGCAATGCTTGAGGTGGCGCCGGTTTTAGATGTTCCAAACCGCATTGGGGCTGGAAAAAACTTTACGTCACCGGCGTAAGGGAACGTTGAAGTTACACAAAAAGATGGTGTTCCAGCTTTGAATGGTGCCAGAAAAGTCGTTGTTTTTGCGGATCCAAATAGGTTGGCGTGTGCCGCAACAAACGCCCCAAACAAGCTGTCTGATGGGAATGTGCTAGCAGAGACTTCCTGCCCTAATCCGAGGCGACCAAAGTGAAAGCTGCTTCCCTGAATGTGCCAGGTTTGCAAAGTCATGGGTTAGGCAGCCTCTGGGATTGCTGTCAATTGGGTTTGGATTTCTGCTAATAGCGTGTTCTGTGCTTGCCCAAGCGCATCGGTCGTTTTGTAAGTGCCAATGGTTGTTTTTTCAGAATAATTGTCTGCATTACGCAAGGCAATGTTGATCGCTTTAAATTGCACCTTGCCACTGCCCCGTGAACCAGACCCGCCTAAGTAGTCATCTTCAACCAATTGCAGTGCATCTACTACGGTGCGCAGGCGATTGATATCTGCTGCTTCATAAATACTAAAGACTAGCTCAACCGCAAATTTACTACCAGCAGGAACGCGTTCCATGTTCCGTGGTGACGCAGCGCTGGTGACCCGGTCAATGGCGACTTCCGTTTTTAGCTCTACAAAGGCTAAGTCGGTTTGGGCATTGCGTAAGGCTGTTACAGAGTCAGAGGTTAGGCTGGCATCTCGCACAATCAGGCGCGTAGGCTGGGAAAAGTCATCGCCAGATATGCCAAACACGTGGCACACTGCGCAGCCGTTTTTGGCATTGTAGTCTGCTTCAGTTTTGCAAGTGTGCATGCGAATTTGGCCGACGCGCGTGTTTTGGGCTGCGCCTGTAATTTTTTCAACCTGCGATCGCATTTTGCCACGCAAACTAGAGCCGGGTACATAAGGTTGGCGTGTGATTGGATTGCGAATGACGGCTTTGTCTACGCCGCCAATATCCATATCGCCGCCGGTGCCGCCAATGTGTAGCCCGGATAAGGCTTCAATTTCTGCGTTAATAAAAACGCGACCATAAAGTTTGAGTTCAGTCATTTGAAACGTCTCCTATCTGCCAACTGCAGCGCGGTGGTAAGCCAAAATGGCTTCGAATAGATCTAAAAAGCGTTGGAAGCGCTCAGTGCGGGCAGCGTCTGTTTCGCCTTTATTTACCAAGTCAATTGCTTTTGTGAGCACATCTGCCAGATGCTCCAGCTCGCTCATCCTAACTGTTTGATACTGCAATTTAGGTTTGAGCATATTGAGACGCCGCAACCCTCGCATGTGGTCTGTTTGCCAGTCAGCTTCAATTTTACGCACCTCTGAGAAAACGTTACGGACTTGGGTTTTCTTGAGCTGTTGTTTTACTAGCCGATCTGCGGTGGCTTTGGCGAAGCTCACAAGCGCTTCGCCAGAGGCATCGGCGGTCATTACGGTTTGAATGTTCATA
>JAHDIM010000198.1 GCA_020630805.1 Anaerolineales bacterium
TTCTGGGCGCGCATACATTGCCGCCAGAATATAAAGACAATGCGGCGGGCTATGTTGATCTCGTCATCAATGAAATGATTCCGGCAGTTGCTGACTGGTATGCAGCGTCACACTTCAAGACGAATGGCATTCCACTAGGCATCGATGTGTTCTGCGAAGACCACGCGTTTGATGTCGAACAAAGTCGCCGCATTTTGCAAGCAGGAATTGATGCGGACATGCTGCCGAAGATCCACGTGGATCAGTTCAATGCCTTTGGCGGCACGCAGATGGCAATCGAATTGGGCGCTGTCTCATGTGATCATCTCGATGTAAGTGGTGACGCTGAGATCAAAGCGCTGGCGAATAGTGACACGATCGCGATGCCATTGCCAGCCGCTAATTTCAATCTCGGGCATAAGGACTTTCCCAAAGCGCGTCAGATGGTAGACGCTGGCTGTGCACTGGCCTTGGCAACAGACCTCAACCCCGGCTCTGCGCCGTGCTACTCCATGCCAATGGTGATGGCGATTTCGAATCGTTATTTGCGCTTGTTGCCAAGTGAGACATTGACGGCAAGTACGATCAATGCGGCGCATGCTGCTGGCCTTGCGGATCGGGTTGGCTCGATTGAAGTTGGCAAGCAAGCAGATTTGTTACTGCTCAAAGCCAATGACTATCGACATTTGTCGTATTTCTTTGGTGGCAATCCCGTACAACGCGTGATGATTGGCGGGCAATGGCAATAGAATTTTTTGCACACTTTACAGCGTGGGCGCAGTCTCAAGGTGCTATTACGTCCGTTGGCTTAGTCGGGTCACACGCCCGAGATGCTGCACGGCCCGACTCGGACATTGACCTCATTGTCCTCACCACTGATCCAGAGACGCTTATCCAAGACCACACTTGGTGCAGACAGTTTGGCATTGTGGAATCAATTGGCGTTGAAGACTATGGTGCCATTATTTCCGTGCGCGTGCATTACACCGATGGCCTAGAAGTTGAATATGGCATTGGCCGACCTAGTTGGGCAGCGGTGCCGCTGGATGCCGGCACGCGCGGTGTGATCTCAGACGGCCTCCGAATCCTCTGGGATCCACAGTTGCTGCTGCAACATGCACAGGCAGCGCTGTAAACGCGCATCCTTTCCGCACAGTAGCCGTTAGAAGACCCTAACGCATTCCCTCCGCACTTGATACTATAATAACGACTATAGCCAGAGACGCTCGCGCACGTCCATTTCAATGCGCCCGTTTGATGTATGAAAAGACCAGTAGATGCAATTGAGGGAATTGGCCCTGTTCGCCGCGACCGCCTCGCGGAAATCCATATCAAAACCGTTGGGGATCTGCTCAGTATCGGTTCGACGCAGGCCGGGCGGCAAGAGATTTCTGAAGCCGTTGGCGTCAATCAGGATATGGTGCTTGGCTGGGTACGCCGCGCCGATTTAATGCGGGTTCCCGAAACCGGCTCACAATACTCCGACCTACTGGTCGCTTCAGACGTTGTCTCTATTTTTGACCTCGCTGACCGCGATGCAGAAACGCTGCTGGCCCGAATCACCGGCACAAATAAGGCAGACAAACGCGTCCGCGAATTGCCTAGCCTAGACGAGGTCACGCACTGGATCTTGCAAGCCAAGCGCCTCAAACAAGGTCTGCCGCTCGAAGCACGTCTTGATGACACGCCAGCTACCGCTGAAGACGATGAAGACTTATTCGACAAGTTCGACGACTTCTCGCTAACCCGCCTGTCTGAAGAAGCGCCAGAAACAACAACCGCAGAACTAATCGGCTTTGCCGTGGCAAATGAAGCTGCCAAAATGGAAACGCCAGATGTTGAAGTTGGATCGGCCGAGATTGAGACCGTTGAAGTTGCAGACGTTAGCGTTGAAACGCCGGACGTCACGCAAGTCGAAGTCCTAGATGTTCCTGAGTTCGATCTAGAAGTTGAGACACCGTCTCTGGATACAGAAGTGGTAGACACTTTTGCCAGCATCCCTGAACTCGACCTGACTCCTGTCGATGAAACAATCGAAATCCCCGACGCCGATGTGGACGTTGAAGTCGCCGTTGACACTCCAGAGGTGACCGTAGACGTTCCCGCTGTTGATGCAGACGTAGATGTCGATGCCGCTAGCGTAGACGTTGACGCGCCAAATGTAGACGTCGAAGTACCGAACGTTGATGTTGACATCGACGAACCGGAATTAGAGCTGCCAGAGTTTGGCGACGCTGCGCCTAAAAAGTCCAAAGACGGCCTGAGTTTAGAAACGCTAGAAACCTTAGCTGCGCAAACCTCACGCGAAGAGTTGGCGCTTGATGAACTTCACGCCCCTGACTTAGGTGCAGACACTGGCAACCTTGAAGCACCATCATTTGATGATCTCGATGATATTCTCGCTCCTAAGAAAAAGATCAAACCCACGGAACTTGTCGATGACAATCCACGGTTTGTGGCGCCAGAAGAACCTGAGCCAGAAGAAACCTCTGAAGTGGTTGAACAGGTGCTCAAACAGAATGCGAAGAAAAAACGCTCTGGTGGCATTCCAGCACTTGTGATGTGGTTACTCGTGCTCGGTTTAGCCGTTATCGGCCTGCTGTTTATGATTTTGGCCTATGTCTTTTGGCCAGGATAGACACGCTGTATAGGTCTGCAAAAAACATTTCAGAGTTTTTTGAAAATTGCAAAAAACTCGTTGTGTCCACTTGAAAACTTTGGGGTCTATATAGATAGCAACGAAGACAATAACTTCGTACAGCGGTGATCTCCCAGATTGTCCGCTAGCAATCTCCCTCCCTCCTGAAAGCGCTGACTCCGGTTACGGTCGGCGCTTTTGTTTTAATCACCTATCACCTGTCTCCTATCCTCTATCTTTTTGTTTAGATGTATCATTAAAAGCATGTCTGAACTCACCATGCAGCAATCGGCACCGTTCTTGAAACGCGTGCAACGCAACCACGGTCTAGAGCATGCCACTGTGCATATGCTCACCGCGCACAAGCACAACAAAAACAAACGTTTTGCGGGGCGCGCCGACCACCATGGGTTTTATCTCTATGGCGATTTTGAAACGGCTGAAGTGGAAGCTGCGGCCTACGAAGCCTTAGATCGGATGAACAATGGCGAGCACCAGCTCGCGGTACATCCGAATTGTGGCACGAACTTAGTTGTGTCTGGCTTCTTGGCAGGTGCTGTCTCTCTGCTGACCATGTGGGGAACCGGTCGCGATTGGCGTAAAAACATGGAGCGTTTTCCAACGCTCATCCTTTTGTTGACGTTGACGGGGATGTTCAGCCCCGCCGTTGGGATGCGCGTGCAGCGTGACATCACCACGACTGGCAAGATGGGCGGCCTGCAAATTGTTGAGGTCACGAAAAAAGACTACGGCAACCTTACAATTCATCGCATTGAAACGGTAAATTAGTTGTCCACCAGACGCATTACGCCGCAGTCCACCGGCCCTTTGCCTTATCGGGCAACGAACTGGCGCTGGACCATTGGCGTCAACCTCTTTCTTGGCCTGTTAGCGGGTCTACTCATCGGCGTACTGTGGGCTTGGGTCATCCGCCCACCGGCATTTACAGAATCCTCGCCTTCCGGGCTACGCGCCGAATATCGCGACGATTACATCATCTTAGTTGCCCAGACATACGTGCTGGAGAAAGATTTTTCACGGGCCGATCAACGGCTTGAAGAGCTTGGCGTGCGCAGCCCTGACGCAGCTGTCATCGCCTTGACGGAAGCGCTGATTGAACGCGGCGGCAATGAGAAAGACATCTTCGCCCTCATCGATCTGGCGCGCGCCTACGGGCAATTGACTCCGGCAATGGAACCGTTTTTGTCAGGACGACCGTAATCCGCGATGGCACCTCAGGTTAGAACACGCCGCATTGTCGGCAATATCATGCTGGCTTTAGGCCTCTTGCTTGGCCTTGGCGGCGGTCTGTTTTATGGCTATGCGGTCAATCCCGTGGTCTATGGCGACACCACCCCGTTAGATCTGGCAGGCCCCTATAAAGAACAATACGTCTTGATGATTGCCGCCGCTTACAACCAAGATGGTGACATCGCGCGTGCCAATCGGCGCATGCAGGTCTTAGGACTGAACAATCCGGCGGAACGCGTTGCCGCCTTTGCACAGCAATCGGCATCGCGCGGCACTGGGGAAGGCACGCTGACGCTGCTCAACAATCTCGCGGCTGGCCTATCAGCGGAAACAGCCCCAACCGTCCAAGCCCCTGAAACAGATTCATCCACCGTGGCTGATGCTCCTACAGCGACGCCCATCCCAGCAACCGTAACGCCGTTAGTGGCAACGCTAGTGCCAACCAACGTCCCCATCACTTACGAACTGCTTGAAATTGAGAGTGTCTGTGACCCCACGCGCACGGTCCCTGAGATCACGGTTGATCTGATGGATGCCGAGAACAATCCGCTCGCGGGCATTCCAATTTTGGTCAAATGGGAAAACAATGCGGACGAATTCTGGACCGGGCTGAAACCAGAGATCAATGTGGGCTATGCAGACTTTGAAATGCAGGCTGGCACGTTGTATACCCTCGAAGTGGGCGGCAGCGCACTTCCCGTTCGCGGACTGATTGCCGAAGACTGCGAAGATGCAGAAGGTCGCGCGTACTCTGGGTCAATCGACTTGGTGTTTATGCGCAAGTAAGTACTTAATATCCGGCCATTGACAGTAACTAAGCGTTGATACGCACTCCCTGAGCGAAGTCGTTCGAAGGTAAGGCGCAGCCGCTACGGGCAACTTAAGCCTATATCGAAGTCTCTCTCTTCATTCCAATCAAACCCTCTCTCCAATGTATCTCGCCGCCATCTTAGTATTTCTCTCTGCCGTGTTAGGGAACGGCGTGCGTGCCGTTGCGGGGTTTGGCGGGGCGTTAGTCATCGTGCCGC
This sequence comes from Anaerolineales bacterium, assembly GCA_020630805.1. Lineage (GTDB taxonomy): Bacteria > Chloroflexota > Anaerolineae > Anaerolineales > UBA6668 > JAHDIM01. Next base: position 4,897 of record JAHDIM010000198.1, read on the forward strand.
TCATCACGATGATTCACGATCTACCAACGGCTGCGCCAACTGTTGCCATTGCGAATCTGTTGCCGACGCTCTATGTGGTGTATCACTACCTGAAAAGTGTGCGCTGGCCAACCGCCATCCGCATGACCATTGCGATTGTAATCGGCACGCCTATCGGGGTGTATTTGCTGGGGAATGTTGACCGTGGCGTGATGCTCATCGGGCTAGGCAGCTTTGTGATTATTTACACCCTGTATTCCTTGGTTGGCCCAGCACTCCCACAATTGAAAAACACGCTGTGGGATTTTATATTCGGACTACTCGGTGGCATGATTGGCGGCGCATTCAATATGGCTGGACCGCCTTACATCATCTACGGCACGATGAGCCGCTGGCCCGCTGCGGAATTCAAAGCCACACTCTCTACGTTATTTTTCTTTGGTGCTATTGCAGCCGCCATTGCCCATCATTTGAATGGAAATTTGACGCCATTGGTGTGGCAATCGGTGGCAGTTTCTATTCCAGGCGGTCTTCTAGGCACCTTTGTCGGCTTGCGCATTGGAGATCGTTTAGACGCCGAGACGTTCCGCAAGGTTGTCTTTGGACTGCTGCTCCTAATCGGCGCGAATTTGATCCGGCTGGGACTGGCTTAATCTTCTAACGCATAGCCTACATGTAGCGGCAAATGGTCAGAGCCTAAGTCTGGCCCGGTCTCCAACTGCGTGACAGTAATCGTCTCTGTGACCATGGTGAGGTCGATGGGAATCCGCAAGATCCACGGGAACTGTGCGATCCAAGTTGGGTGCAGCCCATGACCACGGCGTCCCGCTTGCAGCCCTGCACGACGAAAATCTTCTAAGGCGCGTGACCACGGTGCGGCATTGAAATCCCCAATCAGAATAACAGGCAGCGGCTGTTGTAGCGCCCAATTGGCAACGTGACTGGTTTCTGTTGCGAAATATGCATTGCGGTCCGGATGAATTCCGGGTCGGATAACGTGCAAGGTCATCACTTGCACCTGCTGACCATCGACTTCGATTGTGGCGGTCAGTAACGGACGTGGATTTTCAGCCGGTAAATGCACAATCTCCGTTGCGATGACCTCGCCATCCCAATCCGAACGCACCAACATTCCCGACCCATGCGTGTTGTCCATTGCATTGAGCTGCACAACCTCATAGTTGGTCAGTGCAGCGATTGCCTCTTCAGCAGCAGGCGTCAGTTCTTGTAAAAAGAGAATGTCATCATCCCGCGCGTTGAGGTATGCGAATGCATCGGTCTTATTTTTATCGAGACTAAAGTGCGTCATGCGTAAGTCCGCAGCGCCAGACTGAGACCCACGCGGTAGATAAGGGGCAATAAAGACCAGGTTGAGAATCAGCAGAATGCCTAACAGCATCGCCTCACGCCGATTGCGCCACACGCGGATCAGCATCAATGCCAAAATCGCGATGCTCAGTTGAACCCGCAAGTGCTCTGCCAGCCAGAAGCCCCACCACAGGTCACGCAGTAGGTGTGAAATTGTCAGTAGACTGACAACAACGACACACAGTTGAAAAATGAAATTGAATAAACGGTTACGCATAGGAATTTCAAGTATAGGGGAGATTGCCAAACGTAGTGACATGGCTAGCCATGTCACTACGTTTGACAAAAATCCATGCTTAGTTCAGTTGCCCAATCCGGATAAATCCCTACAATCAAGCCAGACACACAATTTGCAAATATCCCGCGTTCATCCGCGGCTAGTTCTTACCATCACATGATCTTCAAAAGCCCATACCCCACTGTAGAAATCCCAACTGACGACTTGCCCAGCTATGTCCTGAAACACATGGCGGCTTACGGCGACAAGCCCGCCCTCATCGATGGCCCGACGGGGCGCACGCTAAGCTATGCCAAGCTGGCCGCGATGATCCAAATGACTGCCGCCGGACTAGCGCAACGCGGCTTTGGTAAAGGTGATGTCTTCGCCATTCTGAGCCCAAACATTCCAGAGTATGCCGTGGCATTTCACGGGATTGCGCTTTCAGGTGGCACCGTTACCACGCTCAATCCGCTATACACTGTGGATGAAGTCGCGCACCAACTCAATGACGCGGGTGCGAAGTATCTGCTGACCATTCCGATGTTTATGGAAACTGCCACTGCGGCAGCGGCGAAATGCGGTATCGAAGAGATTTTTGTGTTTGGCGAAGCCGAAGGCGCAACGCCGTTTGCCGCCCTGCTCACGCAAGACGCTGTGGACTTACCCGCCATTGATCCCGCCGAAGACTTGGTCGTCTTGCCCTATTCCAGCGGCACCACTGGCTTACCCAAAGGCGTAATGCTCACTCACCGCAACATCGTTGCCAATTTGATGCAGGCCGACAATATCCCCGACTATGACCTGATGAATGATCAAGACGTCGTCGTGGGCGTGCTGCCGTTCTT
>JAHDIM010000009.1:0-13567 GCA_020630805.1 Anaerolineales bacterium
GCTGGTAACGGAGAGGCGTGGGGCATCCCAGTTGATGTTGTTTCGCGCAATTGGTGAGAAGTGAATGGGTTGGCATGCCTTTCTCCGTTGGCTATCTTGCTCATGAAACATTGGATCAAGCTTTGAAAAGCAATTGACGATGTGAGGCCGTTGATAAGACTCACTTTATAACGCAGAAACAACCCCAAGCTCGTCACTAAAACTAATAATTCCGTCTATTCAGGCAACAATTCCTCAAAACTGAAGTATTTTTTAATCTCAAAAATGTTTATCAGATATATGAAACATTTTTATATTGTTTTTTAGTTTCGTGAAACGTAATATTTGATGATATAAGCCAGGGATTGTTTGCTTATGTTCTATAAATCTGTGAAACTCTCTTGTAGTGTTTTATAAATATTTGTGAAACAATAGCGTTTGAGTGATGTGGGGATGCTGTTTCATGGCGTGTGAAACAGGGTGGTGGGATGTCAAGCTTAATAAATTGTGGATAAATGAAGCGTACTTAAAACAAAAGAGCATCCGAAATTGGATGCTCTTTTGTTTAGAGGCGGGGAAGGATGGGAGTCGAACCCACCGCAGCTTGCCTAACAACCTGCCAACGGTGTTGAAGACCGCGAGGCCCACCGGGACCTAACCATCCCCAGTAATGCTCAGACGTGCTGAGCGTCATCAATCATACGTCTGTTGCAATTTTTTCAAATAGATTTGTTAGCGCTGGCCCGATGCTGTGGTAGCGTACGACATTCGTAATGGCTTTGTTGTGAATGCCGGGAACGCATACGCCGCCCCGCTTGGTATGCATATCGTAAAGCGATTCTTCGACAACATCTTCTGTAGACTGCCACATAAAGTCTGGATAACTTTCTGCCATTTCAACCATGTCATTGGTGTCATGGAACTCAGTTCGAGTCAGGCCAGGACAGAGCGCTTGCACAATGACTCCATCTTTCTCCACTTCACGGGACAAGCTTTCTGAAAGCGTTGTGATGTAGGCTTTGGTTGCGCAGTAGTTAGCATGGTCTGGTTCTGCCATGTAGCTCATCACAGATGAAACATTCACGATTACACCTGACTGCCGAACTACCATACTTGGCAGTGCGGCGCGGCATAAGGCGGCGGTGGCGAGAACATGCAACTTGACCATTTTGTCGACTATGGCCACGCTTGTGTCTGCAAATGAGGCGGTTGTTCCAAAGCCGGCATTGTTGACTAGAAAGCCGACCTCTTTACTGTCGCGCAAATATTTGGCAACGCGATTGATGCCAACTTGCGTAGACAAGTCCACAGCCATGTACTCAACTTCAATGCCATAATCATCGCTGAGTTCAGCGCCCAAGGCTTCCAGCCGATCTTCGCGACGGGCCACCAAGATAAGATCATAGCCAATGGCCGCCAGCTTACGCGCATAGGCCTCACCGATCCCGCTAGACGCACCGGTGATCATTGCTTTGCCATCGGGATATTCAAAAGACTCGGCGCAAAGCTCTTGCTGTTTGCGTCGCCACCACATCGTGGCAAGTGCGCCAGCAGCAAGACCGCCGAGCGTCAAGATAGTGTTAGTTGAACGATTTGAACTAGCCATGATGCAAGTATATCAAGTTGAGGCAAATGACTAAGCTTTAGATGCCTTCAAAATTCTGGCGCGTTCGCCACTGCCTAGAACCCGTTTGCGAAGCCGCAAGTTTTCGGGTGTTACTTCAAGCAACTCATCGCCAGATAAATATTCAATGCATTCGTCCAAGCTCATGTTGAGCGGTGGGGTCAAGTCGCTGTCAATTTCTTTGAACGACGTACGCATATTGTCCAGCTTTTTCTTTTTACAGACATTGACATCTAGGTCGCCTGGACGTTGATGTTCGCCAACAATCATGCCCTGATAGGCTTCAACGCCAACGCCAACAAACAAAATACCGCGCGGTTCTGCATTTTTCAAACCATAAGTGGTTGTTGTGCCACTTTCGTGCGCCACTAATGACCCTTTCGCTTTGCCGCGTAAAATTCCTTGATATTCATCGTAACCGTGGAACAAGGTATTCAAAATCCCCATGCCGCGCGTTGCTGTGAGAAAGTGGTGCCGGAAGCCAAGCAGGCTGCGCGTTGGCACAATGTACTCAACGCGGATGGTGCCGTTGCCCATGTCTTCCATGTTTTGCATTTCACCTTTGCGGTTGCCCAAAAGCTCAACGACAGCACCGACGGTTTCAGACGATGTTTCAACAAAGACCTGTTCGTAAGGCTCAGTGCGTTTGCCGGTTTCTTCATCAATCTTGATGATGACCTCAGGACTGGAGACTTGGAATTCATAGCCTTCACGCCGCATGGTTTCGATGAGAATTGCGAGGTGTAATTCTCCGCGTCCAGAGACTAAGAATGTATCGGCATTGTCTGTGTCTTCAACGCGTAGTGACACGTTGTGTTTGATCTCGGCATACAGTCGTTCGCGGAGTTTGCGGGAGCTGCCCCACTTGCCTTCACGACCAGACAATGGAGAGGTATTGACACCAAAGGTCATGCGGACCGTCGGTTCTTCAACTTCAATGACTGGTAAGGCAACCGGATTTTCAGGATCGGCCAAGGTTTCACCAATGAAAACTTCTTCAAGACCTGCGATTGTTACAATGTCACCAGCGCCAGCTTCGGCTGCGTCTACCCGCTCCATTCCTTCTTGTACGTGCAGATAGCGCACTTTTTCGTTCACAATTGAACCATCGGTCTTGATGCGAGCTATCTGTTGGCTAGCTTTGATTTTGCCTTGGAACACGCGTCCAACGGCAGTTAGCCCGCGATAGTTGTCATAACCAAGTGTGGTGACAAGCATTTGTAGTGGTGCATCTAAATCGACTTCTGGGCATGGCACATGCTCCAAAATGGTGTCGAACAAGGGCTGCAAATTATCTTCAAGTTCGGGAGTTAGTCCTGCGTGCCCATGCGTTGCAATGGTGTAAACGACAGGGAAGTCCGTTTGCTCATCCGTTGCGCCTAACTCAATGAACAGATCAAAGGTTTCATCTAACACGCGATCAACATCAGCGTCTTGGCGGTCAATTTTATTGATAACGACAATTGCCTTATGCCCAATTTCAAGTGCCTTACGCAGCACAAATCGCGTTTGTGGCATCGGGCCTTCAGCCGCATCGACCAGTAGTAGCACGCCATCGACCATGTTGAGGACCCGTTCTACTTCACCACCAAAGTCCGCGTGACCAGGTGTGTCTACAACATTTACTTTGACACGTTCACCCGTTTCAGGATCTTTGATGGAAAGGGCGGTGTTCTTGGAAAGAATCGTAATGCCACGTTCTCGTTCAAGATCGTTCGAGTCCATCACACGTTCGGCGACTTTTTGGTTTTCACGGAACACCTGCGCTTGTTTGAGCAGGCCGTCTACCAAGGTTGTCTTGCCATGATCAACGTGCGCAATGATGGCAATATTTCTGAGATCAGTTCTTTTTTGAAGCATTTATTTTTTACTTTAATACAGGAGCAGCTATTGCGCACTGTGACTTTTTGTTTACATTGTGTCAAAACATCTAGCGTGATGCAAACCGCATGATATTACCAAACATTTGGCAGAATAGCGTCAGCTAACTTCCCATTGTCTGGAAATTCTGAAATTGTGGGCCGCTTTTCTCTGTTGTGACAGGATTACTAAATCGTTGTAGATTGGTTTTAATCTGTATTAGGCAGGTCTCAGGACAGAAAAGCCCGTTATACTAAGACAATATTGTATTGCTTGCCTTGTAATATCGAGGCAGTTAAATTGAAATGTTCGCAGCGCTATTGCGCTGCACTTACAGGAGTTATTTAAAAATGACTAGCAAAATTCGTACGCTTGGTTACGCGCCAGACAACGTCAAAAGTGCTCGTGAGCAGCTAAGCGATTTATTGCATGACACCCCAATTCCAGAAAATGAATTGCTGGCGAACCTAGGGCTTTATATGCGCCCGTCTGCGCTTAACCGATTGCTGTTCATGAATGAAATGTATCAGCACTGTGTAGAAGTACAAGGCGTGATTATGGAGTTCGGTGTACGTTGGGGCCAAAACTTGGCGCTGTATCAAGCCTTCCGCGCGATCTATGAACCATTTAACTATCAACGCAAAATCATTGGCTTTGATACTTGGGAAGGGTTCCCTTCTGTACATGAAAAAGATGGTACATCTGACATCATCGAAGTGGGGGCTTATGGTGTGACTGCTGGGTACGAAGCCCACTTGCAACAGGTACTAGATGTTCGTGAAACGGAAAGCCCCAATGCGCATGTCAGTAAACATGAACTGCGTAAAGGCAATGCCATTACTGAAATTGAAGCCTATTTAAAGGAAAATCCACAGACCATTGTGTCAATGGCGTACTTCGATTTTGATATTTATGAGCCAACTCTGCGCTGTCTTGAAGCAATTCGTCCGCATTTGACGAAGGGGAGCGTGATTGGGTTCGACGAATTGAACTTGGCTGACTATCCTGGCGAAACGGTTGCTGTGCGGGAAGTCTTTGGTTTGGATCGTTACAAGATCCGTCGTAGCAAGCATAGCTTGAACGAGTGCTATATCGTTATTGAATAACGTGACTACGCTTCCTTTGTCTTCGCGAGTTGCGCTAGCACCGGATGTTTTGTTTCAACCCACGTCCGATGAAGGTGTTTTGCTGCATTTAGGCTCTGAACAATATTTTGGCTTGAATAGTATGAGCCGCACTGTTGTGGATCATATCCAAGCGGGTAAAACCGTTCGTGAAATGATCGCTGCTATGCTCGTGGAGTTTGAAGTGTCAGAGACGCAGCTTACGCAAGATGTCTTGACGTTACTTACGCAATTGCAAGAGCATCAACTCGTGACTGTGAGTGAATGACGCGAATTCGTAACTTCTGGAACCTGCCATGGGTTGAGAAAGGTCTCTTTCTACAAGCAACGTGGTTGTTGTTCAAAACAGAGCGTGCGTTGAAATCACGCAAATTTGCCGCCGTTCGGGCTGACTACGAACGGCGGTTTTTGATTCGCGACTCTCATTCTGCAACACTTAATCCGCAACGCATTTCCGAGTTGGTGAAGCTTGCAAATTGGCACTCGCATCTGCGCGTTTCCTGTCTACGCGAGTCTCTAGCACTTTGGGGTCTCCTACGCCAACATGGATATGCACCGTACATTCGCGTTGGGGTGACGTCTCCCAGAGAAGGCTTCGCTGCCCATGCTTGGGTAGAACTTGACTCGGAAATCTTGAACGATACTGTTGAAGTTGTTAGTCAATACACTGTTTTTGAACAATAGCATCCAAAACTGTAAGGCTCTATGGGCTAGGGTGCTTTCCCACGTAGCGTGCTCTAGGCCGAATGAGGGTGTTCAATTCATATTGTTCAATGGCGTGTCCGATCCAGCCGGCGGTGCGGCCAACGGCAAATAGCGCGATGGCGGCATGCGGCGGCAACTGCAGCGCCTGACACATCACCACTAATCCGAAGTCTAAATTTGGATACCAGCCAAAATTTTCAAAAACCAATTCTTCAAGCGCAACTGCTATTTCGACGGGTTGCTGGTTTTGTGCGAGTTTTTTGGTCAGTGCCAATAGTATTTTGCTGCGTGGATCTCCATTCGGATAAAGCTTGTGTCGAAAACCGGGGATGGTTTCGCCTCGTCTTAAATAATCTTCTAGTGTCTGGCGGACGCCGCTGGCCTGTGCGGCTTGTAAAAACATGACGACCCCACGTTCGGTTTGACCGCCATGACGAAAGCCTTGTAATGCCCCTAGGGCAGCATCAACCACTGCGTAAGGCGTTGACCCGGCTGACGCGATGCAGCGGGCCGTAAACGCAGAGGTATTTAGCTCGTGGTCTGCGCACAAAATTAGGGCTGCTTCAATGGCTGTTTGTATTTCCGGTGCGTCAGGTGCCCAAGCATGCTGCATCGACTTTGAAATTGAACCAACCAATTTTTCTGATGTGGATAAGCGAGTCAACATTGCAATAATGCGTGCCCCAGTTCCTGCAACGGCCGTTGCGGACAAGTCATAGCTGGCAAGATCCACTTCTGCAGCTAAAGGTAAGGCAAGCTGAAATGTGCGAATAAGCGAACTGGTTTTCGGAAGCGCGGCTAGCGTTGCAGTTGAAAGCGGTGTTCGAAACGACCCTTCTTCTGTCATTTGACCTGACCAGAGTAAGTTGCAAACAGTTTCAAAGGTGCTGGTTTGCGCGAGTTGAATCACATCTTGTCCACGGTAATAGAACGTGCCATTTTGGATCAGCGTAATTGCAGAGTCCATTACCGGCATCCCCCAACGTAGTGCATCTTGCGCTGCTTCATCTGGCGCATTGCGATACGTTTTACGTGCTAGCAAGGCGTTGATATCAGCTACGTGGTAACGCTTAGCACGCGATTTACCTGTACCTGTTTCTGATCTCAAGAGACCTCGGCTGACGTAAGCGTAAAGTGTTTGCACGCTGATACCGAGAGTTTCTGCAGCCTCTTTGGCGCTTAAATATTGTGCGTTTTTAGTCATATTTGCACGCTGTATTGATTATAAAATCAAGATTGACAACATAAATCAATATTACTACGATCGAGACAACTCGCTGGAAATTGGTCCAGTGTGAGCCTCTTTGGAGCGTAGAAATGACAGATACCGTTGTGAATGTTGGCTTGGAAGGCGTAATTGCTGCAGAAACGCGATTAAGTGCCATCGATGGAAAAAACGGACAATTGATCATTGGTGGTTATCCATTGAACGTTGTTGCGACAGATCTGGCATATGAGGAGTTGGTCTATCTACTATGGTACGGCGAGTTACCAACAGCGACACAGTTCGATGGCTTTGATGCAACCTTGAAGCGCTATCGATCTTTGCCAAACAATGTCATTGATCTTTTGGCGTCGGCGGCGCAACAGAATAAACCACCAATGGATGCGCTTCGAATGGGGCTTAGCATTGCTGATATCGATCAACACACGCTGACCACTGCTAATCTCGCCTGTCTGATTTTGGCGCGTTCAGCTTCAATCGTTGCGACTTATCACCGCCTGTTGCTGGGGCTGAAACCAATTGTGCCGAACCCATCGCTGTCGCATGCTGGCAACTACCTCTATATGCGAACGGGTGAACTCCCAACGCAAATGGAAACCGATGCAATGCAGACTTACTTCAACACGGTCATCGATCACGGCCTGAATGCGTCTACGTTTGCCGCACGGGTCATTATTGCGACTCAGACTGACTTACTTTCAGCTGTGGTAGGGGCAGTTGGTGCGCTGAAAGGTCCATTGCATGGTGGGGCTCCTGGCCCTGCGCTTGAGATGGTGTTTGAGATTGGAAACCCTGAACGAGCAGAGTTCTATCTACGAGAAAAATTAGACGCTGGGGAACGCCTAATGGGATTTGGGCATCGCGTTTACAAAGTGCGTGACCCTCGTGCAGATGTTTTGGCAAGCGCTGCTGAAACACTTTTTATGAATAGTGAGCAACGAGCATTTTATGAATTGTCGAAATCTGTAGAAGAGACGGCTGTTCGGTTGCTACAAGAATATAAGCCGGGACGAAACTTACAAACAAACGTGGAGTTTTACACGGCGCTACTGTTGCACGGGCTGAAGCTAGATCCAGCGTTTTTTGCGCCAACGTTTGCAATTTCCCGCGCCGGTGGGTGGATTGCACACTGCTTTGAACAAACTGCAACTGGCCGCTTAATCCGTCCGACTTCGAAATACATAGGCGAGCACAATGAAAAGATCATACCCGTCGCGTTGCGAAGTCATCTCAAGATGTTGTCCGGATGAGGTTATTTTGAAGTGTAAGGAAGATGAATTGTGAAGGTAGAGCCTTTGCCGACCATACTGCGGACGCTAATGGTGCCGCCATGTGCTTCAACAATTGCTTTACAGATTGCAAGGCCCAGGCCGGTGCCGGTTGCTTTGCCTTTGTGGTTTTCAACGCGTTGATAGCGGTCAAAGATAGCATCGATTTGGTCTTCTGGAATACCAAACCCAGTGTCTTTGATGTCAATCCGATATTGACCGTCTGCATCAATAGCCATTACCCAAATGTTTGTGTCGGCCGGAGAGTATTTGATTGCATTGCTAACAATGTTGTTCATCATCCGGCGCAACTGGAACCCGTCGCCTTCAAATGGCATTTCATAGCCTGCGAATGCGTAGTGTAAGTCGATGTTCTTCTTCTTCGCGACTGGCTGATGCATCTCACTCACACTTTCGATGAGGTCTGCCAAGTCTAAGTTGGTCTTGTTGAGTGGCATCCCTCCTTGCGCATTCATGCTTTCAATATCCAAAATGTTGTCAACAATTTCACGCAATGAGCGTTGAGCAGATGCGATGTTATCCAACATATGGGGCTTGGTCTGGGCCAATTCAGGCTTGCGCTTGATGAGTGAGGTATATGCTTCAATTGCTGTCAACGGTGATTTCATATCGTGTGTCAGCAGTGAAAGATACAAATCTTTTTGTTTATTGACTTCGACAAGCTCACGAGTGCGTTCTTCAACTTCGCTTTCCAACTTGCGCATGCTGTTTGCAACACTCTCGGTGTAAAGCCGGAATGCAAAGGCGGAAAGAAAAATCGGTAAGAAGAAAATGGCCGCGCCGCGATAGCCAGAGTCGGTAATTGCGATGGCAAGGACGCCACCGCCAACGGTAATCAGGGTGACATCAATTGCATAGGCAGCTAAGTTTGACTTCCAGAACTCAACAATGCCAAATTTCTTTCCGTGTTGTAAACGCAAAATCCCCATCAGTAAGCCGATGTTGGTTTGCGTAAACATAACTGCGCCGACTGCCCAGGCCATAACCCAAATTAGGCCTTGTGGGCCGGCAAGCGTAGACAACTGTGTAATGGTGAGGCAAGCAACTAACACGGAAATGTTAGACATCCCTACATTGAAGAAGACCTGTTTCCAGCTTTTCTTCCACGTAATGCCATCGGAAGGCTTGTAGAGCCACATCACAATGTTGCTAATTGTAATGAGCAATACTGGCCCCCAAATGCCGAAGAATGGCACTGAGGCAATTGCGATAACAGGTCCAATGTCGTAGGTGACACCGGCTTTTTCCGTGACTTGTAAAGAAGTGGCGAGGAATGCGGCTGCCCCAATGAGAACGGACATCAGCGCAAAGAGAATTGGATCTGCAAAAGAGAAGCTCTTGTAAATGCCAAAGGCAATGCTTCCCAGCCCAATAGCCCCAACCAAGTAGAGATACCAAACATAAAACGAATCAAACGATTTGATACGTTTCAATGTGGTCTCGTACACCGCAATTAAGCTAGGTGGACGGTCGACTGTAAGTGGTGACTTTTGCGAGCTAATCATTATTGCTTCCTACCAACACAAGTATCTACCGGAAATCTGTTAAGCAATCTGACGAGCGCAAATTAGGCTTTGCTCCACATACCATAATAATAGTGCAGTTCCGAGCGTCCAACTTGTAGATATGCTTAAGGAAGGTTTAAGACCTTAGGTGAGCATAAACAAAACTCTAACTTTCAGTCAGAGCATCGTGAGTATGGGATAATTTAAGTGGGAGCTGGCTTAAGACGGTAGTTGCTTAGTTGAGGAATAAGATGGAAACAACAATTTGGAGACGTATCGACCGGGATACGACGTTAATTGAAGAAATTTTCAATGCGATTACGCATGGGCTAGGCGCGGCTTTTTCCATTGCCGGCTTAACGCTGATGGTCGTGTTTGCAAGCCTTTTTGGTGATGTTTGGCGAATTGTTAGCGTGAGTATTTATGGCGGCTCTTTGGTGTTGCTTTATCTCTCATCGACGCTCTATCACAGCATTTTGCAACCAAAGGTAAAAGCAATTTTTCTCAAGCTTGACCATGTAGGCATTTTTCTGCTAATTGCGGGTACATATACCCCATTTTTGCTGGTTTCACTGCGAGACACCATCGGCATTCAGTTTATGTATCTCATTTGGGGGATTGCAATTGTCGGGGTGTTGACAAAAATTTTCTTGCCACATCGCTGGAGTATCCTGACAACAATCGCCTATGTTGCGATGGGGTGGCTGTCAATATTCCTAATCAGCGATGCAATTGTGGTACTTGGGCCGGCTGGCTTCAAGTGGTTGTTGGCAGGGGGGATCTTCTACACAGCAGGCGTTGCCTTCTTTCTTTGGAACCGTCTCTTGTTTAATCACGCGATTTGGCACCTATTTGTCGTTGCAGGTAGTGTTTGCCATTTTGTGGCAGTTTTCAAATACGTCTTGCCAATGTAAACGTCAACTTACCACCGAAAGCGCTGCCATTCGCAGCGCTTTTTTGTTTAAATGCCATCCGCAATATAGCGGTCTGACCCAACCTCAAACGCTTGTAGTGCAGCGCTAATGGTCGCTTGCGATGCTAATGCAAGTTCTTTGGCATTGTCTCCTCGTTGCGGTCGAATGACGGGCAATGCAACTAACCTTGCATGGACAACACGCTTTGACTTTGCCAATGCCCATGCAGCTGCTGGAATACTGCGCGATCCGGATTCTGCTAAATCAAACGGGTGGTAAAGAATGGCGGCTGGCATGAACGGTGTTTCTGTCTCAGCGGCAATTTCAAAAGCGCCATACCGAAAGGGCTGTAATTCTTCCAGACCATCTACGCGACCTTCAGGAAAGAGCACAACTGGTGGGAACTTCGGCGCTTGCAAGAGTGCATCGCGTGCCGCTTTGCGCGATCCCTTATTCTCACGGTCCACAAATACTGTTCCAATTGCGTCGGCAATCTTGCCAATAAATGGGAACGCGCGCAGTTCCGCCATCGACAAGAACCGGACTGGACCGGTTGCAATCGTGACAATGATGTCTAAGTAGCTATCGTGATTTGGGAAGATGAATCCTTTATGGGTAATGAATTTTTCCGGTTCACGACACTCCACCTCTAACGGCATGATGTCAATAAACTTACGTGCCATCCACACTGTGATCCAACTGCACACCCGGACACCTTTGCGTTTGATAGGCAGGTAGCTTGTGACAAGCACCGCCGGAGTGCCAACAATTAAAACAATCAATAATCTAGAAAGACGCCAAAGGCCGCGTAATATGTTCATGCTCAAAGTATAGTTGTGGGATACTCCGAAAAGATGGAGTAACGGCATGACTTTTCGGAGTCTGCCAAACCGATATGCTACTCCCCTAAATAAGTCATTTCATATTTACACCATGCCCACATTAGATATCAACTTTATTCGTAGCCAATTTCCAGCATTTCAAGCCGAGTCGCTTCAAGGCTGGGCTTTCTTTGAGAACGCTGGCGGTTCTTACACGTGTAAGCAAGTCATCGATCGATTGTTTACGTACTATCACAACACAAAACTTCAGCCGTACTATCCTTTCCCAGCGTCACAAGCCGCTGGTGCGGCAATGGATGAAGCCTATGTTCGGCTGGCTGGCTACCTGAATGTCGGTGAGGATGAAGTTCATATTGGACCGTCCACTTCACAAAATACCTATGTGCTGGCAGCGGCGTTTTCCCAAATGTGGGGTGCTGGTGATGAAATTGTTGTCTCAACGCAAGACCACGAAGCCAATGCTGGTGTGTGGCGACGCTTAACAAGCCATGGTATTACCGTAAAAGAATGGCAGTTGGACCCAGCGACTGGACATCTCAACCTTAGTGACCTAGATGCACTGCTTACAGAGAACACGCGTATGGTGGCGTTCCCGCATGCATCAAATGTTGTTGCGGAAATCAATCCCGTGGCAGAAATTGCGGCAAAGGCGCATCAGGTTGGCGCGATTGCGGTTTGTGATGGCGTCTCATATGCGCCGCATGGATTGCCTGATGTCACGGCATTGGGTGTCGATATCTATTTGTTTTCGGCCTATAAGACGTGGGGGCCGCACCAAGGTGTGATGACCATCAAGCGTGCTTTGCTAGATGCAATGCCAAATCAGTCGCATTTCTTCAATGCAGACGTTGTCCGTAAAAAGATGAATCCCGCTGGGCCAGATCATGCCCAAGTCGCGGCGTTAGCTGGCGTGGCACACTATTTGGACGCCGTTTACGCGCATCATTTTTCTGATGACGTTGAAGATGCTGAAAAAGGCCGTCGCGTTCACGATCTCTTCCAAAGTTATGAAAAGGGATTGCTGGCACAACTCTTAGGGTTTCTTCGCCAGCGTGATGACGTTCGGATTGTGGGGACTTCTGACGCGGAGTTACGTGCGCCAACCGTGTCCATTATTCCCAACGGAATGTCTGTTGCAGACCTGCATGTCGGTTTGACTGCCCACAAGGTGATGGCAGGGATTGGTCACTTTTACGGTGTGCGCCCGCTAAGTGGCATGGGGGTGTCATTAGAAACAGGGGTGGTCAGACTTAGCTTTGTTCACAACACACATCAGTCAGAGATTGACCAACTTCTTCACGCACTAGATACAACGCTGAAATAGTAACGAGTCTTCGCTAGACGTTATAACCACAACAGCGCTCACTTGTGAGTGCTGTTGTAATTTTCCCCACCTTAGCGCACTTATTTCAAAAACTATGGCTGAATAAAGTCCCCAATTTTCTGAAAAATCTTGTTCAGAACTGTATCTAAACGAATCTATCAATTGCTTTTCTTGCTAAAGCTAAGTTTTGTGCCTTTTCGGATGGATTTCGTAAATTGGGAGCAGTTTTGTCCGAATCTTTTAGCAATGTATGTCCCTCGTTAGAGGCACTTGGAAAAACAAGTTGGCCGCAATTTCGCCAATTCTGACGGACATGCATCAGTTATGAGTGTTTTTTGTGGGATTAGTAGTTTTTGCAAAACCATATCTTTACCAAGCTGTAACGTGTTTACAATCGACAATGTGAATTAGACGAACTAAAGTCATTACACATTGCAGCTTGAGCACACTGTTGCGCAACATTGCAATTGTTTCTTCTTGGCATGCCTAGCTGAAAGTAGTACCCGAAGTAACCCATCATAAATTTATAGTCGACGGTCATCAGGGGCGGGCGTAATGCGAACAAGCCTGATCCGTCTACGGCAAACAGGCAAACATGTTTAGAGATCGCTCTTACACGCAATGCCATTTTGCTACAGGTACTGTGCGCAGCGCTGTTGCGTTGCATTACGGTGCCCGTTACAAGGAAACTCTGTATGCGAATCAGGATTCTTTCGTTCTTGGTGTCTGGTGTTTTCGCTGTTATGTTGAGCCTATTCTCAATTTCAACAGTTAGCGCAAGCAGCCATGACCCGCACGTTCCAGTTACTAATTTGCCAGTTTGCAGCTATTTGACAACTTACACTGCGCTAAATACCGCAGCTGCACCACATAACTGGGGCGATCAGATCTACATGGCGTACCAATCTATGGGCTCTTACATTGCCTATTCTGAAGTCTGGGTACACGATGTTAGCAACAACCAACCGGCGGCATTTCTTGGGGCAACCAGCTATGGTTACACTGGGGATGCACACGTAGATACATCAGGCGCAAACCCGAGCGTGCACGCCGTTTATGAAATGATGTTTATTCATACCCTCCATGGACATCATGCGCCGTCTTGCCGAAGTAATGCCCACTATGTGAATTTGATGCCAGCGGGCGGTCACCCTGCGCCTGCGCCAGCACACCATG
>JAHDIM010000009.1:13667-39069 GCA_020630805.1 Anaerolineales bacterium
CATCACGCTCCAGCTGTCCATCACGCACCTGCGGCTCACCATGCGCCAGCCGTACATCATGCGCAAGTGCCTGCGCAACATCAAGCGGGACCGTCTTATCACGGCGCAGGGGGCATCTACGCTGGCCATGCCCCACCGGTTCATTACGATCCGCACGCGTATACGCCGGTGACACACCTGTATGGGCAACACATTGGTGGGCACCATTAGGTAATCTCTTTTGTAAATTTAAATAAAAAGGGCTAGCAGTGTTCAACACGCCAGCCCTTTTTGTTATGTGATCAAGCTAGTGTCGTTACTCGACCGTCACGCTCTTAGCGAGATTACGTGGTTGGTCGACATCACAGCCGCGAAGTAATGCGACATGGTAGCTCAAAATTTGCATTGGGATAACGGTCAGAATGGGGCTAATGAGCCAAGAACTGTCTGGTACCCACATCACGTGATCTGCAAGGTCGGCGACACGTTGATCACCGTCAGTTGCGACTGCAATCACTGGGGCGCCACGGGCTTTGGCTTGCTCAAGCTGGCTGATCATCTTTTCATACCACTGGTCTTGCGTAGCAATCGCAATCACTGGCATTTCTTCATCAAGCAATGCAATTGGCCCGTGCTTCATTTCACCTGCGGGATAGGCTTCCGCGTGGATATACGAAATTTCTTTTAGCTTTAGCGCACCTTCATAGGCAATTGGCATATTGACACCGCGGCCTAGGTACAAGCAGTGATCAATATCCTTAATGGCACGGGCGATCTTTTCAACATCGGCTTCGCGGTCTAGTAATGTCCCAATTTTAGTGGGAAGCTGCGCGAGCTCGTTTGCCATTGCTAGCTGATCTTTAGGGCTTAGTAAGCCGCGCAAGTCTGCTAATGCCATGGCAAGCAAATATTGATCGACAAGTGGGGCGGTAAATGCTTTTGTAGAGGCCACCCCAATTTCTGGTCCAGTATGCATTGGAATGCAGCCGTCTGCGATGCGCATGGCTTCTGATCCGACGGCGTTAACAATGCTCCATAAGGTTGCCCCACGGTTACGGCCTTCGACCATCGCGGCCAAGGTGTCAGCCGTCTCACCACTTTGACTAATTGCCATCACGACGGTTTTGTCATCGACAATTGGGTCTGAATAGCGGAATTCTGAAGCAATGCTGACTTCCACAGGAACGCGTGCCAGCTTTTCTAAGTAGACTTTCCCGACCATGCCTGCATTTGCGGCGGTACCACAGGCGGTAATCACAATCCGGTTGATCTTGTTCGCAAGTTCTGGCGTGAGATTCAATTCTGGCAGTGTGACCTTCCCAGTTTTCCAATCGATGCGAGTGCCGATGGTGTCGGTGATGGCACGCACTTGTTCATGGATTTCTTTCTGCATGAAATGCTTGTATTCACCTTTTTCAGCTGCAACCGGATCCCATGAGATTTTTTGACTTTTGTACTCTACTGGCTGACCTTCAAAATCCGTAATTTCGTAGCCATTGCTATCAATGACGGTCATCCAACCAGCTTCCATAAACGTGACGTGGCGAGTATGTTCCAGAATTGCTGGCATATCAGAGGCGAGAAACATTTCCTGGTCTCCAATCCCAATGACGACACCACCAGCGTTACCCATGCGCGCGGCGACAATCTTGTCGGGTTCACGAGTGCTCATCGCTACGACTGCGTTTGCACCACGAAGGTGTTGTAGCGTTTGACGGACGGCTTCTACAAATGGAATACCAGTCGCATAGTGCTTTTCAATCAAATGCACGATGACTTCAGTATCTGTGTCAGATTTGAACTCGACACCTTCGGCAATCAGGTCTTCCTTAAGCTCCAGGAAATTTTCGACAATCCCATTTTGAACAATAACAACTTCACCTGTACTGCCTAAATGTGGATGGGCGTTGCGTTCGCTTGGTGCCCCATGGGTTGCCCAACGGGTATGGCCAATGCCAATGTTCCCGCCAAGTGGATTCGTGCCTACAAGTGCCTGCAAGTTTTTCAGCTTGCCAACATCACGCCGGACGCTAATTTCGCCTTCGGCAATGGTTGCAACCCCAGCCGAGTCATAACCACGATATTCAAGTCTTTTTAGTCCATTCAGAATAATGGGGGGGGCGCTACGCGGCCCAATATATCCAACAATGCCACACATAATTGATCTCCATGCGAGACTGTAAATGCAAAGATAGGGACGCACGCGCAAATAAACATGCGTGAGTCGCGTGCATTTACAAAAGTTATTAAGTTAACAAAAGTAGTGAGCCGATGTCCAAGCTTTTGTCTTGCTAGTTGCCTAACAGTTTTGTGCCGGAACTCAAATTTTTTGGGGAACAGATTACGGGGTCGGTACTCCCGGAGGGCATCCGCTGATTCTTCGATTTTCGCCAGCTGTTGCTGACAACCCTCAACCTCGTCAACCACTTAAAGTGGTCCTTGCGCTAAACGCTCCCATATTTGGTTGTTAATTTATGTCTTGACAGTTCTCCTTAACAATTACTTGAGCGCCATAAGGTTAGCATTGATTTGCGAGGTGTCAATTCGTGAGAGCTCACGATAGGTTAACGGTTTGGTTTGGGTATGTTGAAAATAAAAACGGCTGACATACCGCCAGCCGTTTTCGAAACTTATTTGAGTGTCAAGGCGCTTAGATTTAGATTGGCGCTTGCATGGTTGAGTCCATGTGCATGGCAGATGCGCCACCGGTTGCTTCGCGGTAAGCTTGCCCAAACAAGTGCCCACCAACCATGTATTGGTATAGAAATGCAACGAACATCCCCACAATACAAGCGATGACACCAATATTTGGCAGAACTGCACCCAGAACTGTATAGATCACCAAGGCGATCAGGTAGCCGCCGATGTTCCCTCGGAACACTTTGAAGGCATTTATCGGGTTCATAGCTTGTCCTAAAGATCCGGTATCTGCCAAGATCCCTTGGGATGCTGGCAGCAATAGGAACAGAAATGCAAATGGAAGTCCTAAACAGCCACCGACTGCTGCAATAATGCCCGCAGTTTCCTCGCCCAGCTGGTCAACCATCATGGCGGCCCCACCTGCTGCACAACCAATAATCAGTAGCATTGGAAGTGCCCATACAAAAGCAATGACCATTAGCTTAAAACCGTCTGAAAAATACTGACCAAATTCTGACCAGTCTGGTAGTTCGTTCGGATCGCCATTGATGACACGCCGTGTAATTTCAACTGTCCAACCGATAACTGGAATTAACAAGATCCCAGTGAACATGCCTACTAAAATAAGCACGCTACCAATCGCTATTTTCTTGATCCAATCTTCGTCTTCAAAGGCGAACGTGAACGCTTTACCGTAATCCATTTGCAATGTCTCCGTGATTTCCCTTCTAAAAATGAGGCTAACAAACCAAAATTTTTGTTTTGTTAGTAAGTCAATGTTTTGATTGTAAAACAAATCGCTAGCGCAACCAAGCATAGATTGGTTGGGTATTCGTTATTACGTGGTCTTTTTCAGAAAGTTGCGTCGCAGCCGTCCTGAATTTTGATCAAACTTGTGAAGTGCTAGATAAATTCAATGTACGTTGTACTAGCCTTTTCAAGATCAGCATAGTCTCCACGCCGTGCTTCTGGAAGCATCTGCGCTAAAACGTACATTGCTTCGTCTGACATCGCTTTCAAGATGTCACGCGGTGGGGTGCGCCGCCCTTGGCGAATAAACTTGAAAGGCTTACCCAACGTGACCTGCACGCCTGGTTCTGCCCAACGTTTGCGGCTGATTGAGGGAAAGCCAGGCGTCCCTTCAATTGCAACAGGCACAATGGGAACGTCAGCTTTGAGTGCAAGCCAAGCAAAACCTTCTTGAACTTCTTGCAACGCGGGGTGCCGAGTGCCTTCAGGTGCGACCAAAATGATCTCACCAGATTTCAGCACAGTTAGCGCTTGTTTGAGCGCATTCAGATCCAACCCATCCCGATCCACAGGAATGACTTCCCATAGCTTCGGAAAGATTCCCCAAACTGGATAGTCGTAGACTTCGCGCTTTGCCATCGGGATAATGTTGCGGGGCAGATTTCCCAGCACCACAATTGGGTCGATAAACGCGATGTGGTTGATCATGATGATGGCGGGGCCATCTTTGGGGAGATTTTCGATTCCATTGATCGAATCGATTTTTGCCAACCAGCGCCAAGCAATATTGTCGATCATCCAGCGCAAGCGATTGCGCATTGGCTCTAAGGCAGCGTGATCGTATGGTTTAGGTGTGGCTGTTGTCATGCTGCTTTGCAATCAGGCGTTGCATTTCAGCAACTACTTCTGCAATGCCAATATCACTGGTGTCAATGATGTACGCATCATCGGCTGCGACAAGCGGGGCAACTTCGCGATTCATGTCTGCGTGATCACGCGCTTTGATACTTGCCAAAATTTCAGCGTAATCGCTTTCCACACCATTACGCTGATGCTCGGCATAACGCCGATTGGCGCGTTCTTCTGCACTGGCTGTGACATAAAACTTGATGTCTGCATCTGGCAAAACAACTGTGCCAATGTCGCGGCCAATCATTACGACTCTGCCAGCTGCGCCAATGTCGCGTTGGGTGTCAATGAGTAACCTGCGAATGGCGGCATTACGGGCAATACCAGACACATTAGCATCGACGTTTGGGGTGTGCAATTCCCACGTTGCATCTGTGCCGTCGACAAGAACTGTATTTTTGCGGCCATCGTCGTAGTCTGAAGGCACGACTTCAATTGAAAGCACTTTGGCAACGTCTAGCGCGGCCTCGGTATCATTTGTATCAACGCCATGTTGCAAGGCCCCCCATGTCACTGCGCGATACAACACGCCAGTGTCAAAGTAGAGATAATCCAGCGCAATGGCTAGCCGATGCCCAACAGTAGACTTGCCCGATGATGCTGGGCCGTCGATTGCAATTCTAGAGATAGAAGATTCCATAGGTGCGCGCACCGACTATCGGCGACGACGACCGCCGCCGCGCTGGTTTGCGGTGCGTGGCTGCTTGATTTGCTCAATTTCTTTGTCGGTCAAGTGGCGCCATTGGTTAAGCTGGAGGCCGGCAAGCTTTAATGGCCCTAAACGCTTGCGAATAATGCGTTTGACTGGAATACCTAAGAGCTCTCCAATGCGCCGGATCTGATGCTTTTGACCTTCTTTCATGATGACGCGCAGCCAAGTACCAGATGCACCTTTGCGCATAAATTGCACCTTCGCTGGCGCAGTGCGATAGCCATCTTCCAAGACAACGCCGCGCCGCCAGGTCGAGAGGTGCTTTGCATCTGGATAGCCAGAGACTAGGACTTCATATTCTTTGTCATGCCCGTAACGGGGGTGCGTGAGCCAATTGGTCACTTCGCCGTCGTTGGTCATGAGAATAAGACCTTCGCTTTCCATGTCTAAACGACCGACGGGGTAAAGTCGACCGGGGATCATGGGAATGAGTTCGCGAATGTTCGGGCGGTCGCCTTGACTATCGAGCGATGACACAACGCCACGTGGTTTGTGGATCATGACATAAGTATATTGTTCTGGCTGCTGGATCGGCTTGAAGTCAATCGTGATGCGATCTTTGGTCGGATCTGCCTTGTCACCAAGCTTAGCAACTTTGTCATTGACGCGAATACGTCCATTTTTGACGATTTCTTCGCAGGAGCGACGCGAGCCGTAGCCGGCTTGGGCCAGTATTTTTTGTAATCTTTCAGCTGTCATTTGATTCAGGCGGTTTTACAGGTGCCCAGCCTGACCCCGACAATGGAAGTTGGGGAGCATCTTCGGCAGGTGTGTTATCAGCTTCAGTCTCTGAACTGATTACGCTTGCGTCGGCAGTTGGTGTTTCTTCTGTTGCGCTATCATATTCTGCTTCGGTTGCTTCGGTTGCTTCGGTTGCTTCGGTTGCTTCGGCATTGGCAGCAAAGGTAGAAATATCTAGCGGTGGAAGTTGTTCTAAGGCATTTAGCCCAAATTCTTGTAAAAATGTTGCTGTGGTGCCGTACAGAATTGGACGTCCTGGCGTTTCAGCGCGGCCAACCTCTTCAATAAGCCCAGCGGTGTGCAAGCGTTTGATCACATAATCAGAATTGACCCCGCGCACGGCATCAATTTGTGGGCGTGAAAGCGGCTGCTGATAGGCAATAATTGCCAGCGCTTCTAAAGCCGCTTTACTCAGCTTGGATTTGCTATCTAAACCTAAGAAGAGTTCGACAAGCCCCGCGTTTTCTGGGGCGGTTGTCATTTGCACCTGCTCTTTTTTTAAATGTTGCAGGCGTAATCCGCCAGCTTCATATTGTTTCTCAAGATTAGCAATTGCCTTTTTAACCTGACGCGGCTTGACCTCCAGTGTTTCTGCTAATACAGAAATGGGGGTAGGGCCATCCGCGACGAACAATAAGCTCTCAATTTTGGCTTCTAGAGTCGGTTCGTCAGGTGTTTTTTCTTCAGTCTCTTCAGTCATATTAATAAAGGCGAAAAAGCCGCGCGATTATAGCATGCTGTAATTTTGCGATGGGCGTAACGCAATCAAAATACAAGCAGGCCGACAACAATGGCTGCAATTGTGACGGTTAAGTTGTCCAAGTCGCCAAATGGCAACGCCTCAACAACTGCGCCGACCACTGCTAATAAGACAGTGCCTGTCAATATGGTGTTCGTTGTATAGGGTGGTGAGAAATATCCCCAATTATTGAACGCAAGGACATATATAAACGCAAAGATGAATCCTGCAACGAGCATTGCGGCAGACCCTGCCCAGCTTTTCGCTTGGTTGATGGGTAGCTTTGTCGTGCCCCAGTTGCGGCCAATGACATCTGCAAAGCCATCGCCACCGCACAGCAGCATTAATGCTGCCATGCCAATTGGCGCGGTTCGCCACCAAATAATTGTCGCCAAAATAAATGCAATTCCGTAGATAAGCGGCCCTCTCAGAATTTCTCTTCTATCTCCGGACCGGCTTAGCGCCTTTACCGCGTCGGGATCATCGAGAATGCCTAAACCGACAAGTAAGAATTGTATGGTAATCAACCCTGGAACAACGGCAGCCCAATAGCGTGCCGTGTCTAGGTCACTGAAAAGAACCCAACACAAGACAAACAATGGTCCAGTGCCAATGTGAACCAATTTGCGGCTCAGGGTCTCCACTAAAAGCTTTCGTGCAGCTAATGCATCTATTAATCGTAGCCACCCAACTGCGAGGGAAAGCGTAATCACAGTGGCTAGTGCGTCGTTCCAAAGTGGGTTGCTTAATAACATGTCTCTATTTTACCGAAAGGTTGCTGCGCTTTTGACATTGTCATCTTAATTAATTTGCTGACGTCTCAAGTAAAACTTACTTTTACTGACATCTCAGTGCGCTACACTCAGAAGGTAGGTTAGTTTAGGTAAAGTTTGAGCATTCGCGGTAGGTCAAGATGTTCGAGAACCATGTAGGTAAATCTTTCGTGTTCCCCTCTTTAGATGAATTGCTTCCATCCGAGGCGCGCTTTGGGCGTTACCGGATTAAGCAGCATGCGTCACAGTCCGCTTACTTCAATGCGTACATTGCTTATGATGTGCGTGAGAAACGAGATGTTTGGCTGAAGGTTTTGGCGCCTGCATTCACGCAAATCCCTGAACTCTATAGTTACCTAAAACGAATTGCGCGTCAGGACTACATCCCGATGCAGCATCGTAACATCCTGCCACTCCTTCGCGTTGGTCAACAAGATGGCAATATTTTCATTGCGCGGCCTTATATCAAAGGCCACAGCGCCCAAGATCATCTAGATCAGTTTGGGTCTTTTAGTGCTTTAAATGTCAAAACACTGTTGCAAAAAATACTGCCGACGCTGCGCCACATGCATGAAAAAGGGGTGCCACATCTGAATTTGAAGCCATCTAACATTATGATGGATGAAACCGGAGATCCATTTCTGGTGGATGCAGGGCTTACGCCAATTCTTGACATTGCCGTACGGGCGCTTGTGCCAGATGCAGTGCATTTACAATCGATTTATGCGTCGCCAGAACAGTTGAAAGACAAGCATCCTGGTACCCAAAGCGATATTTATTCGCTTGGCAGCGTAACTTATACGCTGTTGACAGGAACGCCTCCGTTTTCGGCAACAACAAACACTGAATTATTTGAAGCACAATTTATTAGCACTGTGCCCTCCGTACAATCTTTAAATATTGATGTGCCAGATGACCTAGCGAAGTCAATTGAAGTTGCGCTTAGCTTTTCCAGAGCAGGGCGCTTTGATTCGATTGCAGAATGGACAGCAGAAGTCACCGAAGCCGTTCCAATTACCCTTTCGCTTAACGAAATGGTGTTGCCGCGTGATGACACTGACGCAGAAAAGATGGAAGTGGCACCAGTTGGCGCTGCGGTTGACCTCGCACAGACCCCTGTGTCTGAACCAACAGTGTCTGACACTGAAATGTGGGCGCTGTTAGAAGCTGAACTGACAAAGTCAGTGCAAGAGTATCAGCCAATTCCAAAGCGTGAAACGGCAACGCTTCAGTATCAACGGTTTGTTGAGGCGGTCCGCGATGGGAAAGTCACGGAAGAAATAGACGTTACGGACCTTGAGCCTGTTGCCGAAGGCCTAGCTCCAATTAGCTTTCCAACGCTAGAGAGCGCACCATTGACGCAACCAGACGTGCATCAGACGGGGAGTGTTACGGCAAAGACGTTGACGCCTGTGTCGCGACCAACGCCTGTTGACTCTTTGTCCATTCGCGGAGTGCCCGCAGCATCAAAAGAAATTGAGGTGGCCTTGCCGCTGTATAGGCATCCGCTATTTGCCTCAATTAGCATTGTTTGTCTAATCCTGATTGCAATTGTAGCGTTGTGGAGTATTGTCCCGACTCGAAACTGGGCAATGCCATCATCAGAGGCGTTTGACCCGTCGACAACTCCAGTCATTGCGGATCACGGGCCGCAGATCTCAGCAATGGAAATGGAAGCGATTAGCCCTCCGTCCGAAACTGAACTTGAAACGGCTCCCGAATTTTCGCTGGGTGAAAGCGCCAAAATGGTTGTTGGGGCCAAACCTGACCTCAAACCAGACGATGCAGCCACACCAGTTGCAATTCCAATTACAGGGTCATCAGACACGATATTTATCGAGGCCCTGACGGCTAAGATTGATGCTCATCGTCAATCTATTTGTGGTGCAGACAGTGCCTTGTCAATGCAAAGTGTTTTGGGTCGCGCTGCAAGTTTACGTAACATCGACATGCTCTCGCGTGGGTATTGGGCGCAAACGGACATCCTTGCTAACGACAACATGCTGATGGTGGAGTCGGCGTTAGTTGCGGTGTCAGACGGCAATGCGTTCTTGTTTGGCGGTGAAAACCCTGACTTTGCCAACAACGAGGGCGAGTTTGTGATTGGCACTGAAAATTTACTCTTGATCGACGGTTATCATGACCCCATGAATTTAGCCACAATCACGTTTGATGCGTGGCTTGCGGGACCGCAACAGCGAAGCAATATTGAAAGCTGTTATTGGCAACATGTCGGGGTAGACCTTTTAGAAAGTGACAACTGCAAATTCTTGCTTGAAAATGGGTCAACTGTCATGTATGACACCTGTACACTTGTGACACAGATTTACACGGTAAATGCGCCGAGCCTGCCCTAGTCTTTACTGTAAATTTTTATGCTGAATTTATACCCAAAATTCGAACAATAATGCGAATTTTGGGCGTAGTTCTTGCACTTTATCTTTGCCGTTGCAAGAACAATTCCCTCTCAATCTTTCCTAAAGGCTATCTCAACAAAGCCTATACCTGCCATGACCTTGGTCTGGGCTAATCTGATTACATGCGTCTTCGTATATAGTTGAAGTGCGCGTAAAAGGGTGCAGCAAGGCGCTGTAAATTGAGAATAGAGTGAAGTTGTCAGCAGTTTCATCAGAAATTCAGAAGACAATCGACTTGTAATCAGCGACAGAAACATTGTCGTTTTGCAAGTAACTGGGTGTAATGTGACTGAAAGTAAGAAAAAGTATTTACCAGAATATGGCGAAACGCTTCAACCGGGCGAAAAGTTCGCGTCATACACTGTTGAGGAAGAAATCACCGCAACAGGGGTTGGCACGGTCTATAAAGCGCGCGCAAAGAAGTCAGATCCAGCAATCGCGCTTAAAGTATTAGCGCAGGATTTTGCAGAAGTCGATGGCTTGCTGCAATACCTGCGTTTGGTTGCAAAGCGTGACCTATTACCGTTGAATCACGGGCGTTTGCTACAACTACACAAGGTTGGGCAAAGTCGTGGTCAAATTTATATTGCGCGTGATTTTGCCCCTTTTGGTAGCCTCCAAGATGAACTGAATCTTGGGCGGCGCTTTTCAGTTTCAGAAGTTCGCCAAATTCTTCAGCAGATTGGCCCAGCGCTCAACTACTTACACCAAGTTGGCGTTGTGCACCAAAACCTAAAGCCATCCAATATTCTGATCACAGATGATGGCTCTGCAAAACTTGCTGACGTTGGGATGGCTCCGCTCCTTGAAGCAGCCGCACAAACCTTCATGGTGTCAGGCATTCGTCTGAGCACTCCCACATATCTCGCTCCAGAACAGCTAAACACCCGCAGTACGGATGTATCATGGCAAAGTGATGTCTATGCATTAGCCGCAGTGGTGTTCCACTTGCTCTCTGGTCGCCCACCCTACGAAGCGAGTAATCCTGACGAACTGTTTGAGTTGATGTACACCCAACCAGTTCCGAATATCAAGGATTTCGAACCAAATATTCCGCAAGAAATTGCGCACGCGCTAAAAGTAGCGCTTAGTTTCTCCAAGGCTGGCCGTTTTGAAACGCTAGCTGAGATGATGTCAGCCCTCAGTGGCGCTGTGCCCATTGAGTTGCCAGTTGAAGACATCTTGTTGGAACGCCCATCCACCGCAGAGTTGGAAGCGGAACTTGAGCCGTTGCCTGAGATCCAACCGATTGCAGACATTGTAGATACACCTGTCTCTGTCGCGCCATTGGATGAAGGATTGAAGATCCCAGGGCTCACCGAAGAACTGCAAATTCTGCAAGAGCTGACCGAGTCAATTAGTGACACGGATGGCGACGGTGTTCTTGATCTTGAAGAAGAACTGCTAGCCCCAGCCCGCGTAAAACCAAACCAACGTACAGCGCCAGAGCCTGTATTTATTCCAGTCGAAGTTACTGAGTCTGGGAAAGTACCGGTCGGCGAGAAAATTGGTCGCCCAGTCAAGAAGCAAACCGAAGAACGCAAGCGCAAACCGGCTGGCGTATTTGGTCGCTTTGGGGCCCGTGCCGCAGTTTTAGCTGCAACCCTTGCCATGGTTGTAGTAGTCGCCGGTGGTGCTGGATTCTTATTCCGCCTGAACAGCCCAACATCAACGGAAGGCGATCAGATTGCTGCTTTTCAAGCAACGGCAGAAGCCCAAGAGTTTATTCCATCTACGGGTGAAGACGCCAGCGGTGATATTGCTGCAGGTGACACGGAAGTACGAGACTTACAAACCGCAGACGTTGATGCCCTAGAAGATGTCAATCGGGATGCAACGCTAGAAGACGGTCAAACTACAACGGCAGACGTTGGATCTGACCTTGGCGCTGTAGGAGACTTGGTCTCTGAGGGCACAACCGCAATCTCAGAGGCAGCAGATCAAGTTGCAGACACCGAGACTGGTACTGAGGCTGATATCGCGACTGAATCAACATCTGATGGACAAGCCGAAGCACAAGCTGTCGCAGACGCTGGTGAGACCGCAGGGGCCGACCAAACTCAAACAGATGGTACTACCGGCGCAGATGCAGGTGCTGAAGGTGCCCAACAGGGTGAAGGCAGTGGTGTAGCGGCAGCAACTGAAGAATCTGCTGAAGAGGCAATTGTTGAAGAAGAACCGCCAGCTGAAGAGCCAACAGCAGTGCCAACCTTGACGTTTACCCCAACGCCAACCTTTACATTTACCCCAACGCCGACGGAAACACCGCAACCAGAGGCGCAAGCCGCCGTTGCGCAAGCAGACAGCACGCCAACTGCGACCTTTACGCCAACGCGGACTCCAACGCCTACATTTACGCCGCCGCCGACGAATACACCGTTGCCAACGGCAACGCAAACACCGACGTTTACGCCTGGCCCAACCAATACGCCAACGCGAACACCAACACCAACTCGGACGCCTACTGCGACAAATACACCGTTGCCAACAAGTACTGCAACGGCCACATTTACGCCGGCACCGACCAATACGCCAACCCGAACGCCAACACCGTCACGAACGCCGACTCCAACCAACACGGCAGCACCGACGAATACACCGTTCCCAACAAATACGCCGCCACCGACCAATACGCCGGCCCCAACTTCAACACCTAGTGCTGTTGAAGCCGTTGAAGCGGACATCATTACCCGCATTATTGCGCAACGGAATGGGTCATGTGGTAGCGAAGCCAACCTCACCTATAGTGGTGGTTTAGCTTGGGCAGCGCAACAACGTAGTGATGACATGGCCAATCGAGATTACTTCTCGCACTATTTCCCAGGCACGTCTACGCTGGCCTTTCCAACGTATCTGAATATCAGTGCGTACGGTTCGACGGGTGAAAACTTGTTTGTGGCTTCTGGGGCGCTTCCGCTCAATCGCTTAGCTGAAGTCGCGGTACGGGAATGGATGAATAGTCCAAGTCACCGCGATAACTTGCTGACGTGTAGCTATGACTTCTCCGGGGTCGGGATCACATTTGATGATAGCTGTCCAAACTATGGCGGTACATGTTGGTATGCAACGCAGCTATTCTCTGAGCGCTCAGAGTAGCGAGCTGTTGAATAAAACAACTCTTACAAAGACCGTGCGAAAGTACGGTCTTTTTTTGTTAAGTTTGCCAACTGACCGATATAATTTATATATGACAAATCGTGAAATTATTGCCACGCTAACGCTTATCGCCAACTTACTTCAAATTAAGGGCGAAGTGATCTACAAAATCTTGGCGTATCGAAAAGCTGCGGAAGGTATTGAAGGGTTAGGGCGCGATGTGCGCGACATTTGGGCCGAAGGAAATCTCAATGATATCCCCGGTGTTGGGAAAGCCATTGCGCAAAAGCTAGATGAACTACTTTCTACCGGTGAAATGACGTTCTTGACGAAACTAACGGCCGAAGTACCTGCATCGCTCAATGAATTGATGGATGTGCCGGATCTCGGTCCGAAGAAGATCAAGCTGTTTTGGCAAGAGCTGGGCGTCACTAACTTAGCTGAACTGAAAGCCGCTGCAGAGCAAGAAAAGCTGCGTGATCTTCCGAAGATGGGCGCAAAGTCTGAAGCCAAAATTTTAGCTGGCATCGAATCGCTTTCTCGCCGGAGTGGCCGCGTACCGCTGGGCAACGCTTGGCCAATTGCGCAAGGCCTACTAGACACGCTTCGCGCTGTTGAGGGAGTCGAACGGGCTGAGGCGGCCGGTAGCTTACGCCGGATGCGCGAAACCGTTGGCGATATAGATATTCTGGTGGCGGCCTCCAACTCTGAGATTGTGATGGACACCTTCACCACGTTACCTGAAGTCGATCGCATTTTAGGGAAGGGTGAAACAAAAGCAAGCGTTGAATTTCGGAATGGAATGCGTGCCCAAGTGTGGGTACATCCGCCAGAGAAATTCGGGACTGCACTGCAATATGCAACTGGCTCCCAACATCACAATGTCAAGTTACGAGAGTTGGCTTTAGATCAAGGCTATTCTCTTTCCGAGCATGCACTAACGCCGACTGACGGTGGTAATCCGCTGCATTTTGCAACGGAAGAGGCGCTTTACGAAAAATTAGGACTTGCTTGGGTGCCACCTGAACTTCGGGAAGACCGTGGCGAAGTTCAAGCTGCTGTGGCAAAAGCGTTGCCAACACAGTTGCAAACAATCCAACTGAAGAGTGATCTGCATACGCACAGCACTTGGAGTGATGGTAAAGCTTCTATTAAAGAAATGGCGTTGCGGGCCCACGCGCTTGGCATGACGCACTATGCCGTCACAGATCACAGCTATGGCTTAGGCATCACCCAAGGTGTAGATGCAGATGCGCTCAAACGCCAACGAGAAGAAATTGATGCCGTGCAAGCCGAGCTAGATGCCGAATTAGGTGTTGGTGCGTTTACGATCTTGCAAGGCGTGGAAATGGAAATCCGCGCCGATGGTACATTGGACTTCCCAGATGACGTCATGGCGGAATTAGACATCGTCATCGCGAGTTTGCATGTCAGCTTGCGACAAGATCGTAAAACGATTACAGAGCGTCTGCTCAACGCAATTCGCAATCCTCATGTGGATATGATTGGGCATCCCACCGGGCGTCTGATCCCTGAAAGAGAAGGGGCAGACCTGGATATGGATGCGATTTTCGCAGCCGCGAAGGAAAGCGGTGTGGCGCTTGAAATCAATGCTAATCCTAGACGACTAGATTTGAGTGACGTGTACGTCCGTCGCGCTGTCGAAATGGGCATACCGATTTCAATCAACACTGACGCGCATGCGCCAGATCAGCTTGGCGAAACGCATTATGGTGTTGCTACTGCTCGTCGTGGTTGGCTTGAACCAGATCAAGTGATCAATACCTGGGAACGTGATCGTTTGCTAAATTGGCTGAGGAGTCGGTAAACTTAGGTACCGCAGATAAGGAGACTATTGCCCGTATGACATATCAACAACAACCGCCACAAGTGCCGCAAAACAATCGATCGTTTGCAGTTCCAATTTGGATGCTCTTGCTCGTGGCGTCATTTTTTGTAATTCTATGTTCTTCAGTGTGGGCATATACGTTGGCATCTCGGACAACGGTTGCAGTCGTGCCAACCCCGACAGTTGTCGTTGTGGTGGAAACTGTGGAAAATGTCGTCACTCCTGTGCCGTCACCAACCGCGTTTGTTATTCAAGAGCCGACTGAAGGCCCAACGCCAACCTTGCCACCACCACCAACCACTGGTTCAATTGTGATTGGTGAACTTGTGAAGGTCACCAATACCGATGGCGATGGGCTTCGGTTCCGTTCTGGACCGGGTCTGAACACGGAAACTATCTATTTAGCTATTGATAATGAAGTCTTCTTTGTCCAAGAAGGTCCAATTGAAGCAGATGGGTTCAATTGGTGGAAATTGACTGCGCAAGCAGATGAAACCCGCGAGGGCTGGGCTGTAGAAAACTTCTTGGAAGCGCTCCGATAATTTATGCGACCAACTAAAATTCAGCTTGATAAGAAAGCAAAAACTCTGAATGTCGTCTGGACAGACGGCAATGAACAATCGACGTCTTGGAAAGTGTTGCGGGAACGCTGCCCTTGTGCAACGTGTCGTGACGAACGTGAAAAGGCGCTCGATGCTCCGATGAATTCGCTTGATATCTTTACGCTCAAGCCAATGACGTCGGACGATCTCAATCATATTGAGCTTGTCGGCAATTATGCCGCCCGGTTGATCTGGGGCGATGGCCATAAATCAGGCATCTACGGCTGGAAACTGCTGCGGGATTTTCAAGACGTCGAAGAATAGCCGCCCGACTGCTGGGCAAAGCCAAGAACAAACGGTAAGATCAAAGTCAGCGCTATAAATGCGCTGACTTTTGTTTTAAGAACTGTGAGGATTCGTCATTTCGTCCGCAGGTAAGGCTTGTCGCTACGCGTTTGCGTTCGCAAAGTGCTGCTCAAGTGGTTCGTCGTGAGAAATCTCTTTGATACCAAGTGTTGAAAATGTATGCGCAGGTATTAAAGAGATCTTTCGCAGGCGATGCCTTGATTACCTAATATGGTCATTCAAACCTGCTCAAGATGACGATTCCGTCGAATGAGTGCGATTTTTTACAACTATGACACGCCCAATAACTGCTGAAGACGTTTACAACATCAATCTCGTAGAGACCCCGACCGTTAGCCCAGACGGTAATCACATCGCATTTGTGCGCGGCATGGCAGATGCTGACTTCGATGCCTACAACCGCACAATCTGGTTAGCCTCGAAAACGAACGACGGCTGGAAATCTAGAGCCTTTAGTGCTGGTGCGCCACATCAGGATACGTCACCAAAGTTCAGTCCAGACGGCGAATGGTTGGCGTTCATCACTACGCGCTATGGTGAGCCTTGGCAGGCGCCACAGTTGTGTGTGATGCCAGTTTCGGGCGGCGAAGCGCGTCAAATCACGCGGCGTGTGACTGGGGTGACTGAATTCCTGTGGCGGCCAGATAGCGCAGGGTTTGTGTTTGTGAGCCGGGTCAATGCCGCTGAACGAGAGTTAGAAGATGACGGTGACATTTGGCCGACAGAAAAGCGTGCGCTCAAAATTGCGTTTGAAAAATGGAAGTTTGAGGATAAGGAAAATATTGATCCTCGCGTGGTGAATACTTTTCCATACCGCTCGGGCACGAGCTTTATGGACGGTCGCCACATGCACGTCTATGAAGTTGGCTTTGATGCGCAAACGCAAGCTGCGGGTGTGCCGCGCCGCATTACCAACGGCGAACAGCACTACTCACGCTTGTCCATGACGAGCGACGGCACTGGGTTGTATGCCATTACCCAGCGTGAAAGCGTCAAAGATTCGTTGTTTCTAGGCGGTCAACCGATCAAGATTGATATGCAGTCTGGTAATTTCAAGCTGATTGGCAATCAAGAGTGGCATTATGCGCAAGCCAAAGTGTCGCCAGACGGCAAATATATGGCGACGATTGGCATTCCAACTGACTTGCCAATTGGCCGCACGCAGCATGTCATCCTGATGGATGTTGAAAATGACACCCAAACTGTCGTGACTGCAGAGTTAGATCGTACCTGTGCTGAATTGCACTGGAACAATAATGGTGAACTCTTGATTCGAGTCGATGATCACGGGGCATCGCGAATTTTCAATGTTGCGCCCGAAAGTGGGGCGCTGAGAGAAGTCTTTTATGACAAAGCGCAGCTGATCTTAGCGATGGCGCAGCATTCTGATGTTGGTCTGGTCACAGCTAACCGGACCAATACGCATCCTACAGAATTGTCGATTGTTACTGACGCTGGTATAGAGCGCGTGACGACGTTCCACGACAGTTTGTTAGCAGACGTAAGTGTCGGCCAGACGGAAGAGGTTTGGTATACCAGCCCAGACGGTAACCAAGTCCAAGGCTGGATCGTGTATCCACCAGATTTTGATGCGAGCCAAAAATATCCGCTGGCGTTGAATATTCATGGTGGTCCGCACGTGATGTGGAGCTCAGCCGCCCATGCCATGTGGCACGAGTGGCAAATGCACGCCAATGCAGGCTATGTCGTGTTTTACTGCAATCCGCGTGGGTCAGATGGCTATGGTGAGGCGCACATGCAAGCCATTCATCACAACTGGGGTGCACCAGCACTGACAGATATTTTGGCCGGGGTGGACTTAGTTACTGAGCGTGGATTTATTGATACTGACCGGATGGCAGTGACCGGTGGCTCATACGGCGGCTATATGACCGTCTGGACCATTGGACATGATAATCGCTTTGCAGCGGCAGTCACGCAGCGTGGGGTCTATCAACTCGGCGCATTTATGGGTACGACTGATATTCCAGAACTCGTCGAATACGCCTTTGAAGCAGAGATGTTTGCAGATGATGAAGAAAAACTCTGGCAACATACGCCAATTGCTTACAGCAATAACATCGACACCCCAACGCTGATTATTCACGCTGAAAATGATTTCCGCGTGCCAATCTCAGAGGCTGAAGCGTTGTATATCAAATTGCGGCGCAAAGGAGTGCCAGTAGAAATGGTGCGTTACCCTGAAGAAGGGCATGAACTGTCACGGTCAGGGAAGCCGAAACATCGGATTGATCGTCTAGAGCGGATGTTGGGGTGGTTTGATACGTATTGTAAAGAGGCTTAAATACGAGACGGGTTCCTCAAGACGACCGAAGGGTCGTAAGGAACCCGTCTCGTGACATGCTCTAGTTATTCGCCAAAACAGACCGATTATTCGACCTTGGCTCGGCCGTGGTCAATGCTCTTGGTCCGCCTTGTTGAATGACCGTAAACGTTGTCTGGCCTGGATACACGTCTAGGTCAGCCGTGTAGGTTTGCCCTCTGAGCCGCACAACAACTTCATACTCGCCTGCTGGCAGGTCGCTCAAGATGAAGTTCTCTTGATAAAGATTGTCGCGGTTGACGACGTTTTTACTGTACGTCCACATCAGCCAGTCCTGATCACGATCTTTGCTGTTGATGCTGAACTTGACGTCGTTAATGTAGTTGCCTTGCTCATCAATCACGCGGCCGGCAATGGAGCCATAGCCTGTGAGAGGGGCCATCCACAGTTCTGGATTGCGGCTTGAGTAAAAGTCATTACGACCGACGCGCACTTCAAAGTGCAAGTGTGGGCCGCTGCTGTTGCCAGTATTCCCAGACAAAGCGATCAGTTCTTTTTGACTGACTTTGTCACCAACTTCAACATAGCTTTCAGACAAGTGGGCATAGACCGTATACACATCACGTCCGCGGTAGCCAAAGTCATGCTTGATGGCAATTGCGAGACCGTAAGGATCGTTGCGTCCGCGAGCTTCGTCATACAACCCCCAGCCCGCAAAAACGACTTCACCATCCCCAGCTGAGCTAACCGGCGTGCCAGTTTTGGCTTTGAGGTCCACCCCAGAGTGCACGCGCATTTGGCCAAAGTATGTGTTGCCATAGCGGTAGTAAGGGTGCGGCCACGTAACCTGATCTGATGGAATAGGACGGGTCAGCCAGTAGTGATCTTCAGGGCGAATTGAGACTGGAATTGCCATGGGAGGCGGTGCCCAGTCTAAGGTTGGCACTGGCGTATAGGTTGGGATGGTCTGCCAAGCGTCACTCTTTTCATCAAAGAGCGCGCCGCCAATGCCGTCGCCATTCTCTGTGGCAACGTCTACAGGCGTGTTATTTGGCATGAGCGCTAGTGTCAAAACCGTACCGATAAGAAGCGCGCCCAAGAGGGTTGTTATAAAGCGTTTGTACATCTACGAAAATAAATACTAAGGTGCTTCAGAGCGGCCCAGACGCGTTACCACTACAGTTGGGGTAAGCGTTGGGGTCGGCGTCAGCGTTGGTGTCAATGTTGGCGTCGGTGTAAATGTCGCAGTCGGAACCGGCGTCGCGGTATTCGTCGCCGTCGGTTGCACGATTGTAGGTATAGCTTGCAAGGTAGGTGCCACGACTTGAACTGCAACCTCTACTGTTGGCAGTACCTCGAAGTTATCATCATAAATTTCAGCGATGGCCGCATCCCAACTCAAGCTGGACCGATGCTCAAAGCGCCAGTAACGAATGCCGGGATAAAACGTGCGCCAGTTGTCTAGGGCCGCAACGCGTTGCCAGCCATAGTCTTCG
Organism: Anaerolineales bacterium; assembly: GCA_020630805.1. GTDB lineage: Bacteria > Chloroflexota > Anaerolineae > Anaerolineales > UBA6668 > JAHDIM01. Next base: position 32,961 of record JAHDIM010000009.1, read on the forward strand.
GCCAATTGCGTGAAATCAATGTAATAGCCATCTGGCGGCTGCGCGAAGACACCGCCGTTGTCGTAGGCAATTGGATCGCCTAAGTAGCGCGACGTGAAGTCCCACGGTTGATGCCGTAACGGTTCGCCTAAGTTGATATTTGGGTCTTCTTCGACCTTGATCCACACGCGCCAGAAGGTTTGCGTACTTTCGTTTTCGCGGGTGACGTAAATCCGATTGTCGTCGTAAGCCGCTTGCACCAGATCGATTGCGCGGCCAGCCTTGTTCCATGATTCGCGCGGTTCGCCAGGTTCAAGTGCTGCGTCGTAATCAATGAAGGCGTTATCAAGTTGCCCAAGGACATCCCAACCCACTTCATTGAATAAGCGAATACGGAGGGCGTTGAAAGAGTCATCAACGCGGTCGCTAAGACGTGGATCCAGCGTATTGAGCTGATCGATGGATACTAATCGATAAGGCGTGTTACCAGAAGCTGGTGACGCTGAAATAATCTCTTGCCAATGAGGCGCGTCTTGGAAACTTTGGGCGTCTGCAATGGAGCCTTTGAGCGACACTGGAATGCCAGTGTCCATCCAGTCGATGCCTTTCACAGTGCCTTCAATTGGGATTGTGATCGGTGCGACGCCAGAGGCTTGAATGGCTGTGGTGGCTAGGAATTGGCGGCCCGCTTGATTGAGCGATGCAATCAGGCCGGTGCCGTCTGGGGTCCACGCTGGGAATTCGCCAGTCGCGACATTTTGTGGGGCCGCAGTCGGATTGTTTGGATCGATGGTGTAAACAAATTGCAGCGGTGACGCCAGATCCACAAACATCAAGCTTGAACCGTCTGGGCTCCAGCGCGGTGAATCGGGTACAACGTCTGTGCTTTGCGTAATGCGTTGCGTGCCGTTACCTTCATCTGCCACATTCAAATCACGAATATACAGCTCGGGGCGATCATCTGCCCGATACGAGACAAACGCAATCTCGCGACCGTCTGGTGACCAGTGGGGCGCAAAGTCGACTGCTCTGTTCGTCGTAACGCGGGTCAACTGCGAACCATTCGCTTGGACGAGATAGATATCTAAATTGTCTTCAGAATAGGCTTCGAACGTGAGCCAGACTCCGTCTGGGCTCCACGATGGATGCGCTTCGTACCCTGGCAAGTTGGTGACTTGGGAGACAATGCCGGTGTTGAGTGAAAGGACATAAATGTCCCAACTCCCTGCACGGTTAGAGGCAAAGGCCAGCATGCTGCCATCAGGTGACCAAGCAGGGTCGCGGTCTTCCCAGTTGCCGGCTGTCAGGCGTGTTAGGCCAGTGTTGCCGGGCGCTAACGCCCAAATGTTGGCATAGCCGTTGCGGCGTAGTTCAATGGCTATGGAGCCACCCAAATCAAATGGATTGCTGAGCGGTGTGGGCGGTGGCCCTTCCGTCACCACTTCAGCAACTTGAATATTGATTTCAGAGAGAACGGCTTCAGCGTCACTATAGTTGATAGGCGTCGGGGTGGCGGTCTTAATGCCAATTTCAGCCGTCGCAATAATCACTTCGGCTTCAAAGCTTTCTTTGCGGAGGGTTGCGGTCGGGAAAATAGGAGCAGGATCGGCAATAGACCCTTCTGGAAGGTTGGCGGTTGCGTCTTCTTCTGGGCTGAATACTTGCCAGCTCAGAATTGCTAAACCACCTATTAAAAGCATGTTGACTCCAACCATGGCGACTAAGCCTAGTTGAAGCCACAAGCTGCGATTTGACGGTGCATCATCCCCGCCATTTTGCCTAACCATTTCGTCAGTATACCATTCTCAAACTTTTGCAAGCTCGTCTATTGCGTTGCAAATTTGAGGCCATTTGATGGCAAAAAAAGCCATGTCAAACAGTACAGATTTCCCTACCCAAACGATACCCCGCAAAGTATTGCAGATTAATTAAGAGTTTGTTTAGGCTTTGTATTATGTTTGAATTAACGCGAAAAAGAGCCGCTTTTCGGTAGTTTTAGACGGAACTCAGTCAGCGTGGATATAGAGGCGTGGAATCCGTGTATTGAAGGTCGTTAGAATTTCGTAGGGATTGGTATTTGCCCATTCACTCAGTTCTTCAATGGTGATCTGATTTTCACCGTCTTCACCGATGAGGGTGACCGTGTCGCCATTGTAGGCTTCGTCCCAACCGATATCAATCATGACTTGATCCATACAAACGCGACCTGCAATTTGGTAGCGCTTGCCGCGAATAAGAACTTCTCCTTTGTTAGAGAGTGCACGGGGATATCCGTCACCATAGCCAACTGGCAGAGTCACAATGCGCGTTTGTTGGGGCGCTGTCCATGTATGTCCGTAGCTCACGGGCGTTCCTGCTGCAATGACTTTGAAATACACGACGTGCGAGCGCAACGCCATGACAGGTTTAAGGGGAATGCTCTGGACGCATTCATCAGCGGGATAAATGCCAAATAGCGCAATACCGGGGCGGACAGCGTCAAGATAAGCGTCTGGCATTTGCAGCACACCGCCGGAGTTGGCAATGTGTCGCATGGGTGTTTTGAGATTGTTATCTTGGAAAAACGCTAACGCGCGTTTGAAGTTCTCAAGCTGCTCATAGGCAGAGCTGAGGTCAGACACGTCAGAATTGGCGAAGTGGCTGTAAACGCCTTCAATTCGGACGTGCGAACACGTTTGTGCCAATGCAAACAGTTTGTGCGCATTCTGCCAGCGAATACCGATGCGTGCCATGCCCGTGTCGATATTCAGATGCACTTTGGCAATCGTACCCATTTCTTGGGCGACGTTATTAATGTGCGCAAGCTTTTCCAAAGACGGCGCTGTGATGGCAAGGTCATATTCCAAGTAGAGTGGAATTTGGGCCATGGTTAGACCGCCAAAGATCAGAATCGGCGTGGTGATGCCTGCTTTGCGGAGTTCAATGCCTTCTTCTATTAGGGCAACACAGAAATAGTCGGCCCCCAAGCGTTCTAGATGATGCGCAACTGGTATTAACCCATGCCCGTAGGCATTGGCCTTGATGGTTGCCATCAGTTTTGCTGTGCCAATTTTGGCGCGAATGGCGTTGAAATTGTGCGTTAGATTGCCAAGATCAACTTCGACAGCGGTTGGCCGAGCGAATTGCTCAAGTGCGAGGTCTGTATATTGGGTCAAAGCTCAAATGAGGTTGCGGATATATTTGGTGAGTAAACGCACGCCGTAGCCGGTTGCGCCAGAGGGTCCTAGTGGCTTCACAGCTTTACCGCTTGGTAGCCATGCTACTGACGCAATATCGATGTGCGCCCACGTCATATCGCCCACAAATTCTTTTAGAAATGCGGCTGAGGTGCCAACGCCGCCGTAGCGATCATTGGGACTGTTGCGCAGGTCTGCGACGGGGCTGCGGCGCATATAGTCACTATATTCAGGATAGAGCGGCATATGCCAAATGCGTTCACCGCTTTCTTCAGCGGCGTCGTTTAGATTTTGCAGGGTTTGCTTATCTGCTGTAAACAGAGCAGCAGCTTGTCCTTGCCCGAGCGCGACCATTGCGGCGCCGGTCAGCGTTGCCAAATCAATGACCACTTTTGGCTTCAGACGTTGTGCGTATACCAGTGTATCTGCAAGGATTAGTCTGCCTTCAGCGTCAGTGCTGATAATTTCAATCGTCTTGCCGTTTGCGGCGGTCAGCACGTCAGACGGTCGGTAACTGTGCCCGCTGATCATATTTTCACAGGTTGGGATCAGACCAATGACCGGTATATTCAGCGCGAGGGCATCAATGGCTTGCATTGCGCCAAATACTGCTGCAGCGCCACCCATGTCGCTTTTCATCGTCAACATGCCTGCGCCGGTTTTCATCGTATAGCCACCGGTATCAAATGTGATGCCTTTTCCAACCAACACAATCGGTTTGGCATCGGTGTCAACGTTTTCTGGCGTGTGTCTCAAGATGATGAGCTTTGGCGGCTCAGCGCTGCCTTGGGTGACGCCAAGAAAGGCCCCCATCTTTTCGGCTTCAAGATCCGCAGCGTCAAGAATTTCAAGCGAGAGATTGCTGTTGTCTGCTAATGCTTGGGCTTGCGCAGCAAGATAGCTGGGCGTACAGATATTGGGCGGCTGATTGACTAAGTCGCGTGTCTTATTCGTCGCAACGCCTTGCGCTACACCTGCGGCAATGCCAGCGTCAATTGCTGCAAGCTTTTGGCTGTCAAATTCAACAATTTCTACAGCCTCGATGTTATTCGAACGCCGCGCGGACTTGTGTAAGTCCGCCTGATATTCACCTAACAACGCGCCTTCGGCCAACGCTTCGGCGGCGCTTTGGGCGTCTAGATTGCCAATACCAGCACCGTGCACAATGGATGCAACAGTTTTGCAGCCTAGCTCACGGGCGCGGGCAACGCTAGCGGCGGTGGCGCGACGAATAGCCTGTAGATCAAAATCTAAGGCAGAGCCCAGACCAACAATGATCACGCGTTTCGCTGCAATTGCGCCAGATGCTGGATATAAGACTGTAGTTTTGCCTAGCTTGCCTGAAACATCACCACTGCTGATGAGATCGCTGATCTGACTATTTAGCGCTACGTCCACGGCACCAGTTGCGCCGGATGGCTTAACAACTTCGTCAAACAAATTGACGATGATGGCGTCTGCACTGACTGTCGTAATATTCCCTTGTTGAACTGAAAATTTCATTTGTGAGCTTATGCAAGTGCATCTGGTACTTCAAAGTAGAGCGGCCATTGCGTTTCAGAGTTGTGTTTGATGCCATCTAAAATTGCGTTTTCCAAATCGGCATCACGCAGATTGGCATTGCGTAGGTCAGCATGCGAAAGATTTGCTTGTTTCAAATCTGCGCTTAGTAAGTCAGCGCTATTGAGGTCGGCGTTGGTCAAATTTGCGTTGATTAGTACCGCGTCGTGAAGTACCGCATCCACTAATCGCGCGTTTGCCAGATTAGCCCCCATCAGGTTTGCGTCTGTGAAGTCAGCACTCGTCAGGTCACAGCCAATCATATTCGCTTGACTGAGATAGGCGCGTCGCAAACTGACACCTTGCATCACCGCGCGATTGAGCTTTGACTTGCTCAAATTTGCATCGGTAAGGTCTGACTTTGAAAGATACACGCCACTCATATCTGCTTCGGATAAGTTTGCGCCAGATAAATTTGCGTAACTGAGCGCGGCGTCTTGCAATATTCCGTTGGTCAACGGGGATGTGCCTTTGCTGTTTTTCTGTGCAAGCGCATCCATAGTAGCACTGGCAACACCTGGGTTCTTGCTCCGAATACGATCTAAGATGTCATCCGGAATTTGCTTGCTCCGAACCTGACTGATACGCAATTCAGATAGCAGCATTGCCAAGGCAACAGCTGTAACAATAATGCCTGCTCCCGTGTAAAGGTCGGCGAGTAGCTCGCCAAAGGTGAATCGATCAAGAAACACATATCGCGAGAGGAACAATAGCAGGCCAGCAATCAGAGAAATGCTAGCAATTGTGATAGCAAGGCGGGAGGTTTTGCGCATGGGCTAAGGATAGACATTGATTGTCATTTGCGCAAATTTTTCGGTTGTAAAAAGTGACTAAGCAGGCAAATTTACTTGTATTTCGGCTTCAGCGAGGACTTCTGCTTGCGCTGCCCACATTTCGGCTTTTTCCTCTGGGTCACCATGATCGTGTCCCATGAGATGTAGACACCCATGAACAGTGAGTAACTGAAGCTCTGCCAACAATGCATGCCCGTTTTCCGTTGCGTTTTTGGCTGCCATTTCAATCGAAATGATGATGTCGCCCAAGTAGCCACCTTGGCCGGGAAACCCTGCTTCGCTTACAAATGAAAGCACGTCTGTGGGTTTGTCTTTGCCAGCGTAGTCACGGTTTAGCTGATGCACAGTGGCATTGTCTGAAATGACTAAGCACAGTTCAGCGCCACGTTGAGCGTCTTGATGCGTTAGCGTGGCTGTTGCGATTGCAGTCAAGGTGTCGACTAACAATGCTTCGGCAAGCGGCGTTTCAACAGCAACTTGAATATCAATAATGTATTTTGGTGTTGACATGTTATTGATCGGCAGTGATGGTCTCAGCAGGAGGCGGTAGCTCTTTGAGTGGACCAGTTTCGATTTTCTCTGCCGCGTCTTCCAATGCTT
>JAHDIM010000199.1 GCA_020630805.1 Anaerolineales bacterium
ACTTAGGAACGACCAACTCTGTGGTCGCAGTGATGGAAGGTGGGGAGCCTACCGTAATCCCATCATCAGAAGGTGGGCGCACGGTGCCATCTGTGGTGGCCTTGAACACCAAAACTAACGAACGTTTGGTGGGCCAAGTCGCCCGACGCCAAGCGGTCACGAATCCAGACAATACCATTTACTCCGTGAAGCGTTTCATGGGCCGCAAGTTTAGCGATCCTGAAGTGCAACGCGCGTTGAAATTTACCGCTTACAAAGTCTCAGCCGCCTCCAATGGTGATGTGCTGGTGCACATGGGCGACAAAGACTACTCACCACAAGAAGTCTCAGCAATGATCCTTGCCAAGCTCAAGGCCGATGCTGAAGCCTATCTTGGTGAAGCGGTCACGCAAGCGGTAATTACCGTTCCGGCTTACTTCAACGACGCCCAACGCCAAGCGACGAAAGACGCTGGCCGCATTGCAGGCTTGGAAGTGCTGCGCATCATCAACGAACCAACTGCATCTTCTTTGGCTTACGGTCTCGACAAGAACGATGACGAAACCATTGCGGTCTACGACCTTGGTGGTGGCACGTTCGATATCTCAATTTTGGACGTTGGCGATGGCGTCTTCGAAGTGCGCGCAACCAATGGTGACACCCACCTTGGTGGTGACGACTTTGACCAAACTGTAATCGAATGGTTGGCTGACAAGTTCAAGCAAGAAGAAGGCATTGACCTGCGTAACGATCGCCAAGCGCTGCAACGTCTGCGTGAAGCCGCTGAAAAAGCGAAGATTGAACTTTCAACTGTGATGCAAACGGAAGTCAACTTGCCGTTTATTACCGCTGACGCTTCTGGTCCAAAGCACCTCAACTACACCTTGAGCCGCTCTGAATTTGAACGCATGGTCGCCCCATTGGTCGACCGCTCTCTGGCCCCAATGAAGGCCGCTCTGGATGACGCGAAACTGACCGCTGCTGATATTGATCAAGTCGTGTTGGTTGGTGGGATGACCCGCATGCCAGCGGTTCAAGAAGCCGTTCGCAAGTTGTTCGGGAAGGAACCACACAAGGGTGTGAATCCAGATGAAGTTGTGGGCGTTGGTGCTGCAATTCAAGCTGGTGTCTTGGGTGGCGACGTGAAAGACGTTCTCTTGTTGGATGTCACCCCATTGACCTTGAGCATTGAAACCTTGGGTGGTGTCGCAACCGCGCTCATCGAACGCAACACGACCATTCCTACCAAGAAAGCCCAAGTCTTCTCAACCGCAGCTGACAGCCAAACCTCAGTTGAAATCAACGTGGTGCAAGGGGAACGCCCAATGGCGGCTGACAACAAGACGCTGGGCAAGTTCATTTTGGATGGTATTCCACCTGCCCCACGCGGCGTGCCACAAATCGAAGTGGCCTTTGATATTGACGCTGACGGGATTTTGAACGTAAGTGCGACCGATAAGGCAACCAACCGCACGCAGAACATCACCATTCATCCATCCTCTGGTCTGAGCGATGATGAAATCGATCGCATGACGGCCGAAGCTGAAAAGTACAAAGCTGAAGACGATGCCCGCAAAGAAGGCGTCGAAGTTCGCAACGCCGCCGAAAGTGCAGTCTACTCAGCTGAACGTGCGTTGACCGACCTCGCTGAAAACGGTGACGCTGCCATGAAGCAAACCGTTACCGACAAGATTGCAGCGGTGCGTGCAACGCTTGAAGGCACTGACAATGATGCCATCAAGACGTCAACGCAAGAACTGTACGACGCTGTTACCCAACTGAGCACCGCAGCCTACCAAGGCGGCGCAGATGCAGGCGCAACCGCTAGCGATGATGCAGCCGGTGATGCCGGTCCAGCCGATGATGAAGACATCATTGATGGTGACTTTACCGAAGCATAAATTACGAATTCGTAACGTGTAATGCGTAATTGAGGGGTGTTCCGAGCCTTTGGGGTTGGAGCACCCTTTTGCGCATTACGAATTACGCATTATTTCTCCATGTCAAAACGAGACTATTACGAAGTCCTCGGCGTTTCGCGTGAAGCGACCGAAAAGGAAATGAAGTCTGCATTTCGGAAAGCGGCCAAGCGGCTGCATCCGGATGTGAATTCGAGTCCGAATGCCGAGGATGAATTCAAAGAACTGAACGAAGCCTATGCGGTCCTGAGCGACTCGCAGAAAAAGCAGATCTATGATCGCTACGGTCACGCTGGTCTTGAAGGCCAAGGTGCTGGCGGTATGGGCGGGATGGATTTCACAGGCTTTGGTCTAGATGACATCTTTGAGCAATTCTTTGGCGGTGGTTTTGGTGGCGGTGGTGGTCGCAATCCACGCCGACCGCGCAAGGGTCGCGATGTCGGTCACGAACTTTCAATTAGCTTTGAGGAGGCCGTACACGGCACGTCGAAAGATATCAAGGTGGAGCGTGTTGAAAACTGCGACCGCTGTCATGGACAGCGTGCTGAGCCGGGGACATCTCCGGTGCGCTGTACGACCTGTAATGGTAACGGCCAAGTGCGCACCACCCGCCAAACCATTCTGGGCGCGATGGTACAAACCCAAACCTGTCACACCTGTCAGGGGACGGGCGAAAGTATTCCTTCCCCGTGTATGCGCTGTCGCGGCGATGGCCGTGTGCGTCAAACCCGGACTTTGAACGTCAAAATCCCAGCCGGAATTGATACCGGTAACCAAATTCGTTTGGCGGGTGAAGGGGAAGCTGGCAGCAACGGTGGTCCCGCCGGAAATCTGTTTGTGTTGGTGGATGTGAAACCGCACAAATACTTCCGTCGCAACGAACTCGACGTCATCCTTGAATTTGATGTCAATATGGTGCAAGCTGCGTTAGGAACCAAGGTGACTGTCCCAACTATGCATGGCGATGAAGACGTCACCATTGCGCCGGGCACTCAACCGGGCTCCATCATCAAACTGCGTCACAAAGGCGTGCCGAATGTGCGTAACAACGACCGTTTAGGTGATCAACTCGTGGTGGTCAACGTCACTGTGCCAAAGACACTTACCAACGACCAAAAAGAAATCCTCCGCTCCCTAGCCGAGACTCTCGACGAAGAAGCGCGCCCGCATGAGCCTGAAGAAAAAGGGTTCTTTGAGGCAATTAGGGATATTTTTAACTAGCGGTTTATACACTTAGCAAATTTATTAGTGCGTATTGCGCTTGCCCTGAGCCAAGTCGAATGGGTAGTGCGTCTCCTTAGGGTGTTCAGAAGACAGTGCAACTGAATATCTTTTTGCCACGAACTACGCAGTACGCACTATTTCATTACCTCACACCTTTACACCTTATGTCCGATTCTTGGCTCGAAATTCAACTCATTATCTCTGGCGAAATGGCGGAACCAGTTGCCACCGCGCTTGAACCTTTTGCGCATCAGGGCGTGATTATTGAGCCGGCTGAACCGATCCGCGATCCAAACTTTCATCCGGAAGTGAAAGATGTGCCGCATCCATTGCAAGGCGATGTTCGGGTGCGGGCCTTTGTGCCGTTTGATGAGCATCTGGAGCAAACTAAGTCTGACGTCGAACGCGCCCTCTGGCCACTGGGCATGATCGCGCGGGATGCAGGGCTACACTTGCCCGCGCCAACCTATACGCCCATTACCGAAACCAACTGGGTGGACCTGTGGAAGCAGCATTACAAGCCCCTGCGTGTCGGTGAAAAATTGATGATTGTGCCAGCATGGGAAGCGCCAGACTTAGAAGATGGCGACATTCCGATTCTCATTGAACCAGGGCAAGCATTTGGAACTGGAACCCACCCTTCCACGCAGTTGTGTTTAGGGGCGCTTGAAAAGTACCTCCACGCCGGTGATACCGTCGCCGACATTGGCTGTGGTAGCGGTATTCTCGCGATTGCCGCTGCGAAGCTGGGTGCAGGTGAGATTTTTGCCTGTGATATTGAACCTGAATCCGTCGAAGCCACTGCTGAGAACGGTGCACGCAACGGCGTTGTAGAGGCGATTGAAGTGGCTGAAGGGTCTTTGGAAATTGTCTTAGACCGCAAGCCTTACGATGTCGTTGTGGTCAACATTCTTGCCAAAATCATCATCGGGATGTTTGCGGGGGGCTTAGCGAAGACCGTCAAGCCTGATGGCACGCTGTTGTTAGCGGGTATTCTTGCTGAACAAGCAGGTATGGTTGCTGAGGCGTTCGAAGCCCAAGGCATGCAATTGATTGAAACCATCCCCAGCGGCGATTGGGTTGGGTTGGTTGTCCGACACAGGTAGAGGCGCGATTCAATCGCGCCTCGGCGACCCCGAAACATTTCTCCCCACATTCGGATTGACGGCAACACCCCACGCCGTCACACATTCCAATTCATCAATTTGTAAAACGCCATTGGCTTTGCCGTTTGGCGTGTTGGCGCACACGGTCATGTCGGAACGCCGAGGCGGCCTGGAAGGCGCGCCTCTACCTGGTTACATGTATAAATTGGGTGGGTTGTTGCGGTCTTTGCGCCAGTTCATTGGATTGTTGATGGTGTATCTGCGGGCGATGTGAATTTGACGCGGGGTGTGCAAGACGCGTTCGTAGAAGCGGGGTTGCCAGCGAAAATCATCATATCCGGCGGTTTTGATGCGAATGGTGCAGGCGCGTTTGAATTGCCCGATGATGGAACCAAGTGTAACGCCATGCCATTTTTTGCTGGCATTTGCGGTGATGTTGTCTTTGGCTGGCGCTGGACGCGATTGACCATCAATTTTGTAAAGAATGTTGACGACGAGATGCAGATGGTTTGGCATGACAATCCATTCATCCATCTGAACATTGGGGCGTATATCTACTGCGCGATGCCATTCTTCGACGACGATCTTTCCCGCGAGTGAGTGCTGCATTTTGCCAGCGAGAATTTCTCCAAAGTGATGAATTCGGTCGTGGGTGCAAATGGTGACATAGTAAAACCCAGCATTGCCATAGTCACGGTCTTGAAAGCGGGTGGATTCAATCCGGTATTTGTTTTTGAAGCGCGTCATTTGATTGTTTTAACGCGCATACCGCAGCAATTTCTCTGACGAACGCCACATTCAAACCACTTTCGAATATACGCGAACAATCCCTAACCAAACCCGAACGCGGCGAATTTCCAGAAGAGTGCTATCATGAGGGTGGCGCTTTTCGTCGCGTCGATGGGTGTTGTCCGTTAAAAGCAGTCCCCATGTTCAGTTTAGTGTGGCAACACACATTGCGTAGTTTGGCCAAAGACCGAGCTAAATAGGAAAAAGAATGTCTAATCAAAATTCAAGGTGTTATGTTGGGAACCTCCCATTTTCAACGAATAAAGAAGAATTGCAAGCCTTGTTTGAACAAGTTGGGGAAGTTATTGACGCAACCGTCATGACCGATCGGGACACGGGCCGTTCACGCGGTTTTGGGTTTGTCGAAATGAGCAGCGGCGATGAAGCCAACGAAGCTGTCAGCCGTTTCAATGGCTATAGCATGGGTGGTCGTAACTTGAAAGTCAATATCGCACGCCCTCGCGAAAATCGTCCAAATCGTGGCGGCGGTGGTAGCTACCGCTAAATCAAATTTAGTTTAATATTAAAAACGGGCGTCTCAATTGAGGCGCCCGTTTTGGTTTAAAGGGGGAGGCAATAATTAATTGCTAAATTGGTAACTGTTGAATGGTTAATGCCTGTCAGAGTTAAGGATATGTGTAAATCCAAAGTCTATGCCTTCTGTGTGGCGATTGATTTTGAACATGGACATTAGCAATTAATTATTCAGCAGTTTAGCCGTTAATTGTTCTCTACCTGAGCTGCACCCAATCCTGCCCAACTTCAGCAAAGCGTGCATGGAGTGCATCCACAATTTCTGACGCAATTGGTAACTGCGATGCAACCATTTCAATATTGGCTTTTACATTTGCTGGATTTTGCGTTCCAATAATCGCCACATCGACTGCTTCATGGGCAAAGGTAAAGCCCATTGCTAGGAGGATACGATTGAGATCAATGCTGGCAATGGAGGCACTCGACCGCATTTCTGTAGCCCGCGCAAAATATTGCGCCGCGTAGTCACTGGGGCTTGCCGTTGCGCCCCACGCCGCATTTGCAATTGGGCGCTTGGTGATGACGCCCATCCCCGCAGCCTGTGCTTTTTCAAGTAACCTCGTGGTGTGCGCTTGCTGATCCACCATGTTGAAGCTAGTTTGGAGTGTGCTGAAAATACCACTCTCGACACCCCAATGCGCAGCTTCGTTGTCATCACTGAGGCCGATGTAGCGGACTTTCCCCGCTTGCTGCGCTGCTTGCAATTCTTCAATTGCATCGCCGCGCTGTAAGACCTCTAATCCCGGCGAGTGCATCTGTAGCAAATCCACATAGTCGGTCTTTAGTCGCTTCAGACTGCGGTCGATGCTGTGACGCAACGTTTCGCGCGTCCAGTCTTCGCCCTGCCAATCGCCAGCGACGTGACCAAACTTGGTCGCCAAGAAAAACGCATCCCGTCGATGCGAGACGCTGCGACCAATCAATTCTTCGCTAATGGAATAACACGCAGACGTGTCCAGGAAATTGATGCCGCCGTCGAGCGCGCTGTTCAAGACGCGGCTAGCGCGATCTTCCTGTTCCATCGTCAAACGATATCCGATTTCGGACAGCCCTAGGCCGAGTCGGGAAACGTGCATATCTGTTGTGCCAAGTTGTCGTGTTTGCATGGGGATGAGGGAGTGAGTTGGTTAGTTAGTTAGTGGGTAAGCTGGATAGTTGATTAGTGCGTATGTCTACAACTGAGAGTCTACTAACAAACCAACAAACTATCCAACGCGCAAACCAGCCGCCTTGGTGGCATCTTGCTATACTGATTCCCGTGGCAGCGATTGCTAGTACAGTGCCTTGGTTCGGAATCGGGTTTGGGCTTTATGGGGTCAATTTGATCATTGGCGTTCTGGCGCAAACGCGACAGATGCACTTTGGTGTTTGGCACCATGTGCTGTATTTCATCGTCTTTTGGGCTGCCGCGCTTGCCACGCTATTTACTTGGAATGCCTTTCTGTTGCTCACCATCGCTGCGCTTGCTGTAATGCCGAAGTCTAAACCAGGCACTTGGCGACACCCGCTGATTGCGCTCATCGGGCTGTGTGGTTATCTACTTGCGTTTTTCTTTTGACAAGCATTGTTACGAGTCTTGGCTCAAAAAACCTTCGTAACTCG
>JAHDIM010000200.1 GCA_020630805.1 Anaerolineales bacterium
CTGAGTGCCATCATGATGGATTGATTGACGCCGGTCAGAATGGACGGCATTGCCATTGGAATTTGGACTTTGCGCAGCAGCTGTCGGTCGGTTGTGCCGAAGGCTTGGGCTGCTTCAAGTGCGTCGGGTGAGACGTTGCGAATGCCTAAGCTGGTCAAGCGAATAACAGGTGGAATGGCATACACAATCGTTGCGATGACGCTTGGGACACGCGCAACGCCAAAGAAGAGCAGCACCGGAATGAGATACACAAACGCGGGCATCGTCTGCATGGCATCGAGGACGGGACGTAAAACGGCTTCTACGCGGTTATTACGGGCAGACCAGATCCCCAATGGAATGCCAATGAGTAGTGAAAGTAAGACGGCAATCACCATCAGTGACATAGTGGCCATGCTCTCATCCCACAGGCCAAACAGGCCCATCAGCATGAGACATGCGCCGCTGAGCAAGGCCAGCCGTAATCCTGAAATGCGGTTAGCGAGCAAGACAATGCCGGCAATGATGACGGTCCACGGCAGCCAGAGTAATAATTCTTCTACACGGCGGATGATGAAATCTAAGACGGCGCTGAGCGGCTCAAAAAAGAACAAGAACATCCAGTGCGTTTTGCGGTTGACCACAATCCAGCGTTTGGCGTCGTTGAGCGTGTCGCGCAGACCTAAATTCCAAGCCTCAGGAAAATTGCCAGAGACAAACAGAATCGCAGCAATGATGAGCGTGAGTAAGACCAGCGGCACCAACCACCGCTGCCAAGTGGGTTGACGGGTGGTCATCATTAGGCACCCTCGGCGAGCGCCATCATCACTGACACACGGTCGACTTCGCCTACTGGGGTGTCATCTGCTATGACCGTAATGGGCTGGTCATGGTTGGCTGCAATTGGGATCAGCTTTTCTAAGGTGGTTGTCGCGGCAACGGTTTGGGCGCTAAGCGTTCCAGAGTAAGGCCGCATAATTGCGCTGGCGGTCAGGACTTTTTCGCGCGGCACGTCTTTGGTGAATTCACGCACATAGTCATTGACGGGATTGGCAACAATTTCTTCTGGCGTGCCGATTTGGACAATTTCGCCGTCTTTCATAATGGCAATGCGGTCGCCAATTTTGAGCGATTCGAGAAAGTCGTGAGTGATAAAGACGATGGTTTTGTCCAGCGTTTTTTGCAGGCGGAGCAGTTCATCTTGCATCTCGCGCCGGATGAGTGGATCGAGGGCGCTAAACGGTTCATCGCAGAGCAGCACTTCTGGATCGACAGCCAGGGCGCGGGCGAGGCCAACGCGTTGCTGCATTCCGCCACTCAGCTCGTGTGGATAGTGGTATTCCCAGCCGTTGAGACCGACCATCTGCAAGACATCGAGCGCAATTTCTTCGCGCTTGGCCTGATCCATCCCGCGGACTTCTAGACCAAAGGCGACATTTTCAATCACGCGGCGGTGTGGAAACAGCGCAAAGCGCTGGAACACCATACTGATGTCATTACGGCGTAAATCGCGGAGCGTTGTGGCATCCATCGCGGTGACATCTATGCCGTTGATTAGAATCTTGCCATGCGAAGGCTCGATTAGGCGCGTCAGACAGCGAATGAGCGTTGACTTCCCGCTCCCAGACAGCCCCATCACACAGAAAATCTCACCCTCAGCCACACTGAGTGACACATCACGGACGGCAACAACATGACCGGTATCCGCTTGAATTTGGGCGCGGCTCATTTCTGGCGTGACTTGCGCCACGATGCGTTCAGGGGTCGGCCCGAATACTTTCCAGACGTTTTGACAAACAATTTTCATGAGGATAGATGCCGTAGAGATACTTGCTTTGAAATCTAGATGTGGGATAAACCACTGATCGGCTGATAGCTGATGTGTTAAAAGCTAACGCGGTGATGACTGCAATATTTTGCATAAGCTGCGGCATTGAGGTCATCAGCCATCAGCCGATCAGTAATTAGTTTGAAAATGCGTTGTATTTGACGTTTGCATTCTTAATCAAAAAGCGGTGCGTAACGCGCAATGATTGCTACGCACTACGCACCACTAAATTGCCTCAGATAGAGGCGTAAGTCTTAGCTAAAAGGCTTATGGCAACCAAGCGCGCCAGACGCCTTCGTTGTTGTCTACCCAAGCTTGGGCTGCTTCTTCAACAGACATGCCGCCATCAAGTGAGGCGAGCATTTCAACTTGCGCTTCACCACCGTAGTTGAAGTTCTTGAGGAATGCGTGCACATCAGCATCCTTTTCCGCCAAGTCGGCGTTGAGGATCTTCATCAGTTCATCGTTTGGATAGTCACAAGCGATGGCTGCTTCATCAGCGTAGCAGTCGTCTGTGTAAGCAGGCAGTGCAACACGGGTCAGATCAAACTTGCTGAAAATAGCGTGCGGTGAGTAGAAGTAGAACAGAATTGGTTCTTCGCGTGAGTATGCGGTATCGACTTCAGCGAGCATTGCTTCTTCAGAGCCAGCCCAAACGACTTGGAATGGCAACCCAAGGTTACTGATGATAGCTTCATCATATTGGTACCAGCTTGGATCTGCACCCAAGAAGCGGCCATTGTCACCAGTTTCTGCGGTGGCAAAGTCGGCAGCGGCGTCCATGTAGCCTTCCCAAGTTGCCAAGGCAGGGTTAGCCTCTACAACGTAGGTAGGAACGTACCAGCCAATTTCCCCGAGTGGACCCAGTTTGCCACCGTCTTCAACGGTGCCGAGTTCACCAATGTATTCTGCAATCCGTTCGCCATGACCACCAGGCCAGACTTCGAGACTCGCGTCTACATCGCCAGCTGCAATTGCATCCCATTGGGCATTTTCGTCAAGTGCAACAATTTCAACGGCATTGCCAAGTTCTTGTTCAATAATGATCTTTGCGACAGCAACATTGAGCTCTGAAGCAGGCCAAGGATTTTCAACCAAAGTGATATCAGGATCACCGCTGCCGCCACAGGCAGTCAGCGCCATGGTTGCTAACAATGCAGCAACCAAAGTAAAGAGTTTTGCTTTATTCATAATTAGTCTCCTATTTATTGTGAGGTGCGGCGCATGTGCGTGTGAACAGACATGCAGTCTACAGCGACAATGTCACTAAAGTATTGTAATCAGATGTGCTAGGTCTGAACAGGGCAAAGCCTATTTGTAACGCAGCTGTAATAGGTATCAATTCCCCTGTGTAGTGCCACCCCGCGGGGTGGCACTACACAGGGGCGCAATGGTAAGGAAATCACAATGGTAGTGACATGATGCATCATGTCACTACCATTGCACGATTATGCACTATGCTTTGTAAACGCTTTACGTGGGATCTGCTTTTCGTGATCAAAGAACGGTAAATCGACCACCTTACTTAGATGAAGCTGCCCAGAAGCGTCTTGCAATTGCACCGTCTGACCTAACCAGTCGCCGGACACGCTTGGTTCAAAGAAACGCACATAGCCAATGCCAATATCTAAGGTTGGTGACCACGTCCCAATGGTGATGTGGCCGACCACCATGCCATCTTGCAGGACTTGCATTCCAGTCGCGGGCGTTTGATCTGCACAGGTAAGGCCAAAGAGCAGCTTCGTTCGATCGGCGTTTTCCAACGCTGCTTTGCCAATAAAGCTGTCTTTCTTGAAATTGACAAACTGACCTAGTCCTGCCCCAAATGGAGTCAGGTCCGGCTCAATATCACTCCCGTTGTCCAGAATGCCAGCTTCCACCCGACGGATGCCCATAGAGGAGGCGCTGCTAAACGTCATGCCAAATGGTTCGCCGCATTGCATGAGGTGCTGCCAAAGTACGTCATGGTCTGTTGGCTCTGGGCCACTGTTGGCGTAAATTTCAACCCCAGCTTCGCCGGTCCAGCCAGTGCGTGATACCCAATGTAGCTGTCCACCAAGATTGAACATCCCGCAGTGGAAATACTTGAAGTCGGGAGATAAGTCGCCTTCCATAGCGGCGTCTAAGACCTTCAATGCATTAGGACCTTGAATTTGGATTACGCGCGAATTTGGATCACGCACGGTGACATCCATGCCTAAGCCATTGGCTTGTAACCACGTCAGGAATTCCCCATTGGCTTTGACATACCAAAAACGTTCTTTTTCAAGCCGCATTAGGACGCCGTCCATCAGCACGGTGCCGTCTTCGCGACAGGCAATGCCATAGCGGGCACGACCGACCTTCAATGTAGAGGCTTTGCAGGTTAGGACTTTGTCGAGTAATTTGCCAGCATCGGGTCCGATGATTTCCAACGGCTTTTCGGGGACATCGTAAAGGAGCACGTCGTTACGAAGCTTCCAATACATTGGGACCGGATCTTCGGCGTCATTCAGCTTCAATGGGTAAAACCGATTGCAGTACATGCCATGCACGGTTTCATCGGTAGTGTAGTGATGCGCGTAAGGCGATTCGCCAAAGCGGTAGGCGCTAAGCTGGATGGTTTTGAATGCTTCAATGTAGTAATGGGTCATAGGGTCGGGTCGTCCTCTCGTTTACAAGGCGGGGGTCTCTTCATATACATAGGTCTTGAGAAGACCCCCGCCTTGTGCTTGCGTCATAGAAAGTTTTTTACAAATGTTCCTTAATAGAAGCCGCCGCCTTCTTATTCATGCCTGGTACCTGCTGCAACTCTGTCATTGTGGCATTACGAATGCCATCAATGGAGCCAAAGCGCTTAAGCAGTGACTTGCGGCGGGAGGGGCCAATGCCTGGAATTCCGTCGAGCTGAGACGCAAGCCCCGTCTTTGTCCGTTCTTTGCGGTGTGCAGCGAGTGCAAAGCGATGGGCTTCATCCCGAATACGCTGGACCATAAACAAGCCCTGCGAGCGGCGTGGCAGCACAATTGGGCGCTTATGGTTTGGAATGTAAAGTTCTTCATGCTGCTTGGCTAAGCCAGTCAACACAATCCGGTCTTGCAAGTGGAATTCCTTTAAGACTTCAATTGCAACGCCCAGTTGGCCTTTACCTCCATCCACAATGAGAAGCTCTGGCAGGCGCGCAAAGGATTCATCAATCTTTTCACCGGGGCCTAAATTGTCTCGTTTTGCTAAGGCATCTTGCCAGCGTTTGAAGCGGCGCGTTAGGGCTTCACGCATGCTGCCAAAGTCATCTGGCCCCACAATTGTTTTGATCTTGAACCGCCGATAATCTTTCTTAGACGGCGTCCCCTGATGAAAGACGACCATGCTAGCATAGGAATTTGTTCCCTGCGTATTTGACACGTCGTAGCACTCAATCCGGCTGGGCGGTGCGTCCATGTTAAAGGCTTTTTGTAACTCCCCAAGTGCCATTTCTTGCTTGTGTGAGTCTGCATCCCATTGGGCGCGTAAGGTCGACAAAATCTCAGTCGCGTTCTCAGAGGCCATTTTGACCAAGTCACGTTTCTTTCCGCGTTGTGGCACGTGCAATGAGACTTTCTTGCCGCCCCGTTGGTCTTTCAACCATTCTTGAATAATTTGGCCTTCCGCAATTTCGTTAGGTAACAAGACTTCAGGCGGCACCATTGTCGCTTGGCGGTAGAACTGTTTGACAAAAGCGCCCATCACTTCATCATCTGCTTCTTCAGCGGCTCCTTCCATTACAAAGTAATTGCGGCCAATCAGCTTGCCTCCGCGGATGAAGAAGACCTGAACACAAGCATCGTTGCGGTCGCGAGCAAATGCAATGACATCGGAGTCCGTTTGGTCACTGCCTACCACGCGTTGTTTAGCAACGACGCGTTCTAAAGCCACCATCTGATCTCGCAAGGATGCAGCGCGCTCAAAATGTAAATTCTCCGCGGCCACTTCCATTTGCGCTTTGATGTCTTTGATGATGTGATCTGTGCGGCCTTGCAGAAAGTCGCAGAGGTCTTGGATCATCTCTCGATATTCGTCGCGATTAACAGCGCCAATACACGGCCCATTACAAAGTTTGATGTCGTGGTACAAGCAGGCGCGGTCGTCTTGGCCGGTGATGACCCTGTCACAGGTCAGGTAAGGAAAGACCTTGCGCAGAATATCGAGGGTTTGGTGAACTGCCCAAGCACTCGTATATGGACCAAAATAGCGGGATCCATCTTGTACCATGCGCCGAGAGACATGCACTTTCGGAAAATCATCGGCCCAAGTGACCTTGATGTAGGGATATTGCTTGCCATCTTTCCAGCGTACGTTGTAACGCGGCTTGTGCTTTTGGATGAGGTTATATTCCAACAGCAATGCCTCTAGCTCGCTGGGTTGGACAATCCACTCGATGTCATCAATTCGTTTGACTAGTTCTCGGGTCTTTCCCGTATGTTGCGCTGACGTATGGAAATACGAACGCACGCGGTTCCTCAGATTCACCGCTTTCCCAACATAAATAATGGAGCCAGTTGCATCTTTCATGAGATAGCAGCCCGGTTTTGTGGGGAGCGTTTTCAGAATAGGTTGGAGTTTTTCTTTTGCAGCCATAAGTGGACTTACATTATAAGACTGTGTGTCGGCTTCGACAGTCGGTGTACCAATAATCTTTACAATCGTGCTGCAAAATATGAAAGGTTGACCTGCCGCGAGACCTAAATTATTAAGTTGATGTGGTTTGTCAGAACGTCGATGTGTCTAAAAGCGTTGTGCCTGTGGAGTAATTGCACAATGAAGGCTGCCAATATAAGAATTCAGTCTGTGATTCGAAAAAAATCCTTGCCGAATGCATGCTGCTGACCTAATATAGTCTAGGGCTTGCCTGTCTAAAGTAGGCTCCAATCAATTACAGTTCATTTTTAAATGGAGAAGAACGAATGAAATTGAATAAACTCATTTTGTTGCTAAGCGCATTTGTGCTGAGCGCAGTTGTGCTCGCTGCATGTAGTGGCGAAGCGCAAGACGCTGTCAACGAAGCTGTGCAAGAGGTTGCTGAAGATGTAGCCGAAGTCGCAGAAGAAGTGGCAGACTCTGCTGAAGAAGCCGTCGAAGAGGTGGAAGAAGCAGTAGAAGAGGTCATGGAAGAAATGGCCTGTGACGATGCCATTGGCTGTGTGGAAGTTGCTGCAGGCGACCCAATCCGCATCGCTAGCGCATTGGTCATCTCTGGTCCAAACGAAAGCTTGGGTCTAGACAGCCAATACGGTGTCGAAATTGCAATTGGCGATCGCGGTGAACTCATGGGTCACGCAATCGAATTGCAAGCTGAAGATGACGGTTGTTCCG
>JAHDIM010000201.1:0-5416 GCA_020630805.1 Anaerolineales bacterium
TTGAAAAATAAAACCGCTATCTAACGACAGCGGTTTTTTGAGATTTCTAATCTATTGTGTGCCGAAAGTTGCCGTTACCGTGGCAGCATTCCGGTTGAAATTTCCGACTTTTGTTGCCGCTTATGCGCATACATCCGCTGATCTGCAATGTGAAGGGTCTCTTCCATCGGCACATCGGCATGGTGCATACAAGACCCTATTGCCACGGAATAACCAGTTTGTTCAATGGCATGTAACAGCCGATCAACAAGGAGGCTTAGGGCATCCTCACTTGTGTCAATCACTAGAATGGCGAACTCATCCCCACCAATGCGAGCCACCACGTCTTGGGGACGCACGGTCGTTTTGACTGTGTCTGCCACAGTCTGCAACATCTGGTCTCCTGCGGCATGTCCATACATGTCATTGATAACTTTCAAATTGTTGGTGTCTAGCATGACAATGCCCAGCGTCTTGGCATAGCGTTGGCCGCGAATTTCTTCACTGGTCACAAAGCGCTCCCAACCTAAACGATTGTAGACTTCGGTGAGTTCATCGCACAGCGCTTGTGCTTCTGCACGGTCTAACTCGCGGGCATTTTCCACGGCTTTCAGCTCATTTTGCAGGAACTTTGCAGTAACGCGCGCCCCCACATTGATGAGTGACAAATTGTGCTCATCAAGCGCCAGCGGTTCATTGTGATAGCCAATGACAAACCCTAGCAGGTCATACCCTGAACTGAGCAGTGGCGCTGAGATATACCCTTGAATGTTATGTTTAACAATAAATGGCAGGGCCGCAACCGCGCTACCAGGGTCAATGTCTGGCATATAGGTCGGTGACTGGCCTAATGCAATCTGTTCCAGTAAAGAACCGCTAAATCCAGTGACGCTATTTGTGGTTTGAAATGGCGCATCACCTGCAACGCGCATCACCTGCATTTGGTCATTTTCAATCCGCAGCAGCACCCACTGTAACATTGGCATCCGATGCTGCATGCCGTACACCAGTTGTTTTGAGACTTGGCTAAATCCAGTAAATGGGAGCAAGTATCGGCTAACGTTGTGGTTGAAAAAATTGCCGTCTTTATCGTCTGAACGACGATTATGGTCTCGTATACTCATACTACGTTTTGAGCGAATTAGAGGGGCTAATTTAGGCTAGGCAATGCAAGCTTGCGCTGCCGCTTATTTTCATACATACGTCCGTCTGCTGTGTTGATGGTTTGATGAAGTGGACGACGCGAGTTGCCGGGGCAACTCCCAACGGAGGCAGAGAGGTCTGCGCTGTCTAAGGCAAGCTGAAGTCGCTTGCTCAATAGTTTCAATTCTTCTGAGGTGGCATTGATGGCAAGCACACCGAACTCATCGCCACCTAGTCTGGCAATGATGTCTGACGTTCGCAGGCTCTTTTCTAAGACCCGCGCCACGCGCTGTAAAAGCTTGTCGCCGGCCGCATGACCGTGCGTGTCATTGACCGTTTTCAGATTGTCTACATCTACAATAATGACACCGGTTGCGCCGCCATACAGACCCGCGCGAATGTCTTCTTTTTCAATGAACCGTTCCCACCCTCGGCGGTTATACAAACGCGTCAGACCATCACGCATGGCTTCATTTTCAGCCCGTTCCAATCGGCGCGCATTTTCAACGGCAGTCAGTTCATGTTCTAGGAAGGTAGACAGAACGCGCGAATATAACATCAGGTTACTAAGATTTTCTTGGCTGAAGTCTTCACGAGAAACACGGCTGAGGCCAATGATCCAACCGATGGGTTCACGCCTTGAAGAAAGCAATGGCGCACAGAGATACGCAGCAACCCCGTGCAGTTGAACTGCCGACGCTTTTTGCAGCACGCTATCTGACGCAATGTTCGACTCCATGAGTGGTAACCCATGCTCTAGCACCAGACTGACGAGCGTATTTTTATAAGGACGAACTTTGCCAGGTTCAACAAAAGGGGCTACCCCGCGGACATCAAGCACTGTGGTTTGGCCTGACTCCAGTCTCACCAACATCCATTGTTCAACCGGATGCCGTTTTTCCAATCTGTCTAGTAGCTCTGAGGCCGCTTGACGAAAGCCAACGAATGGCAAATGCTCTTTAGTAAAGACTTTGTTCAGTTTCATTTTTTTATAGACCATTGTCACTTTTGGTCTAATTTCCCTAAAGCGGAATATTTCTTATTTTAGGTTTACAAAATAATTTTCAAAGCGGTAATAAGAAACCTGAACAGGGGCTTGTAGTCACTAACTGTCTATATTTTGTACAAGACTACTACAGAGCACAGTATCACATTTGGGCGGGAGTCACAAATTCACGGTGTCTTTACACAGGGATTGGGTGGCTAATCCGTATGCATAGACGTAGGAAGCCGTCTAGAAGCAACAATAAGCCCGACTGAACTCAGTGTACAGAAGTTGTAAAGATTAAAGCTTTAGGATTCCTTGAGGTTTGTATTTGGTTTGTTTTTCAAATGAGGGGGCTTACACTTCACGTTTGAAGTACTGCGGCGGAACAGCGTCTGTTAGCCAAACGCCATTTTCTGAACAATAAAAGCAATGTCCGTCTGCGTGCATAGTGGCTGCATCGATGCGCAAAATCACTGGCTTCCCGCGCCGCCCTCCTACAGTGCGTGCGGTCGCAAGGTCTGCACTCAAATGCACATGATGCCGATTGCGCGGCTGTAACCCCTGCGCTTGGATAGAGTCCATGAAGCGGTCGACCGTGCCGTGATACAACGTGTCTGGTGGCGTCTGTGGCTGCAATTCCAAATTGACCCTGATGGAATGCCCTTGGTTGGCCCGAATCTTCGTACGATCTTCAGAATATGAATAACGCCCTTTATTGTCGGTCGCCACAATGGTGTCGAGTTCAGCTTGGGTGATGTTGGTTTTCTGAAGCAGTTCCGCAACGCTAGCCCAGCCAAAGGCGTCTAGCGTGAGACCAACTTTTTCTGGTCTGTGCCGCAACAGTAGACTCAGGAACTTTGAGGTTTTCTGGAGGTTTTTCATCATCGTCTTCCTTGTGATGAAGGTGACGTTTCCGCGTGGTAGGCTGCTATGTCAGAATTCTTGTACTCTTCTGAAGCCTAACCTAAGTGTCACCATCGATTTGTTTTGATGTCTTACTATGTGTATTTTATACACTATTTTGTTCGAATATACAAATCTTTGTCACAACGAACGGTCTCTCGGTAAAATTCACATATGACAATAATTCCTGCTGACTTCCAAGACATGCTTGTGCCTATGCAAACTGCAGACGCCGCTATTCGCCAACACCTGGCTGAACTCGACTTGCAGATTGAAGACTGGCCCAAAACGCTTCCGGCTGGAAATCCAAGCGGGATTGCCGCCGCTCGCGCTTACCCCATGCAAGGCATTCTGAAATATCACGGGATGACAGACTGGGATTACCGCATTGCCTACCTGCCCACCATCTCGCTCAACAGCGATGCCGCCCAAACCATCACCCTTGTTGAGTTTGACCCTGAATTAGAAGAAGACATGCTCTTTTTCAATGGCGAACGCGACACCGGACGTCCGTTTGAGCGCGTCCAAAGCATGTTGAACGTCGTGCGAGAATTGGGAGATTTTTCAAGCAACTGCAAGGTCACCACGCGTAACATCACACGTGCCAACATCACTGGCAAAGGTCTGGGAACAAGCGCGTCCGGTGGCGCAGCGCTGGCAACTGCCGCATTAGCCGCAGCCTTTGGCCCAGACATCATTGACAACACGCGCTTTGTCAGCGCTATCGCCCGCATGCTGGCAGGGTCAGCCTGCCGCAGCGTCGCTGGTGGCTTTGCGCTCTGGCTGTCGTATCCCGGCTGTGCGCACGAAGACAGCAGCGCCATTCGCTTGGATCAACACAATGAGCTAGCAGACGTGCGCTTGCTCACTGTGCCAATGCCGTCGCGTATTGGCCTTCATACGGAAATGGCACACCGCGATGCACCAGAGTCCAGCTTCTATAAAGAATGGATGCGCTTACGCGGCGCTGATGTCATTGAATGCATGGATGCCGTTCGCAATGGCGACTGGGAAACCGTCGCGGCCCTAGCTGAACTCGACTCGATTCGCCTGCATGGTGTCACTATGTCGGCTTCACGCGGGCACAAAATTTACGGCTGGGAGCCAGAGAACATCGCGCTTTTCCGCATGTGTAATGACCTCCGCGCCGAAGGTGTGCCGGTCTATTTCTCCACTGACACTGGCCCCACCATGGTTTTCATCACCCATAAAGATCACGTTGACACCGTTGCCGACCGCATTCAACAAGTCAATGCAGACTTGGAAGTTGTAAAGGGTAACGTCGGAGGGCCATCCGCCGTGATAGATGTTGAAGACGCCCGCAAATTGCTGAATGTCTAGCAACGTGTGAATACAATGGTAGTGACATGACGCGTCATGTCACTACCATTGTCGATGTACCCTTTACTCGCATTGCCATCCCCACCTCATCCTTATTACAATCGAATAACACATCACACACGGGAGAGTTCATCACATGAAGAAAGTCGCATTGGTCACCGGCGCGGGGTCAGGCATTGGACGCGCATCGGCGTTAGCACTTGCTAGAGCTGGCTATTACGTCGTCCTAAACGGACGCCGCGAGCAGCCGTTGCAATTCACCGCCGAACAAGCCTCAAATCTAGCTGATCAATTCATGGTGGTTCCGGGTGACATCAGCGATCCCACTACAGTTGAAGCGATGTTCAATCAAGTGAGTGAGCACTATGGTCGCTTGGACGTGCTGTTCAATAACGCCGGCATCGGTGCGCCGCCAGTTCCAATGGAAGAGTTGACATTTGATCAATGGCAAGCCGTTGTAGGTGTCAACTTAACTGGTGCATTTCTCTGCACCCAAGCCGCGATCCGTATTATGAAAGCCCAAGCACCACAGGGCGGACGCATCATCAACAATGGCTCGGTGTCAGCGCATGCGCCACGGCCAAACTCCGCCCCTTACACCGCCACCAAACACGCGATGACCGGACTCACAAAATCGACGTCGTTAGATGGACGGCGCTATAACATTGCCTGTGGTCAGATTGATATTGGGAACGCGCTAACAGAGATGACTCAGCGCATGACAGATGGCGTGCCGCAAGCGGACGGCAGTGTCCGCGCGGAAGCCACGATGAATGTACAAGACGTTGCAAATGCAGTGGTCTATATGGCCGAGCTACCGCTATCTGCCAATGTGCAGTTCATGACCGTTATGGCCACGAAAATGCCCTTTATTGGGCGGGGTTAGTGAGGGGGAGCAAGTGTAACCAGAGAGGACTGAGCTTGTCGAAGGCCGGCGTTGCTTATTAGCAGCACTCGGCTAGCGGCAAAGCCTTACCTGCGGACGACAGGCTCAGCCTACCTAACGAGATTTACGCTTTGCCAACAATCGCGCGGCGGCCGGGTTTACGGCGGCTGCGGCGC
>JAHDIM010000201.1:5516-7119 GCA_020630805.1 Anaerolineales bacterium
TTGCCGTTGCCGTTATTGTTACCGTTCTTTGGTCGCGAACGGCGCTGATTGCGCCGGTTATTTGGCTTCCGGCTACCATTGCCATTCCCATTATTGCCAGACTGTGACTGCTTCGCGCGATTGTTCTTGCCTTTACCAGCCCCACGCCGTTGTGGCTTTTTCTTTTCTGGGAACGCACCTTCAGGATCAAACTCACCATAGTCAAAGCCGTCTAGCGCGCGCCGTTCAAGACGGCGCTCCAACAGCTTTTCAACTGCATAGACCAAGTCGGCATCGTCTTCGTTGGCAAAGGTGTAAGCCTCGCCGGTTGCTTCAGCACGCCCCGTCCGCCCAATACGATGGGTGTAGGCATCCACTGTGCTGGGCATGTCAAAGTTGATGACGTGCGTCACGCTGGAAATATCAATCCCGCGCGCAGCAATATCGGTCGCGATGAGAATATCGAACTTGCCTTTCTTGAAGCCAGTGATCGCTTTCTGACGTTGGTTCTGCGACATGTTGCCCTGCAACGCCACCGCCCGATACTTTTTACGTTCTAGATCCCGCGCTAAGTTGCGTGCCCGATATTTCGTGCGAGTGAATACCAATACTTGACCCGTCGCCGTCGATTCTAAAAATGACAGCAACAAATTCTTCTTCTGCTTTTGCGGCACCGGATACCAGGCTTGTTCCACCGTTTCCGCTGGCGCAATCATGCCGATCTGTACCGTTTCAGGGTCAGTCAACATATCACTAGACAAGTTGCGAATATCGTCTGGCATAGTGGCAGAGAAGAACAGCGTTTGGCGTTGCTCCGGCACATACTTCAGAATGCGACGAATATCTGGCAAAAAGCCCATGTCACACATTTGGTCGGCTTCATCGAGCACGAGCACATCAAGGTTACGCAAGTTGACATGGCCTTCCCCGATGAGGTCGAGCAAGCGTCCAGGGCAGGCCACCAAAATTTCAGTGCCGCGCTTGAGCGCCGCAATTTGCGGGCCTTTGCCCACACCGCCATACGCCGTCATACTGCGGATGCGGGTAAATTTACCCAACTGCACCGCCGATTCGTGGATCTGTTCTGCGAGCTCACGCGTTGGTGCCAGAATAAGTGCGCGCGTTTGGCGCAACTTACCGGTTGTCAATTTATTGAGGATTGGCAACAAAAACGCTGCCGTTTTACCAGTACCAGTCTGTGCTAAACCGAGCACATCACGGTCTTCAAGCACAATTGGAATCGCTTGCGCTTGGATCGGCGTTGGTGTTTCATACCCCGCCGCTCGGATGCCCCGCATGACGCGGTCATCCAATGAAAATGAATCAAAAGACATAAGTTACAGGGTTGCGAGGTTACGGTGTAACGGCGTTACACAGCCAAAGACGACGTAAGAAACGCAACCGAAATCGCCCTCTCCTTGGAGGGTCTTCAAAATATAAAATCCCACGCAATGGCTGCTACGCTAATTCAGTACAGCCGGACAGGATCGCTAGTTGTCAAGGAAAGAGTTGGACTTTACGGGACAGTGATGCGCAGACATGGCATCAGCAGGAGCGCTCTTGGCGAGGGTCATAACGTTGTTGTGACTTCAGTATACAGGGGTTTGGAGGGATTACAAAATTT
>JAHDIM010000010.1:0-7132 GCA_020630805.1 Anaerolineales bacterium
TGCCGCCCAATACTGACAACGTCTTCAATGTCGCGCTTGTTTCGGCGAACACGGAAGCGATTGAGTCGACTGGACAAACTATCACCATTCGCGTTTCACGCACGGGTACGCCAGATGCCTTTGACCTGCCATTTGAGATTACAGGCGCTGCGGATGTTGGGAAGGATTCAGCAACTGCGGCGGACTACGTTCTCAAATTGGCTGATGGAACCGTCCTTGGAGACGAAATTCCATTTGCCGATGGTGAGTTAGAAGTTGAAGTTACCATTGAAGCGGTTGTAGATACGCGCATTGAGGTTCCAGAAGAGTTCCACTTTGAGTTAGTTGCAGACCTCACGCGCTATGAGCTAGATCCAACCTATGCGGCGTTACAACTGTTCATTTGGGATGGCGAGCCTGGCATTACTGTGGATAGCATTTTGCTGTCAGCTACTCTCACTGCAGAAGATGGTGTTGTCACAACCTCCACAGGCGTCGCTGAGTTACGACTTTCGAATGACAGAACCTACGCAATGTTGGACTTGTCATTCACCGCGCTAACATCTGCCCAAAGTGCAGCCCACATTCACGTTGCAACACCGGTAAATGGCCCAGTCGTGTTTGACATTGTTGACTTTGGTCAAATTGATGACAAACGCTGGGATATTGAAGCTTCCAATCACCTTGTCACCAGCCAAGACACGTTAGATGCCTTGTTTACTGGCTATCTCTACATCAATGTGCATAGTGGGAATTATCCAAATGGCGAAATTCGCGGCACATTTGCGGTGGTAGATGGCAGCATCGACGCACCAGCACCGTCACCCGGCGAACCCTATGAAACGCTGACCGGCGTCGATTTACAGCGTGATATTACGCGCTTCCTGACCCAAGCTACGTTTGGCCCAACGCCGGAAACTGTGGCAGACATGACGGCGCGCGTGGCAAGCCACGGCGGCGATCGGATAGCGGCTTATTCTGAATGGATCGACGAGCAAATTGCGCTGGGGTATCCATCGACGTTGGCGTTTACAGACGCACAGCTTCGTCAATATGCTGCGACAAATGGTGGCAATATCAACTTCAATGGGCGGGCAGCGGTCTTTGAGCCGGCATGGTTCACTGCTGCTGTATACAGCAACGCCCAGTTGCGTGAACGGATGGCCTTTGCCCTTAGCGAAATTTTGGTCGTGTCGCAAAACGACGGTAGCTTACGTGCTAATCCGTGGATTGTTGCCAGCTATTACGACATGCTAAAGGATGGCGCATTGGGAAGTTACGAAGACCTGCTCACCAATGTCACCATTCATCCAGCAATGGCAAACTACCTTTCCCATTTGCGCAATAAGCAAGAAGTTGTGGATGACGAGGGTAATGTTGTGTCATCGCCAGACGAAAACTATGCCCGCGAGGTCATGCAGCTATTCTCCATTGGTCTGCTTGAGTTGCACCCAGATGGCACAGTTGCGCTTGACGCTGGTGGCGGTTTGCAAACCACGTACACGCAAGACGACATTGCTGAACTAGCGCGGGTGCTTACGGGTTGGGCCTACTCCGTTTCTACAGCCGACCGTGGGCTTTCGAACACCATCGTTGAAAACGATATCTTCATTTTCAATGGGTATTCAAAGGACAACCTGAACTACTATCATCCGTACTTCACAACGCCGCTGAAGAACTTTGATGACAACGGTCTTGACCCGGCACATGGTGGCTATGTTCGCTATCATGACGCTGGCGCGAAGACTGTGCTGGGGACAGACTTTCCCGCAGGTCAGTCTGGCGAGGAAGACTTAGCGCAAGCGATGGAAATGTTAGTGGTGCACCCCAATACGGCACCATTTATTAGCTATCGTCTTATTCAACGCTTGGTGTCATCAAACCCATCGCCAGAGTATGTACATCGGGTCTCTGAAGAATTTGCCAAGACCAACGGTGACTTGAGCGTCGTTGTGAAAGCGATCTTGCTGGACCCAGAAGCGCGCAATTTAGCTGATCTCACCGATGTAGGCCAAGGCAAATTGTCCGAGCCGCTGATTCGGTTTGTGAACGGCATGCGGGCGTTGGATGTTACGCACACCATGGCTGCTGCCTATCCGTTCACCACGCTCAATGTATTTGGCCTACCTGCTACAGAAAATGCATTTTATGCGGCTGATGTTGAAATCATGTTCTTGAGCGACAACTCGCTTAACGCAGGTGATGGGTTTGGACAGTCTCCATTGTTAGCACCGAGCGTCTTTAACTGGTACACGCCGTTTTATGCACCTGCTGGCGGTGTCGCCCAAGCAGGGCTAGTTACTCCTGAAATGCAGATTGCAACTGAGAATAATGTGATCAACGTTTACAACACGTACTATCAGTTGGCAATCAATAACGGAGTGACTGGACAACGTCCACAAAATGGACTGGACAAAGTAGACGTGATTTTGCCAACGCAAACTTGGCTCCACCCCGTGTATACAGCTGAACTTGACTCAAATGCTGACGGCGAGATTACCGAAGCTGATGCCGCCTTCTCAGATCCAGCTGCGGCCCGCGCTGCAACGGCTGCTGTTGTAGACGCCTTGGATGTGTATTTATGCACCGGCAAGCTGGTTGAATATGCAACAGGGGACTTGGCAACAGATCCGCGTGAAATCCTTATTGATGGTATTTACAACGCGCTAAGCAATTTAGACAACACGACCGCCGCTAACGCCCAAGCTAACCGTGATACGAGAATTCGTGAAGCGATTATGTTGGTCGCGACTGCGCCACAATGCATTATGCAGAACTAAGCTGAGCGTTATATAGATTATGAAAAAAAGTAGCAAAACTTTCTCGCGTCGCGAATTCATTCGGCAAGCCGCTTGTGCAGGGGTTGGTCTTGGGCTGACCACGATGGTGAACCAACTCGCCCCATTGCGCTTAGCAAACGCGGCGATGGCGCAACAAGATGTCAACGACTACAAAGCGCTTATCTGCATTTTCTTGTCTGGTGGGAATGACTCGAACAATCTGATCATTCCGAGCGGAACGGCAGCATCTAGTGATCTGCGTGCAGATTACGAAACTGGTCGCGCGCAGCTCTCTATTTCGTCTGGTCTACATAACCTAGACATTAGCCAATCTGGCGCTATTTTTGACAAGCATCATGGCGGCACTACGCATACGTTGGGGGTGCACCCGAACGGCCCTGAAATGGCCAAAATGTATAGCGACGGCGATCTAGCTTTTGTTTGTAATGTAGGCTCGCTAGCCTTTCCAATTCCAAGTCGCCAAGACTTTGTAGATGGACTTGTCCCGTTGCCACAGTCGCTGTATTCGCATTCGGATCAGACCATGCAGTGGCAAACGTCAATTCCAGATCAGCAGTTTACAACTGGCTGGGGCGGGCGGATTGCTGACCTATTGCATGGCAGCTACAACGTGGACAGCTCACGGGTATCAATGCACATCTCTCTAAATGGCGTGAATACGTTCCAACGCGGGATGCTAGATACCTCTTCAGCATTTTCAATGGGGACCAATAGCGTCACGTCACTCAAAGGCTTTGGGAACAACTATGCCAGCGCTTACAACACCGGCGCGACGTTTGAGAGCCCAGACTACAAAGACAATTTGCAAGGGCATCGGCTGCAAACCCTTGAAAGCTTGGTGAAGCTGACCCACGCCAATCTGATGGAAGAAGCCTACGCGAATAAAATTATCACGGCACGCAGTGTTGAAGATGCTGTTGGGGAAGCGATTACCTATGCAGATAATACGGGCGTAGACTTTGGGGCACACTTTAGCGCCGTGAGCTCTGGGCTTGCTAATCAGCTAAAGATGGTTGCGCGACTCATTGCTGGACGAAGTGTCCTAGGTAACAAGCGTCAGGTGTTCTTTGTCAGTATTGGCGGCTATGACATTCACAAAAATCATCTTTCTTCGCACGCTGCATTGATGGATGAACTCTCCAAATCGCTGTCTGCATTACGCAGCGCCCTGATTGACATTGGCGACTGGGATAAGACGGTTGCCTTTACCGCGTCAGACTTTAGCCGTACGTTTACGACAAATGGGCCGAACCCAGACGGTGGCACTGACCACGCTTGGGGCAGCCATATGGTCGTTGCTGGTGGCCCAGTGTTAGGTGGCAAAATCTATGGCCATTTCCCGGCGCTAAAAGTTGGGGATCAAGTTGGCTCTATTGATGCGAGTGGTACCCGTGGGCGCTGGATCCCAGACACGGCTGTGGATCAATACTCTGCGGTCTTGGCGCGCTGGTTTGGGGTTGAAACGTCCGCCATGGATGAAATTTTCCCGAACTTGGGACGCTTTGATGATCCGTTCACCAGCACCAATCCAAACTTAGCGTTTCTGCCAGCAGTGTAGGTGTGGCCATTCACATGCGAAAAACACGAAAGACCCACCAAGCGCATTGGCTCCCTAAGATTGGGCTGTGGCGCTTAGTCAAAAATACGATACAGGCCACAGCGTTGGTTGTTGGGCTTGTCGCTCTAAGTTACAGCCCAGTACTGGCCGCCACGCAAACTGTGACGACGACGAATGATTCAGGTGCTGGAAGTTTACGCGATGCAATTGCAAACGCCGCCAGCGGTGACTCCATTGTCTTTGCGCCTAGCCTAAGCGGGCAAACGATTGCACTGTCCAGCCGGATTGAGATTACGCTAAATCTCACGATTACAGGTGGGCAAGTCATTACGCTAAGCGGTAACGACACTACGCCGATTTTTGATATCGACAACGGCGCGACAGTGACGCTCGATGGCCTAACATTTGTCAATGGCTATAACGCGACATTGCACGGCGGGGCAATTGTCAATAGTGGCAACCTCACGGTAACCAACAGTTTATTTAGCGACAACGAAGCCGGTCAAAACGGTGGCGCACTATTTAGTGATGGCACGGTCACGATTTCAGACAGTTCTTTTATCAATAATGTTGCCGGACTACGTGGAGGCGCGATTGATAACAACGGGACGATGGCGTTGACAAACGGTCAGATTTCCAACAACCGGGCTATAAACGGCGGGGGGCTTGGGAATAGCGGGACGTTCACCGTTGAAACCACACAGATCCTCAATAACACTGCCTTGAACGGTGCTGGTGGCGGGATTGCGAATTCAGAAGGTTTTACGGTCACCGAAAGCACGCTGTCTGGCAATAGTGCGAGTAACGGTGGCGGTCTCTACAACTCCGGAGAGATGACCGTTGAACGCAGTACACTGGCCGGAAATCAGGCTGCTGACGGGGCTGGTGCATCGAACTCTGGTGGCCTGCATCTCAACAACAGTACCTTCTCTGCAAACATCGCGACGAATTTAGGTGGTGCGTTGTTCAACTCAGTGAGTGTCAATCTACGTAACAGTACGCTGACCGAAAATGAAGCACCCAGCGGCGCAGGGATTTACAGTAACTCAAATGCGACCTATCCAACCCACACGCTGATTGTCAATCAAGCAAGCGGTGACGATTGTGTAGGCGTTGTGACCTCGAATTCTTACAACATTGACAGCGACGGCTCCTGTAGTCTCGAAGGTACTGGTGATCAGCCAAGCCAGACACTTGAGCTAGGCGAACTGGCAGATAACGGCGGTCCGACGCAGACGCATAGCATTCCATCTGGGAGCTCAGCCCATAATGGTGGGAATACAACCTGTCAGGCTTCAGATCAACGTGGGATTGAGCGGGCGCAAAATACCAATTGTGACATTGGGGCGCATGAACTGATCGTTCCAACGATGACAATTTTGGGGAACAGTGTTCCGCTCACAAATGGAGATGACACCCCAGACGTTGCCGATGATACGAATTATGGCAACGTGCCAATTGATGAACCCAAGACGACTATCTTTTCCATTACGAATAGCGGTGAAGAAGATCTAGTCATTACGGACTTTGACACGACAGATCCGCGCTTTGCTGCGATTGGTCTCCCGCTTGTTATTCCGGGCAATAGCACCGTTGAATTACCAATTCAGTTCTCACCGGGTGAAACAGAAGAGTTCACGGCCACGTTGACCATTACGCATAATGACCCAGCCCAAGAGCCCTTCGTGTTTACAGTGATGGGAACCGGCGTGCCGGCTGTTGATGATCCTGGCACAGATGACGGTAGTGATGATGGGTCAGGATCTGGAGACGGTTCTGGAACTGGGGATGGCTCCGGATCAGATGATGGATCTGGTGTTGGAATTGGCGCAGGGTCAGGTGGCTCGGCAGGATTTAGTGCTGTGCCAAGTGAAAGCGGCGGCTTAGGCACCTATCGGACAGATCCGAACTCTGGCTGTTGGCAGTCAGACTTCTTGATTGGCTGTGTCTTTTTCAATTCGCAACGGATTGACTATGCCACCGGTGGCAATCACTATCTCGATGTGGCAGAAATTGTTGTTCAAGACAATTTAGTGTGTTTGAATGTGCCAGCAGGATACCAAATCAGCGGTTATACGTTGAACCAAGATCCAGACCGGTTTGTGGCGAATACAAACTGTTATCAATATGACCCAATCACGGATTTCGATGTTTATCGTGTGGATTTTGCCATTATTCCAGTGACGGGAGCTAGCGGCCCGAACGGCGATGGATCTGGTACGTTTGCATCTGGCAGTAGCGACTCAGGATCAGGATCTGCTGCTGAACGCGGGGCATTCTTTGCACAAGGGGCAACAGTGTCTGGTGCTGCAACGCCAACGGAGACAGCAGTGCCACCAACGCAACAACCGACGGAAGTCCCCGCTGAAGTGATTAGTGTGACGTCAACGGCATATGCGGTTGCGGTTATTCAGGCGACTGAAGAAGCAGTGGCAATTGCGCAAGCAACAGAGGAAGCCAATCCGACTCGGATTGCTGAACGGCTGCAACAAGAGCAGCAGGAATTGTCCATTGCGGCGACAACCAGAGCGGAAGCGTTGGTCATTCAAACGCCAACGTATTTAGAGCAAGAGGCTGCTGAAATTGCCCGAACGCGACGTTATTTCATTCAAGACGTTACGCTTTACATATTGATCGGTGGGAGCGTGATTGCGCTTGGCTTGCTGGGTGGGATGGCTGCTCAGTCAATGGTTCACAACCGTCAGGAAGAAGAAGAGTAATACCCATTGTAGTGCCACTCCGCGGAGTGGCACTACAATGAACCTTTAAGGCGACAGCCGCACAATCTCCCATT
>JAHDIM010000010.1:7142-38379 GCA_020630805.1 Anaerolineales bacterium
CAGGAAGACGAAGAGTCAATTGTAGGGCCACGGCACTACAATGAAACTTTACGGCGACAGTCGCAAAATTTCCCACCCCACCTCGCTCTGCTTACGATACACAATGCGATCATGTAAGCGGCTGGGGCGTCCCTGCCAAAATTCAATTTCCTCTGGCACCACGCGGTAGCCACCCCAATAGTCAGGCACGTCAATGTGCTCTGCATTGGCATACTCAGCTTCTAGGCTAGCCAGCTTGTCACTCAAGTCTGAGCGTTTTTCAACCACCCGACTTTGCTTCGAGGCCATTGCGCCTAATCGACTGCCTTTGGGACGCCGATTGAAATATTCGTTTGACATTTCATATGGCACTTTTTCAATTGTGCCTGTGATGCGGACTTGGCGTTCCAATACGTCCCAAAAGAAAGCCAGCCCAGCATGCGGGTTGGTGGCAATCTCCTGCCCTTTACGACTGGTGTAGTTGGTGTAGAACACAAATCCGTTTTCATCGAACCCTTTGAGCAAGACAATACGCACAGATGGTTTGCCATTCGCATCTGCTGTCGCAAGTGACATGGCATTTGGTTCAATCAGATCGCTGGCGCTGGCGTCTGCAAACCATGTCGCAAATTGCGTAAATGGATTTGTGCTGACGTTTTCAATCAGCAAATCACCTTTCTGATATTCCTTCCGGCGCGCGTTGATGGCATCCCGCACGGCTTGGGTGCGGGCACGTTGAGAGAGGAGTTTGTCGTTCATGGAAATGCGTATTCGTTCACTGCTCAGTGAAAAATTTGGGTATAAGTACACTACAAGGCTATCAGCTTTTACTTGATAACGCCGCGATCATTACTAAGCCAAAAACAAGATTGCCACCCCGCAAATGGCAATGAGCGTGCCAATAATTGACTGCCATGAGATCTTTTCATTGAAGACGTAGTAACCAATTGGAATCATAAATACGGGTGGTAGCGCGAGTAGGGTGCTGGCGACGCCTAAGTGCGTTGTTTTGAATGCTACGCTGGAAAGCCACACGCCAATGAATGGGCCGAAGAAGACCGTGACTAATAGCAAAAGTGATGCGCGCCGCTCGCGATATAAGACTTTGTAGCTCCAGGTCAATTCGCGATAGAACAACAAAATCACCAGCATTGCGCCTATCCCGCCGATGATGCGTACCAAGGTGGCATTCAAGGCTGAAATATCGCCAGTTTCGAAGGCCAGTCGGGTCATGAATGCGCCGATTCCTTGCCCTGCAGCGGCGAGAAATCCAAACAGCACGCCCAGTCCATAATTTGTGTATTCAGGCCGTGCAGTAACACTATTGCGGTCAGAGATGACCCAGGCGACACCACCCAAGGTAATCCCCATCCCGACTAATTGCGTTGGTGTCGATCCTTCCCCGAGAAACAACCACGCTAGCAAGGCGCTGAATAATGGTGCGCACACCATCAACAGCATCCCTAACCGTGGGCCTATGTAACGGTAGGAGCCAAATAAAAAGATGTCTCCCAACGCTAAACCAATGGCACCCGAAGTCAAGAGCCAGCCCCAAGCCGTTGGCGTGATGTCAACCGTCCATGGCAGCCCCGTAATGACCCAGTTGCTGAGCAATAGAAAGACAAACGTGACCGGTAAGCGAAAGGCTTGCATGACGCGCGAGTTGACGTCTTTTTCATGAATGAGACCAATCAGCATGCTGCCGATGGACCAGAGAATTGCGGCGGAAAGTCCTGCGATCATAAGAAAAAAGCCCGGCTTTAGCGCCGAGCTTTAGTTGGTTGGTGGAATAGTTGGTAAGTTGGATAGCGAGGTCGCGTTAGCACCGAGACGTTACTAACAAACCAGCCAACTATCCAACTAAGAATCTCTTAATACCGCCCCCAATTCATACCCAAGGCGTTTCACAATCTTAGTCCGAATTTTTGCTGCGTCTTTGTCTGTCAGGGTTTTATCCATCGATTGATAGGTCAAACGATAGGCAAGGCTCTTCTTTCCGTCACCTAACTTATCCCCACGGTAGACATCGAATAGTTCAGTCTTGGCCAGATTACGTCCGCCAGTTTGCTTCACTAAGAATTCAACTTGCGCGGCTGGAATACCTTCATCCACAATCAGGG
Source organism: Anaerolineales bacterium (assembly GCA_020630805.1). Classification (GTDB taxonomy): domain Bacteria; phylum Chloroflexota; class Anaerolineae; order Anaerolineales; family UBA6668; genus JAHDIM01. The sequence goes on from JAHDIM010000010.1 coordinate 9,242, forward strand.
CGATGTCTTCAATGATTGCGGGGAAGCGAGAGATGGCACTGGTTTTGTAGGTGCTTGGAATAGCGGCCACAATGGCACTCAAGTTGAGATCGGCACACAATACAGGTTGGTCGCCTAAGCTGTAGTTACTGCGAACTTGTGGGTGCAGTTCGCCAAACGTCCCTAGGTTAGTGTCACCAATCATCAGAGCTGCGGTTTTACCGGGTGCAAAGGTTGGGTGCTCTGCGGCTTGCACGCTGTATGGTGACAGATGCAGACCGTCCACGAGTGCGTCAACAACCCCTTTGAGGTCGTAGAAATCTAGGGCTTCTGGTGCGTTAGCATTCCAAGTGTTGGCATCACGCTTGCCCGTTAGCAAGACGACGAGCCGCGCTTGTTCTTCCGGCATTTCTTCCGCGCCGTTGCTCATGAGGAACACGGGCGCAATTTCAAACAAGGCTTGGCGTGCTTGCATGCGATTCTTAGCTGCAATTTCCAAGACGCTATTCAGCAGGCTTTGGCGCATGACCGTCATTTCGGCTGAAATAGGTTTGGCCAATCCAAGGTATGGATAGGCTGCGTCTGCCCCCAACTTCGCTTCTTGCTCTGGGCTGGTCAGACGATAAGTGATGACTTCTTGTAGACCTAGAGTCACTAGCAAATTACGGACACGTTGTTCTAACTCCAGACCGGCGTTGCCACGTTGTGGTGGCATCATGTCTGAAATTTGTACTTCAGGAATACGATCGTAGCCGTAAATGCGGGCGATTTCTTCAGTAATGTCAGCAAGGCCCACAACGCCAGTGGTAATGTCCAAGCGCGTATTTGGCACGGTGATGCGTAACGTCTCGCCCTGATCTTCCACTTCAAAGTCCAAAGCAGTGAGAATGCGCAGTAATTCGGGTCGTTCAATTTCAATCCCAAGTTGGCGTTTGACGTTGCTGACTGGGTAATCTAACACGATCGGTTCAGGCGGTAACGGGTAGTTGTCTACCATGCCTTCGGCAATGGTGCCGCCGCCGAGTTGGCGCATCAGTTCAGCGCCGCGCCAGTTGGTGGCGGCTGCTAGATCTGGATGAATGCCACGGCTGTAGCGGTACCCCGCTTGCGACGTTTGCAGGGCGTACTCTTGCACGCTTTTGCGAATGTTGATGTATTCCCACGCTGCCACTTCTAGCAAAACGTTGGTGGTGTGGTCTTCTACTTCAGACTCCAAACCACCCATAATCCCGCCCAAAGAGAGTGCGCCAGCAGTATCTGCTACCAGAATCGTGTTCGGGTTGAGTTTGCGATTGATGCCGTCTAACGTCGTCACTTCTTCGCCTGCATCTGGCAAGCGGGTAATGATGGTTGGGCAGTCTGATCCTGCACGTTTCTTGAGCGTGTCGTAGTCAAAGGCATGCAGGGGATGGCCCATTTCCAACATAACGTAGTTGGTCACATCGACCATGTTGCTGATGGCACGGACACCACATAAACGCAGCCGTCGTTGCAACCAATCTGGCGATGGCTTGATTTCAATCCCTTCGATGAGGGTCGCAGTAAAGCGTGGATTAAGTTCCGGTTCGCGAATATCAATTTTGACGCGGCCTTCAATGCTGGGGCCTTCTGTAACCGGTGTAATCGTTGGTGCCTTGAATGGCTTATCCAAAATTGCGGCGACTTCACGGGCCACGCCCATCACACTTGCGTTGCGGATCATGTTAGGCGTAATCGCAATGTCGAACACCACATCGCCGATGTAATCGACCAGTGGGGTGCCAGCCGGTGGCACAGGTTCACCATTTGGGCCCGGTTCGAAGATGATGATGCCTTCATGTTCTTCGGAAATACCGAGCTCCTTTTCAGAGGCCACCATTGACGTGCTTTCGACACCTCGAATTTTGGCCTTCTTGAGTTTGGTCAAGACCCAACCAGCTTTGTGACCGTCATAAATTTGCGCACCGAGCTTGACCCAAGCGGCTTTGATTGGTTCGTCTAGCGTACCGGCATTCCGCAAGTGCGCCAAGTTTGGTGCGCCAGTTAGGACAACGTGTGTCTCTTCGCCATCGAAGAGGTCACAAAGGACCAATTTGTCTGCACCCGGATGTGGATTGATGCCCACAATATCGGCGACGATGAATTTTTCGCGATCCCAAGGTAAGCCAGCAATTTTGGCTTCTTGGCGACCCGTAGGTTGCGGCAACCCGATATATTCCATCGCTTCCACTTCAAGGCCAGCGAAGGTCATTTTCTTTGCAAGTTCGTCGGCTGGAATGTCAATGTCGACATATTCTTTCAGCCAAGATAAAGGGACTTTCATGAGTGAGTCTTTCGAAATTATGGTTGTCAGGGTATGACCTGACTGATTATTCTGAGATTTCTACCCCACCTAACTTCCCCTGCAAGGGGCGGTTAGGTGAGGTAGAGATCGCTGTCTAAGTTAAGTCTTTGTCTACGCCTGCGCTGCCTGCGCAATGGCCTGAGCCAATTCCATAGAGAATGCTTTAGCCTTTGGCGGCCCGCTTGGGTTGAAAACAATCCCTTGCAGGCTTGGAATACCAGCAAGCTTTGGAAACAGTTGGCTACCTTCAAGTGCTAGCGTCAGCGGCTGTTTTTCTTCTGGGTTTGCTTCCATAAAGTTGGCGATAAATGCTGCGGTGCAGTCATCAGCCGTAAAGACCGCTGCGATTTGGCGTCCGGCGCTGTCCGGTGCCAAGAGCAAGTTCACGCCAGTTGCTGTTTCGCGCAGCAAGATTTGGAAGACAGGATAGTGATACAGATAGTTGAAAATCTTTGGATCACTTTCCTCATTGATCAGCATTTGCTCTAGCTTGACAGCCATTGCGGCTTGACGGAAGTCATCGACTTTGTCATCCATAAAACGCAGCCCGCTTTCTGTACCAAGGTCAATATCGATCACTTTGGCGGCGTTGCCAATCAGTTCGAACAGTTCAACGGTGCTGAGTTTGCTCATGTCGCCGCGAATCTGGTCTGGATCATGCTCTTGACCAAATTTCCAGATCGCATCTGCGTCTGAAAAGATGAGCGCTTGAGGCATTTCACGTTCCGTGTCGCCATCTTCGTAAACACCAAGCTTGATTTGGAGCTTGCCGTTCTTGTCTTTTTGCGTTGGAACTTGCCAACTGTCATACTCCGCTAGAAAGCGCAGTAGACCGATATAGTCCAGCTTTTCGGCTTTGAAAAGCTCAATACTGGTTCTTGGGATGTTGTTCATTTCTTTACCCAAATTTCTCGACTGGGATCTTCGCGGGTGGGTTTACCTTTGAAGCCCAGTTTCTGTAGGATGTGCTTTGCTGCTGCATTTTCAGCGGCTAAAAACACTTTGATTTTTTCTGCTTTCAGTTGCACGGTTGCATATTGCAATACAGTTTGGAGTGCGGTTTGCATCCAGCCGTTGCCTTGAAATTCCTTTGCAATTGCAAAGGCTAGCTCGGGCGACCCTGCCTGATTGAGATTTCGCAATCCACAAAAGCCAATGATGATGTTGTCTTCGCGGGGTGCAATCCCCCAAAAGACTTCTTCCCCATTTGCTTGGCGGTGCAAATGTGCACTGAGTAGTTGGCGCGTTTGCTCTAAATTACAATGCGGCGTGCGACCGAGTGAATCTGTAACCGCAGTTTGACTCAAAATGCCGTGAAGTTCACTCACATCACTTTGTTGCAACTGGCGCAATAGCAACGCCTGTGTCTCAAACTGAGGGATCATCATTTAGCTGATAGCTGATAGCTGATAGCTGATAGCTGATAGCTGATAGCTGATAGCTGATAGCCTTAGAACTGCTCTAAGAAGCGGGCGTCGTTGCCCCAGAAATAGCGAATATCGGTAATGCCGTACTTCAACATCGCAATCCGTTCTGGGCCCATGCCGAAGGCAAAGCCAGTATAAATTTCTGGATCGTAACCGCCATTGCGCAACACGTTTGGATGTACCATCCCGCAGCCCATAATTTCGAGCCAGCCAGCATATTTACAGACCACACAACCTTTCCCGCCGCAGATGAAGCATTCCACATCGACTTCTGCACTAGGTTCTGTGAATGGGAAGTGACTCGCGCGGAAGCGGGTGCGGACGTCTTGCCCGAACATACGACGCGCAAAGTCAGCAATGGTGCCTTTCAAATTGGCAAAGGTAATGTCTGTGCCAATTGCCAAGCCTTCCACTTGATGGAATTGCACTTCAGACCGCGACGTGATTTGTTCGTAGCGGTAGCACATGCCCGGCAAGATCACGCGGATGGGTTCTGGACAGAATTCACGCATAGCATGCACCTGACCCGGCGACGTATGCGTGCGCAAAATCACGTCTGGCAATGTGGTGTGGAACGTGTCCTGCATATCACGCGCAGGGTGACCCACTGGGAAGTTCAGCAATTGGAAATTGTATTCATCCGTTTCCACATCGCGTGAGCGATAGATTTGGAAGCCCATTTCGGCCCAAATTGCATAGATCTCATTCAAGACCTGACGCGAGACATGCAAACGCCCCCGATTGAACGGACGACCCGGTAGAGTGACATCTAAGGCTTCTGCGCTGAGTTGAGACTCCATCTCGGCGCGCTTGAGTTCTGCCAGCCGTTCGTCGTAGGCTGCTTGCAACTCACGCTTAATGCGGTTGCCGTTCTTCCCGACAATGGGACGGTCTTCTTTAGACAGTGAGAACATGCTGCCCAGAATAGTTTGCAACTCAGACGCTTTACCCAAGTGCGTGTTGTGCCACGTCTTGAGTGCATCTACGCTGTCTGCTGTGGCCAATGCGGTTCGCGCTGTAGCTTCAATGTTGTTGAGTGTTTCGATCATAGTAATTGGTTTGATCGTTGGTTAGTTTGTTAGTGGGTCTTGGGGTAGCGTAGAACACTAGCAAACCAGCCAACTATCAAACTCACCAACCAAATAAAAAACGCCCGTCCTGAATTGTCAGGACGAGCGTCAAACTCGCGGTACCACCTAACTTGCATCGTCCTGCAAAGGATAATGCCTCTTAGTCTGCGTAACGTGCAGTTGACGGCACAACCTACTGTGAGTTCAATTGTGCAGCTCGGAAGTGAAATTGGGCCTTTTCGCGGATGACACTTTCAGTCGGTGATGTCAATTCCTGTTGAGGCGAGGCTTACTATGCTTCGTCGTTGCTGTTTTATATGCGTTGTGGGCAAATTATAGCGAATCGGTCAGTGCTTAGGCAAGTGATTTTGAAATCCTCGCTGTGCTTCTCGTTGTCGCTATCGTAATCGCGTTCGTAATCGAGAAGACTATAGTAATCCGCAGTCTGATCGATTACGACAACGAACACGATAGCGATTACGAGTTATGCCAAGACTTAGGCTCAGCGATATTGTTTATTTTCGCAGCGTATACGTACTCACCGGCACCATGGTTTGCATTGGACGGCCTTTATCATCTAGTGCGTTGACATCCATCATCATGTAGGTCGGGGCAGGTGTGTTTTGCAGCTTTCGATTTTGCTTGATTTCTTGCAAAGACCGAATCACATCGTGGGTTGGATTAGAACCAAGCCCGACTAGAATGCCGGTGATAGCAACGCCAATTTGCGGAAAGATGGTTGTCAATGGCCCCGCATCGATTGCGCCGAAGCCGGTTGCTTGAAAGACGTCCAGCCCAATTGTTGCAGTCAGCAACATGCCAAACATACTGCCAAAGTACATGCTGAGAAGTTTCTTGCCGGGGTTCTGTTTGATGGTTGCCACAAAGTCAGACAGCCCCGTGATGGCTTGATTGGCCGCATTCACGTTTTTGACCATCGTTGGGTAACGTTGTTGGATGTAGTTGATGCCTTGAAATGCCGTTACCGCATATAAGTTCACCTGCTGATTGTTTGGCGCTAAATTGCGGAATTCTTCAATCCGATTGCGAATTTTGATGATTTCTTGTGAGGCAGCATGAAACTGTTCGCGCGTGATCTCACCAGCTTCCTTGGCAACGTGTAAATTCTCAGACACTTCTTGGAAAATGGGCGTAATGCTCAAATTGACATCATCAATCATGCCTGTCACTTGATCATTGAGAACGCTAAGCGGCCACCAGCCGCCCTTTGTGCTAGCAAGCATCGTCCAGATCGCTTCTAGCACGCGTTCAATGCCAAGCGCAACGGCAGAGATTAGCCCTAGCGTGGCCGCCATGTTGGTCAGCGTGACTTCCGAAGACTGTCCAAAACGGCCAACGGCGCCGAATAGTGTCAAAAATAAAATGGCCGAGCAAATGACCCAGAGTATTAGGCGGTTTTGTCTCATAATGTCCTGTCTTCTCCCTCAATTGGCTTGGATTGCATGTTGCGCGAGTTCTTCATAAAGAGGAACACACTGGGCGAGCAATGGTTTTAGTTTTTCTGGGAATGGGGTGTTCTTTGCCACATATGGCGCGAAGCCAGTAGAGGCATGCACGCGATGATACCAATATTTCGCCCAAGAGCCGTCTTCAGGCCGCGCACCGGCGTCCCATGTCAGCATTGCCGGATCAAATGGAATATCGATGGCGTTACAAAGTTGGCGCAGCACGCTTTCTGGATTGAGCAAAACCTGCTTGGATTCCAACACGGGCGGAGTCTGTCCGATTGACTTGAGATAATCTAGCATCTCTAGGTGAATGGCGTATCCTGTGTCATGCAGTGGCGGCAACTCAATATTCTTCGCATACGATGGCAACATATCGACCGGGTCACGCGTGAGCAGCACATTGGTACACTCGCGTAACCAATCCCATTCGATGTTGACCATGTGATGAGTCATCTGCTTGAAGAACACAATTGGTGTGTCATACTCAGCAAAGATCACGTCGCGCATGACATTGCGCCAATTGGTATCCTGCGTTTGAAGCGTTTCCGCCGCGCCGGGATGGTAAGTATCGGCATTGGTGGTATGTAAATAGTGGGCATAGATTGGTTCATCGACTACGGTGGTATCTTTCCGTTGTGCAAATGAATACATCAACGCCGTGCTGATGTTCCGTGGTCCTGACCAGACGCATATCCGTTTCGTGTCCATAAATGGATTTTAGCGGAAAGCAAAGATCAAAGAGAAAATACACCGTTATGGAAACCCTTACGCTTGCAGACGTTCAACAGTTCTATACCAATGACGACCTTGTGCATGATCTTGCACACATTGGCCGCGTACATCGACAATCTATTCAAATTGCTACGCAAGAAGGGGCGAATGTCTCAATTGTTGCTGCGGCTGCCTTACTTCATGATGCTGAGGATATTGACAATCAATATCCGTTTGCGGGCGAAAACAAGCGGGTGACACATCACGAGGCATCAGCATTTCTAGCGGGACTATTCCTAACAGAACGTGGTTGGGACGTTGAGGATATTGCCGCAGTCCAAGCGTGTATTCGAGCGCATCGCTTTCGGATGGGTGACGCGCCGAAGTCATTAGAAGCGAAATGTCTATTTGATGCCGACAAGCTCGATGCAATTGGCGCGATTGGCGTGGCAAGATCGATTGCCTATGCAACGCAAAAGAAGACGCAGTGGTACGCAACGCCATCAGAGCAATTCCTAATGACGAATATGCTCATGGAAGGTGAAATTCATAGTTCATATCATGAGTTTGTCTTCAAATTACGTAATATTCGTCGGCGATTACAAACCGCAACGGGCTTACAACTCGCCGAACAGCGACATGCAACGATGGCGCATTTTTTTCAGCAACTTCAGGCTGAATATACCGGCGAGGCAAGCAATCAAATCCAGCGTACCAATACCGTGATTTATTGCGATAAGTGGGAATCTGCTAAACACTTCTATGAAGTAGTCCTACAACTTCCGATTGCAATGGAAACGGAGTGGTTTGCAGAGTTTTCGCTTGGGAACCAAGCCTATGTTAGTCTGATTGACACTGCGCATACACAACATGCGAGCTCGAATGGCGTAGGGATGTTATTGACTTGGCGGGTTGCAAATTTACAAGACTGGCACCAAACACTAGAAAGTAGGGGCGTTGCAGTTGGTGAGATTCTCACTGTGTTTGATCGACCGCTGTTTCGCTTTACAGACCCCGAAGGTACGCGAATTGAGATTTGGCAGTGATTAATGGTCAATAGTCAATAATCAACAGTCAATTTTCAATGTCGCGATAGCATAGTCTAAGGCTACTCATTGAAAATTGACTATTAGTCGTTGACTATTGAGTATTTTCTTCCCCATTGATTGTCACAACAACCCGTCGCTCGCCGCCATAATCGCGGTGCTCACACAAATAAATCCCTTGCCAGGTGCCTAAATTCAAACGGCCATTGGTAATGGGTACCGTAATCGATTCCCCAATCATAATCGCCTTGATATGCGCTGGCATATCATCTGGACCTTCTAAGGTGTGCCGAAAATACGGCATATTTTCTGGCGCAATCTGATTGAAATGTGCTTCTAGATCGTGGCGCACGGTCGGATCTGCATTTTCATTGAGCGCAAGTGACGCTGACGTATGCTGAATGAAGAAATGCGCTAATCCCACTTTGATCTGCGCAAGTTCTGGGACTTGCCGTAAAATTTCAGACGTTACTAAATGAAATCCGCGTGATTTCTCACTAATTTGGATTGTTGTTTGGTGCCAAGTCATGATAATAAAGTGTTTAGTAATGACAGTTGTATATTTTTTGCACTAATCTTTTGATTTTTTGAGATTGATAGTAATATCTTGTCTTGTATTTACGTATGTAAATAAATATAAGAAAAATAATATTATTAGGGGCTTCTTTTCTGGGTAGCCCTTTTTTATTTCAAAGTAGTGACTGACTTATATAAAAACAAAGTAGTTGGCAATTTGCGCCATGTAAATTGCAGATATTTAGCCCACGCAATTGTTTGCCTTATCCTAATTTATATTTTTTGGCCTGACGGTATCGCCACAACGGCAGATGCCTTAGATTATATGGCGCGCGCTGTTGAATATTCACGTGGTGAATATATGACGTTGTATAACGATGGTAATTTGGCTTGGGAAAGGCGCCCAGTCTACCCGTTCCTCGTTAGCTTGCTGTTCCGTTGGTTTGGCGTTGATATGCAATTGGCAATCATTCCAGTTAGACTTGCATATGTCGCTTTATTGACCTCCGTTTATGTATTTTTCATCGTACTTAAGAAACCATATGCGCTAAGCGTTTTTGCTTTTCTCTATGCTTTAACGCTTACTCCTTTGAGCCAACCTTCTACATATTTATTGCTAGATATTCCGCTCACTGCAATATCTATACTGTCGTTTATGGTTGTATATCTGGGTCTTGTGCGCGATTGGGACACTCGCAAAAAGCTACTTGCTGCGATAACAGGGGGGCTTTTAGTGAGCGTGGCGACGTTGACTAAAGAGTTTGCTGTCTTGGGCGGCTTTGTACCAGCGCTGTTTTTCATTTCATCTAAATCGCTTCAGACGAGAGCAAATCTCAAATTCTTAGGTGCCTACTATGCTGTGGTTTTGATTATTGTTGGAGGCTGGGGATACGGCGCTTATTTATATGACCATCGTCCGCCGTTAGGTCTTGAGTTCCTTGGCCTAGCGATAAATGTGTGGATTAATGCAGCTGGGTTAGGCGAAGAGATGCACATCAGCACCGCATTTTTCGCATCAGAGCTTTTTGACAGACCTGAGTTTATTCGCATCGAATGGCAAGACCTGATGGGTCAGGATATTCTTCGACCTCTTTTGGTTGCAATAGGACAGATATTTACAAGCTACTACGAAGATTTATTTCAAAATGCGGTTGCGTTGGCTTGGCTTTTCCCTGTCAGCCTAATTGTGCTGACGCTGTTTGCTGTATACAAGAGAGACAAACTGGCGATTTGGCTTTTGTGTTGCTACGTTGCGTATTTACCAGTGATTGTGATCCAAGGTGTATTTTTCTGGGGTGTGCGCCAGAATGCCGTGATTTACGCACTTTTTACCTTGAGTTTAGGGGTTTGTCTTGCTTATCTCTACCAAATGTTGGGAGGTTTCTTAAAACGTTCCAAATGGATTTTTCCAAATATCACGATAGCCTGTTTAGGCGGATTTCTAGTATTTGCCAACTTTTTTCTTGGCCCACAGCCGTATAAAATTCTAGCGTTTTCGGCAAAAGGTGAATTCGTAAATTCAAATCATCACTATGGCTACGCAACTGGAAGCAATTTGCCATTCTATTACACCCCAATTTGGGGTGTCTTAGATAATGAGTCTGCAGAACTCGGAAATTGGATCTCTGAGGCAAATTGTTCGCGCGTCATGACAGTAAATTTTCAATACTATAAATCAATAAGAACGTTTTCAGCCGGACCAGCTGAATCGCCATCTCAAACGTTTTTGTTGCAGCCAGAAATACCGTATGTAGATACGCCAATGCAGACATTACCTATCTCATTAGTCCTTCCAAGTGAACAACGTCCGTCTTGGTACTCTGAAGAAAGACTGTTAGGGGCTCTTGAAGAGCATCAAATAGATTGCGTATTGATTGATCCCCGTAATGACTACATGCGCTCCTACTTTTTGACTCACCCAGATGCGCAGCTTATTGGATATTTGCACAATCAACGCTATTCTTTGCACACCGTGGCGAATATCATTAGCGCTAATCCGAATTTAGCCCCGACTATTCAAGTTGACTCTAAAAAATTGCCGGTTGAGGATGAACTATTGTCGAATTTGGGAAAGATTTTTCCGGCTACATTTGTTCAAGATCTAAAATGTGTCGAAAACTGTAAGTACACAAGATTTTCTCCATAAACTAGCGTGAGCAAATCTCGCTCACGTCTTGAAAACACGAATGCCTCAAATCTCCATCATCGGTGGGGGGCCGGCTGGCCTCATTGCTGCTGAAACATTACTTGCTGCTGGGCAGCCAGTGACGCTCTATGAAGCGATGCCGTCTGTCGGGCGCAAGTTTCTGATTGCTGGCAACGGTGGACTGAACCTGACGCACTCTGAGCCGTATGCAGATTTTGTGGCACGTTATGGATCGGCTGCGGGTAATCTGCAGCCCTACTTAGATCAATTCACGCCGGATGATCTGCGGGCTTGGGTGCATAGCTTTGGAATCGAGACCTTTATTGGGTCTTCCGGTCGCGTTTTTCCAACTGAAATGAAAGCTGGCCCGTTGCTGGCTGTTTGGAAGCGTCGCTTGGCAGATGCTGGTCTGACGCTAAAAACAAAGCATCGTTGGGTTGGCTGGAATACTGAAGGCGATCTCGAATTTGACACGCCAACTGGCCAGATAGCGGTCCAATCAACTGCAACCTTGTTGGCGTTAGGCGGTGGAAGCTGGCCGCAAACTGGTTCGGACGGCAGTTGGATTGAAACTTTCCAAGCGTCTGGCGTTTCAATTGCTGAACTGCAACCAGCTAACTGTGGCTTTGAACGGCTATGGTCAGATCATTTCAAGCAAAATTTTGCTGGCAAGCCAATAAAATCCGTGGCGGCAACGGTTGCTGGTCAGCGGCGTCAAGGTGAATTTATTGTCACGGAATATGGCATTGAAGGCAGTCTGATTTACGCGTTTTCTACGCCATTGCGTGAAGTGCTAAACAATAACGATCCAGCTATGCTGCTTCTTGACCTTGTGCCTGACTATTCGGAAGAGAAGGTGCATGCCCAACTCTCAAAGCGTGGGTCTAAGTCGCTCTCTTCGCATCTCAAAACCGCATTAGGGTTCAGCAAAGTCAAAATCAATTTGCTTTATGAACTTGGCGACAAAACACAATTTGGCAATATAGACTACCTGACTGATCTGATCAAGAATCTACAGCTTTCCATAACGCGTCCACGCCCCATTGACGAAGCGATTAGCACCGCTGGAGGTGTAACCTTCGATGCTCTCACTCAAGATCTGATGCTCACAACAATGCCCGGCACATTCTGCGCCGGTGAAATGCTGGACTGGGAAGCGCCAACAGGTGGCTATTTGTTGACCGCTTGCTTTGCAACTGGAAAAGCAGCGGCTAATGGTATGCTGAACTACCTGACTAAATTTTCAACTGATAGCTAATCGGCTGATGGCTGACATCGTTTTACCCAAGGCTTTTAACGTCGCAGCAAATATGAACACATCAGCCGATCAGCTCTCAATCATCAGACTCCCATGATTCGTATTACCCAACTCAAGCTCCCGCTCGACCATCCTGAAGAGGCCTTACATAAGGCAGTGCTGACCAAGCTTCGCATTCAGCCTGAGCAACTGCGCGACTTCACCATCTTCCGACGCGGATATGACGCCCGCAAGAAAGACCGTATTCTGTTGATCTACACCATTGACTGTGAAGTTGATGATGTTGCCGCCTTGTTGAAACGGCATCGTAAAAATCGCGATATCAATGCCACGCCAGACACCAGTTATAAGTACGTCGCGCAAGCGCCGGAAGGGCTAACCGAACGTCCGATTGTGATTGGGACAGGCCCGTGTGGGTTGTTTGCAGGTCTCTTGCTAGCGCAAATGGGTTTCAAGCCTATCATTTTGGAACGCGGTAAAGCCGTCCGCGAACGCACTGTCGACACCTTTGGGTTTTGGCGCAAACGCGAACTCAATACTGAATCCAACGTGCAATTTGGAGAAGGTGGGGCAGGTACGTTTTCTGATGGCAAGCTCTACAGTCAAACCAAAGATGTCAACAATCGGGGGCGCAAAGTGTTGCAGGAGTTTGTCAACAACGGCGCGAATCCAGAAATTTTGTATGTCAGCAAACCGCACATCGGCACCTTGCGCTTGGTCAAAATTGTGGAAGAAATGCGCAACACCATCATCGATCTGGGTGGTGAAATTCGCTTTGAAACCAAGGTAGACGAAATCCTAATTGAGCAGGGCAAAGTGCAAGGCGTCAAGCTTGCCAATGGCGATGTGATCCATTCCCGCTATGTGGTGGCAGCCATCGGTCATAGCGCGCGTGATACGTTCCAAATGCTGTTCGACAAAGGCGTTTATATCGAGCCAAAACCGTTTTCAATTGGCGTGCGCATTGAGCATCCACAGTCTGTAATTGATACGGCGCGTTTTGGCCCCAATGCGGGTAACAAAATCCTTGGAGCGGCGGATTACAAGCTGGTACACCATGCGACGAATGGCCGCTCGGTCTATAGCTTTTGCATGTGCCCAGGCGGTACGGTCGTGGCGGCAGCGTCTGAAGAAGGAGGCGTCGTCACCAACGGTATGAGCCAATATTCTCGTCGTGAACGTAATGCCAACAGCGCCATTGTGGTCGGCATCACGCCAGAGCAAGACTACCCAGAACATCCGCTGGCTGGAATTGATTTACAGCGTGATCTTGAAAAATTGGCCTTTGAATTAGGTGGCAGAACCTATGATGCACCGGCTCAACTCGTGGGTGATTTCCTCGCGGGTCAGCCTTCAGACGATGTGCGTTCTGCAACGCCGTCCTATACTCCCGGCATCAAAATGACGGACTTGTCTAAGCTCTTGCCAGACTTTGCAGTTGAGGCCATCCGTGAAGCTATTCCGGCTTTTCAGAACAAGATCGATGGGTTTTCAATGGATGATGCATTGATGACCGGCGTCGAAACGCGCACGTCCTCGCCTATTCGCATCAAGCGGGATCGGGAGACGTTGCAGAGTTTGAATACAAAAGGGCTGTTCCCAGCCGGTGAAGGTGCTGGCTATGCAGGCGGTATCTTTTCGGCCGGGATGGACGGTATCAAGGTTGCTGAGGCTGTGGCGTTGGCTATGCTGGCAGATTTTTAACGCAGAGACACACAGAGCGCGAAGTTTTTCTTAATCTGCCTACTGCCAGACTTGCGCAGTGGCACGATTTATTTTTTAGAAGCCATCACGCGGCGCGAGAACCCAGTGTTGTTTTGGATGTTGCTGGATCCATTTGTAGTTTGAGGAAGTGTAAGCACGTCTTAAACCGTCATCTCGAGCACGTTTTTATAGCCTTTGTGTAAACAAGGCCATTGCGTGCGAGAGATCTCGTTAGACCCTATTCTCTTTGCAAAATGCTGAGCTTCTAAATAGATCTCTCGCAGGCGGTGGCTCTAGTAGGACTTAGTATCATGCAAACCTGCTCGAGATGACGGTTCGGGTTAGTGATGCAATATGAAACAATTCTTTGTTTACATCCTCGCAAGTCAAACTAGACGTCTCTATGTGGGCGTAACCAGCGATTTACCCAAACGTATTTGGCAACATAAAAATGGACAGGGTGGCATTCATACGCGGCGCTATAAAATCAACCAACTGGTTTACTTTGAAGAAGCCTCAACTTCAGATTATGCGTTTGCACGTGAGAAAGAGCTAAAAAAGTGGTCGCGTGCGAAGAAAATTGCACTGATTGAAAGCAAAAATCCAAAGTGGTTGGATTTGACAGAAACGTTATAAAACTACAACCGTCATCTCGAGCACGTTTTTATAGCCTTTGTGTAAACAAGGCCATTGCGTGCGAGAGATCTCGTTAGACCCTATTCTCTTTGCAAAATGCTGAGCTTCTAAATAGATCTCTCGCAGGCGGTGGCTCTAGTAGGACTTAGTATCATGCAAACCTGCTCGAGATGACGGTTCGGGTTAGTGATGCAATATGAAACAATTCTTTGTTTACATCTTCGCAAGCCAAACCAGAAGACTATATGTTGGGGTTACGAGTGACTTGCCTAAGCCCGCTCATACTCCTTACTCCGCCCCCGCTTCCCGATTTCCTTAATCAACCCAGCCTCACGCAGCGTATAAGTCACCTGCTGGGCACGCCGCGCATCATAAGTTGTGACTTCTTTCAGATCACCATTTGTAAACGGATCTGGCACGCTCTTTGGAATAAAGTTCAGATAATCCGCTGGCGTATCGATGCGCACATCTTCAACTAAATCCACCAAAATACGGTCGGCAATGCTCCATTTTTTGCGTCGCCAACTACCTTGACCATCGTCTTTCCAGATTTCGTGCTCTTCAGTGAGCAACACGCGAATGGCGAGGTTTGGCTCTGTAATCAGATGCGGAATGTAAACCAACTCTTTGAAAATATCGTGGAGCCTGCCGCGTTTTGGGGAGCGGCGACGTTGGACTTCGTTGCCGTCTTTGTCTTGGCGCACAATCCACTTGCGCGCTGGAATGGGATGACACAACTCAATCCGATGGCCGTTGTCTAGCAACTTCGCCAGCTTGCGCTTCATTGCGCCTAAATTGCGCGTCTGAATTTCAATCAGCAGCGGCGGTACGGCATATTCGGTTGGTGTTTCTTGAAGGGTGTTGGGGACGGTGATACCGTCTTTCGCTTTACCGGGGCGATAGACATCGATGAAGAATCCATCGAGCTTGACTTCAAATTCATCACCCGGCTGAGCAAGGTGTTTTTTCAAGGCCGCATGCAGCGACTTTTCGGAGAGGGTGCCGATTCCCAAAGTAGAGAGTAGAGTGTAGAGAGTAGAGAGCGAAACTCGCACGAACGTGCGCCTCTTACTCTCTACTCTTTCTCTCTTCTAATCGCCTGCGGCGATTGCTGCTGCGACTTGCGCGATGAAGTCGTCAACCTTGGTGGCGCCTTGGTCTTCGCCGCCACGCAGGCGGACGCTGACGGAGTCGCTTTCCATTTCACGGTCACCGATGATGAGCGTGTATGGCACTTTTTGCTTTTCAGCCGTGCGGATTTTCTTATTCATCCGGTCACTGCCGTCATCCAAGTAAGCGCGGATTTCCAGATCTTTGAGGCGGTCTACAACTTGGCGGCTGTAGTCCATGTGTTGATCTGTAATTGGAATAACCACGGCTTGCACTGGGGCGAGCCACACAGGGAAGGCACCGGCGAATTGTTCAATCATCACGCCTAAGAAGCGTTCTGTGGTCCCCGTTACTGCACGGTGCAGCACGACCGGTGTGTCTTCATCATTGTCTTCGGTGACATACTTCAGGCCAAGGCGTTCTGGCTGAATAAAGTCGACCTGAATGGTAGATAGCTGCCATTCGCGCCCTAAGACATCATTTGCCATGAAGTCGGCTTTCGGGCCGTAGAATGCGGCTTCGCCTTCGGCTTCGAAGTATTCAACACCGTTTTTGTCGAGTGCTGACCGTAGCGCAGCTTCGGCTTTGGTCCACTTTTCGTTATCATCGACGTATTTGCCTTCTTCACCACGCAGTGACAAGCGGACTTTGTAGTCCGTCATGCGATAGCGATCTAGCACTTCGGTGATCAACTTCAACGCCAGTGAGAATTCTTCCTCAATTTGGTCTGGTGTACAGAAGATGTGGCAGTCGTCTTGGGTGAGTGAACGCACACGCGTTAGGCCGTTCAATTCACCTGACTTTTCATAGCGATACAGGGTTGCAAATTCTGCAAAGCGCATCGGTAGGTCGCGGTAGCTATGCTTGCCCATTTCTTTGAACAAGGTCATGTGACTTGGGCAGTTCATTGGCTTCAAGCGGAAGCGGACGCCCTTTTCTTCGTCTTCCATGACTGGGAACATGGCATCAGCATAGTTTGCCAAGTGACCGGACTTTGCGTACAGATCTTCTTTGACCAGATTGCCTGTCCAGACATGGTCATAGCCATACTTGGTTTGTAGGCGACGCACATAGCCTTCCATTTGGTTACGCAGCACTTCACCTTTCGGCGTAAACAATGGAATCCCAGAGCCGATATCTTCAGAGAAATGGAACAGGCCAAGCTCTTTCCCAAGCTTGCGATGGTCGCGTTTCTTGGCTTCTTCCAAGCGCCACAGATGTTGTTCCAACTCTTCTTCGGTTTCAAAGGCGGTGCCATAAATCCGTTGCAGTTGGGTGTTGTTTTCATCCCCGCGCCAGTAAGCGCCAGCAATGCTCATCAACTTGATGGCATTGGGATTGATCTCGCCAGTGCTAGTAACATGCGGCCCTTTACAAAGATCGGTGAATTTGTCTTGGGTATAGAGCGAGATGACGGCGTCATTGTCTTCCAACCCTTCGATTAGTTCGATTTTGTAAGGTTGGTCAGCAAAGGTTTCTAACGCTTCAGCCGCAGACACTTCTTGACGATCAAAGGCATAATCCCCTTTGATGATCTTTTTCATCCGCTTTTCAATTTGCTTCAGATCTTTTGGAACCAAGCTGCGTGGCAATTCAAAGTCATAGTAAAAGCCGTTTTCAATTGGTGGGCCAATCGCAACCTTGACTTCGCCCGGGCGGAACATTTGCATCACAGCCTGCGCCATAATGTGCGCGGCACTGTGTCGAATTTTATAAAGTTGGCTGTCTTCGTATTTCTCTGCCATTCTAATTTCCTTTTTGCTACCCACTAAGGGTCACGAAGGTGCACTAAGGTGGGTTCAATAAGCTTCGTGTCTCTTCGTGATTCTTAGTGGGCGGTTTTATTTACTGTAGCAGTTGTTTGTTTGATTTGTGTTGAGATCGACTTAAGAAAAAACTCCCGCCCCAAGACTGGGACGGGAGTTGATTTACCTCTCGCGGTGCCACCCAGATTCCTAAGTCTAGCTTGCTAGACCCAGGCGCTCTGTAATCTGATATCGGGGATTAGCCGGACGAACTTACTGTTATTTTCAGTTCGCAGCTCACGGATGGTTTTTTGACAGTGGGGTGATTGACTTTCAGCCGGTGATCAATCTCTCTAAACAAAAAAGAGAACTGTTGCGTTCTCTCATCTGCCAATACTTGTTCCGCTCAACGCGTTGCGTATGAAATTCTGTGGGCGATACAGGGGTCGAACCTGTGACCTCTACGATGTCAACGTAGCGCTCTAACCAACTGAGCTAACCGCCCTAAGCGACCCATATTATACGAGGTTTCGAATTGCTTTTGCAATAGGCAATTTTCAGAAATTTATTGAATTGGCAGTTGCACTAAAAATCGGGTGCCGCGCCCGACGACACTTTGGGCTGTAATCTCACCACCATGGGCTTTCACAATCTCTTGTGAAATCGCCAATCCTAGGCCAAAGTTGGTGGTTTCAGCGCCGTTGCCTTTCCGAGACTTATCGACGCGATAGAAACGCTCAAAAATGCGCGGGAGGTCTTCTTCAGGAATACCCTGTCCGGTGTCATCAACAGCAAATTTGGCAACGCCATTCTCTTGCCATGCACTTAGGCGTACGCGACCTCCGTCTGGTGTGTACTTGATCGCATTGGCCATCAGATTCGTCAAGACCTGATTGATGCGATCCCCATCAATGGTCAATTGCGGCAGCGGCTTGATGTCTGCTGACAGTTGAATTGATTTTTCATTGGCCTGCGGCTGCACCTTCATCAAGATAGCGTTGAGCAAAGGGGCTACATCCATGGGGAGTGGCTGTAATGGCGTTTGATTTGAATCCCAGCGCGCTAAATCTAAAAGCTGCACCACCATGCGATGCATACGATCTGCTTCATCATTGATGATGGTGGCAAAGCGTTTAGCCGTTTCAGGCTCTTCTGCAAAGTCATCTTTGATGGCTTGGGAATAGCCTTGAATAGAGGTGAGCGGGGTTTTGAGTTCGTGCGACACATTGGCGACAAAATCACGTTGCGCTGTTTGAGACGCTTCTACGCGTTCGACCATGTTATTGAACGATGTCGCAACCTGACGGACTTCGGTAGGCCCACTAACGGTCACTTCTTGGTCGTAGTTTCCTTGGGCAACTTTGTCTGTTGCAGCCGCTAATTTGCGGAGCGGTGCAGCAACCGAACGCCCAATTAGCAGGGCAAATATAAGTCCAAAAAATGCCGCAACAATAGATGCAATTGCCAGCGGCATTAGGAAGTTCTCCATTGCATATTGAGGGGGGGAACTCACCGGTTTTGCGATCAGAATTTCAAACTGATTTCGGTTCCCGCCTTGGCGATTTCCAATCGTCGCAATATTTGAATAGGCCCAGCGCCGATTGCTGGAGTCAACGAAGGTGCCCGGCGGATTATTTCGATCCCGCTGTACGGCGAGGGGGCGAAAAATGATTTTTTCAACGTCATCGGGCCGCCGTTCGCCTGAAATGACGTAAGAATCCATCGATACATTACCGTTTGGTTGAACAATTAGGACGCGGGCATTGAGCATGTCCGCAAAGTCTTCGATGAGTTGCTCCCGGTCATCACGGCGCTCTGCATTCTCAACAATTTCACGCAACATCTCGGGATTCTCACGGCGTAAGCGTTGGAGTCGCATATTAAGGTCAGCCTGATCTGCGGCGACAATGGCTGGATTATTTCGCAGCAACAGGATCAAGGCGAGCGCAATTAGTGCGCCACTGACCAGTAGCACGAACAAGTAGGAGAGAATGAGACGACTGCGAAGGCTTTTGAACATTATGAGGTTAGCAAGCGTTTACAAAGCGGGCTTCTGCTCATGACAATGGCTTTTAAGAGAAGCCCGCTTTGTGATTAGTCATTACATAGATCCGCTAATACGTCACAATTTTGTAACCCACGCCAGTCACGGTTTCAATTTTGACGTTGGTACTTTTCTTCAAGTGCTTCCGCAATTGTGCGATGTGGACATCGACTGTGCGCGTTTCACCGTAGAAATCAAAGCCCCAGACGAGACTGAGCAATTGTTCACGGGTCAGCACCATGCCTTTATGCTCAATCAACTTTTGCAACAGATCAAATTCTTTTGTGCGTAAGTCGGTCGTTGCGCCAGTAATTGTGACTTCACGGGCACCTTCATTGACGGTGACATCACCGAGCTTGAGAACATCGACGCTCGTAGCCGACGTTTGCCGGGTTGAGCGCCGCAAGATTGCTTTGACACGCGCCACCATTTCTCTTGGGTTAAAAGGCTTGGTCATGTAATCATCCGCACCCATTTCGAGCCCAATGATTTTATCGATATCATCGTCACGGGCGGTGAGCATTAGGATTGGGACGTCAGGGTAACTACCGGCGCGAATACGGCGGCAGACTTCGTAGCCATCAAGACCCGGCAACATTAGGTCTAACACAATGAAATCAGGACGTTCGCTTTCGGCTTTTTCAAGCCCGGTGAGCCCGTCCATGGCCGTGGTGACCTTGAATTGTTCGCGTTCTAAATACATCTTGGACAAGTCCAAAATGTTTTGTTCGTCATCGACTAAAAGAATGGTTTCTTGTGGCATTTCGTTGTCTCGGCATTTTTACAAAGCGGGCTTCTTCTCAAGTGCATGGCTCTTAACAGAAGCCCGCTTTGTGGAAGTCACGCTACTCAGTTACTAACCCAATCGCTTCAATTTCTACCATCACGCCCAACGGCAGCGCTGCAACTTGGATCGCACTGCGAGCGGGATAACTTTCTGTGAAATATTCACCATAGATCGCGTTGACTGCGGCGTAGTTGCTGAGGTCAGACAAGAACACAGTCGTCTTGACCACATTTGCCAAGCTGCTGCCACCTTCTTCCAAAACGGCCTGTAGATTCTTCAGCGCTTGATGGGTTTGTTCTTCAATGGTTTCAGCCTCAACCTTCATTGTTTCAGGATTGAGCGGAATTTGCCCCGCTGTAAACACCATATTGCCAACCTTGACGCCGGCTGAGTAAGGCCCAATTGCCTTTGGTGCATTCGTTGGGGCAAGTATTTCTTTAGACATAATAGTTCCTCTGTGTAATGTGGATGTAAAAAATGATGGCTAATTGACTGAAGGCTGATGAATTTCACCTGAACTTAGTAGAAAACACATCAGCTATCAGCTGATCAGCAACTAGATTCATTCCAAAACCGCTTTCTCCGGACTCTCCAAACATTGCACAATTAGACGTTTGTGTCTGGGGTCCATGGGCGGTAGATTATCTGGATCAAACCAAGCGGCGTCTAAGCATTCGACACCGTCCGGAGTGAGTTCGCCGTCAGTCCAGTCTGCGCCAAAAATGATGGATGCGATCTGAACTTGGTTCCCGTCAATATATTGATGAAAGTAGAATTCGCCCGTCATTGCGCCGAGAATTTTAGTGGGCGTGAGCGTGATGCCAAGCTCTTCCATCGCTTCGCGCACAACAGTACCACTTGGCGTTTCTCCAAGTTCCATCAAGCCGGCGGGCATGCCGTAGCGGTTGTTGTCATTGCGGCGACCTAATAGGAGTTGGCCTTTTTCATTACGCACAATAGCGCCAATGCCAATGGTGATGATGCGTTCAGAGCCAATCTTTTTGCGTAAATCCATCCACCAGTTGCCGCTGTCTTTGGCGAGAGGTGCTTCAAAAGTCGGCCAAGCATGCTCAGCCCACAGATCTCGCGCCATGTGCTGATACCAAAGAAATAGAGTGTCAGGCAGTTCAGCTTGTTCAAAATAGCGTAAATCGGCGCTTTCTGTTCCGTCTGCGTGAAGTTGGCCGCCAATGACATCGGCCTCCACAGCAATGGTCACCTGCTGCACCTGATCTCCATTCGGATAGACCACGTCATATTGCGGTCCCGCATACAGCCCAACAATGCGCTGGACTGCGACGTCTAGCCCCGTTTCTTCGCGCATTTCACGCTTGACGGTATCCGTCAATGTTTCACCCAGTTCGACAATACCACCGGGAATGCCCCAAATCTCAAAGTCCGTGCGCTTTTGCAGCAACACTCGATTCTGATCGTCGCGGACCATAACGGAGACATAGAGCAATAGTATTTTTTCAGTGCCGATGCGTTCCCGCATCCAGTTGACGTATTCGAGCAATGGTGACATCCTTTGAATGTCGGAATCTTATCACTCTTGATATTCTGTATACCCAGAGGAAGAAAATCAGAATGCGTAAGGTGTAATTCGTAAATACTGCGCAAGTACGGCCTTGCACCTGCATGTCTTACGCATTACGTATTACGCATTAGTTTTATGAAACCACTTATTCTCATCACCAACGACGATGGCATTCACTCCGCAGGGCTGCTTGCAGTTGCAGAGGCCTTAGCAGATATTGGCGATCTTGTAATCGCAGCGCCGGAAGCACAACAGACGGCCATGGGGCGCGGTATGCCAAATTCTTCCACGGGCGTTATTCGCACCGTGACTTTACAAGGCAAAGACCGAAAATTTATGGCCTATAGCGTGCATGCTTCCCCCAGCCAAGCAGTGCAACATGCAATGTCGGTTCTGATGGATCGGTTGCCGGACTTAGTGGTCTCAGGCATCAATTACGGTGAAAACATTGGCAGCGGTGTCACCATTTCCGGCACGGTTGGTGCAGCGCTAGAAGCGGCTTGTCATGACGTGATGGCAATTGCGGCCTCTTATGAAGTGCCATTTCACCATCACGAATCAAATACAAGCGAAATCGATTTTTCAGTCGCAGCGGCGTTTACGCGCCTCTTTGTAGAGTTGGCGCTGGCGCATGAATTCCCAGATGATATTGACCTGCTAAAGATTGAAGTGCCTAGTAATGCGACTTTAGAGACACCGTGGGAGATGACGCGTCTTTCAACCCGTAGGCACTATGGTTACTTCATTCCGCCGCGCGAGGATCTTTCGACGCCAGCCAAGGTGCAATATTTTGCTGTTGAGAATGACGCTGAGCACCCTGAAGACTCAGACGTTGCCGTGTTTAGAAACCGGAAGGTGGCAGTGACACCCATGTCGCTGGATATGACATCACGGGTGGATTTGGCGGCGTTTGAGAAGAGTCTGAGACGCGAGTAATGACTTAAATACAAGGCGGGTTCCTTTGCATACCCAATGTCTTGAGTAGGAACCCGCCTTGTAGATGCTTTGTATAAAAATTTTCTAGTCCAGATCTAACAGATCGTCGTCTTCGAACTCGTCTTCTGGTAGTTCGTCTAGCCGTAGCCAGAGGTGAATGACTTCGCCGTCATCCAGCATTTCGGTTCTGGCGGCCACAATAATCGCTTCTCGAGAAAATCCGTCTTTATCTCGATATTCCAAGAACGTGTCGCGATTGGTGTCCCAGGCACTTTGGCAGCGATCAATGAGCGATTGCCCATTCAACGTGCGCAATGTTGTGCGAACCGTATGCGGTAAATGCGGCCCTTCGGTCATCCCCAATGTCCACGAATTGAGTGCAAACTCAAATGAAGGTGTAGGGCCTTCGACAATTGTGATTTTTTCGTGTTCCACAGTAATCAGTTCCTTACAAGCTAAGCGCTTGCATGTCTGAAGCATACCACAATCAGTGGTGGAAACACCGTAAGCGTTTTGTAAATTTTGCAACGTTCATGGAACGTGCAGATTAGCGCAGAAGCAGAATTGGGACGAGCATGGCGAGTGCGATTATGATCATAATCGCTAGTCCCCACCACAAGACGCGGTTTACATTTTCTTCAATTTCTTCACGGTCAACTGCAAAGTTGAAATCTTGAAAAACCTGCTGAATTTGTGTGCCTGCATTTGGGTTTGGTGCCGGCGTGTTCATTCCAATCGGGTTGCCATCTTCATCGAGCACAAGCCATTCATCTGAGTTGTTTGGGTCACCTGTAGTGCCATTTGTGCCTGCGTTGTTTTGGTCAAACATGGCTTGGATGCCTTTGAGAATTTCAGCGCCCGCTGGCGAACGCAAAACGCTACGGATGATGCTAATAAAGACCAATCCAAAGAAGATAATACGAACGATAGTTTCAGGACTCATAGTTCTAAACCGGTTATTGGTGTCGCACCAATTGAAATGCATCTTCAGCGCCGAAGACGAGTTGACAAAGCGGAACAGTTTCGAGTTGCGTTGCTTTCAAACGGGCTGTTTGGCGGACTGACTCAATATTTGGCAACGCTGGGCTTGGATTAAGTGTATCGCCTGGCCAGTGAGGCACTTCAACAACTTTGTCTTGCACCAAGGCCCAACGCAATAAGGTTGGTGTTTTAGACCTTGCACTGGCATAGGCCAATGCCGGGTTGTTATCTGTGCCTGTATCGACTGAAAGGGCGACACCGTTGCGCATGGCAAGCCAACGGATTGGCGCATATGGATCCGCCAAGGTCTGCCCTGCTAACACAATTTCTGCCTCTGGTCCGATGGCGGTCAATGACAAGACTGGATGCGTACTGCGCACTGCCTCTGGCATCCGGCGCAAAGCTTCTGAGAGTTTTCCTAAGCGCCCGTCAGTTGGGAGTGACTGTGACCAGAAATCAGCGTGCTGATTTTCAGCAGTACCAGACCCATATTCAATTTCATTGTGCTTCGGACCGACTTCAGGCGTAACTAGCGTCTGGTAGGTGTAGGTCGGCATGACCAATAATCCACATACGTCTAGCAGCGCACCGATGAATGTGGAGGCGCCACCATGGACATATGGCAATTGGTCCGAATGGATGCCAGTCAAAATGCGAGTGCTACGATTGATCCCCAATTCACGCAATGCCAACACAATATCTCTGTAAGAGACAGCGGCGGTGCCATTTAAGCGAGGGGAAATTTCAAGGGTAGCCATTACAAAATGTGCGGATAAACTAAGCGCACGATTATTTCATTATAACCTGTCAGCGAGTTGCGTTGCCGCCTGATATGCCATCGCCATGATCGTAATCATTGGGTTGACTCCGGACGCAGTTGGGAATGTTGCGCTGTCCATCACATACAGATTAGACACTTCCCATGTCTCACAGTCAGGTGTAATTGCGCCCAATTTTGGGGTGTGTCCCATGCGTGCGGTTCCCATCTGGTGCGCTGAAAACAATCCCACATGATTTGGACGTAAGCCTTCTTTTTCAACTTTGTCCAAAAACGCATCGAATCCGTTCGGGTCAGCTTTGAAATCATGCAATGGTAGGCCAGCGTGGACGGTGCCAACTTGTATTGCTCCAGCAGCCTGATGCATCTGTAAACTAGCGCGGACGGCGGCCTGCATGTGCTTAGCATCTTGAGGATGCAGTTGATAGTGCATCTCAGGTTGACCACGCTTGTCTAGCTTGACTTGTCCACTGCCCCTGTCGCGAGTCAGGATGATATGCGCCGCAAAGTTCGCCATGCGGGTCATTTGTAATTTGTGATCATAGCCAGATAGCCAAGGCCAGTTTCCGGCGATCAAACCAGGGTGGGCCGGTGGCGTCTCAATTTTGCAGCCGTAGCCATTGCCGTCTAAGTCTACAAACTCATCACAGCTAATAGACATCATTGGTCCACGCCAGGTCTCAATTTTGTGAGTGTACAACCCACGCGTTGCCGTTACCGGATGCAAGCGTAAGTTGCGGCCAATATTCGGATTAGACAAGCCACTGCGCAACAAAACTGCTGGCGTGTGAATTGCGCCAGCGGCGACAATGACAGACTTGGCTTTGATCTGAACGCGTTCAGTTCCAATGGTGGCTTGAATTCCGGTGACGCGATTTTGAGCAATGGTTACTTTTTCGACTTCACAATTGACGAGAATGTCTGCGCCAGCGGCCACGGCGTCTGGCAGCCATGTTTTGAGGGCGCTTTGTTTTGCGCCGTGAATACAACCAAAGGCGCACCAGCCGCAGTCGTCATAACTACATCCTAGGGCGTTGCGTTTGATCTCAGCGACTTCAAAATCTAAGCGCTCTGCACCAGTTGCCAGCGCTATGTTTTGCGCATTGTGAGGGGTGGGTTCTGCGCCAGCGCCAACGCGACTTTCAACGGCTGGAAAGGCCATCCGCATGCGCTCCCCCAGTCCAGCTAGCCCAAACTGATCTTCCCATTCAGAGAGGACACTGTCTGGCGTGGCAAACGAGCCTTGCCAATTGATCGTCGTGCCGCCACCAAGTGTGGCCCCAGACAAAACAACCAAGCCAAGATCCTTAGTTGTTAGGACACCAGCGTTTTCATACAGCTTTTCGTACGCGTCCGACTCGACGGTGCTGAGCGTATGTTCAGGATGGTAACTGCCTTTTTCGACAATTAGGACCCGTTGTCCAGCTTGGGCGAGGGTTGCAGCGGCAACTGCACCACCCGCACCGGACCCAATCACAATGACATCATAAGAACCGGGTGTGTTCGCATCGAATTGCAGGAGTGGTAAGGTCGCTTTGGGCGCTTGCGTATTCTTGAGCGGCCCTGGATAGGCAACGGCATCCCAATTCGGATTTGAATTTTCAGCATCGACCAAGGAGTAAAACAAGGCATGGGTTAGGCGTTTCAAGCCTTGAAATGCTTGGCGTAATTGTGGCAACTGCGAAACAGACCAGCGCTGTAGCACACGTTCGCGCTCCTCAAACGACAAATCTTTGAAGGCTTTGAACTTACCAGTGATTAAAACCGCACTGGCTGGTTTTGCCAGCAGCGTCAAAAGCCGCTTGATATCGCGTTGTTGGTCAGGTGGGGCGTAGTCACGCAAGGTTTTGGTGACTTCTTTTGGGATGTCATAGTCCGACGCAGAACGTTTCCAAAACTCAATTTCTGCGTCAGTCGCACCGTCTGGTGCGGGCAACGATGGAATTAGCGTGTCACAAAGTGCACACAGCGTGAAATATTGATCATCGTTGAGGAAATGTGCCATGGAGGAGTTAGTTTGTTAGTTGGATAGTTTGTTTGTCAGTTAGTATAGTTGAGAAGTGCTTGACAAACTCAATGGCAAACAAAGATGCTCAACCAGCCAACCAGCCAACCAGCCAACCAGCCAACCAGCCAACCAGCCAACCAGCCAACCCTCTTTATCGCATGACCTTGCCACCATCGACGTTGAGGGTTTGTCCAGTCAAATATTGGGCGCTGTCTGACGCAAGATACAAAATTGCAGCCGCTACATCTTCCGGCTTGCCCAACTCACCTTGCGGAATATCTGCCTGCCATTTATCAAGTAGATCGGTGCCTTTCATGACTTGTTCAATCGGTTCCGTGCGGATAATGCCGGGGCAGACAGCATTGACGCGAATATTGTAACCAGCTAGAGCTTCGGCGGTCGCTTTGGTAAGACCGATGAGCGCTGTTTTGCTGGTCACGTACGCAACCCGATTTGGTAATCCGCGCATTTGACCAGAGGTCGAAGCAACGTTGACAACCGCGCCGCCGCCGGTGTCTTTCATCGCGCGGGCGGCGGTTTGGGTGGCTAGGAAGGCCGCTTTGACATTGACATCCATCGTGCGATTCCATTCAAACTCATCGGTTTTGAGAAAGTCGCTGGAGGCTTCAACAGCAGCATTATTGATCAGAATATCAATACCACCAGCGTCGCGGATAAAGTCATACATCACGCTCTGCAATGACAGCTTATTGGCAATGTCAGCCATATAAGCTGTAGCTTTTCCGCCAGCGGCTTCAATCAATTCAATGGTGGTATCAATCCCAACTGGATTGATGTCGTTGACACCAACAATCGCGCCTGCGTTCGCAAAGGCTAGGGCCGTTGCCCGTCCAATGCCACGCGCGGCGCCCGTGATAAAAACTTTTTTGTCTTTGAATGAATACGTCATAATTTTGAGCTATCAGCTATCAGCTATCAGCTATCAGCTATCAGCTATCAGCTATCAGCTATCAGCTAAGCTGCTTCGCAGCCGCTACGCGAACATCATCAGCCATCACATCGAATCTGGATCAGCCTCAATGAAGGCTTCGCTAAACAAGATGGTGGTGTCTGGCGCGAATTTCATTAGGAACTGACCGGCTTGAATGCCAATGTCAGATTGTAAGGCAGCGTCTAGCGCTGGGCGAGTGTCAAAGAAGAAGTTATGCACCATATGGTATGGTGCGCGACCTCCAGGGCCGCCTTGGACATGGTCAACTTCAATGCGGCGAATGCCGGGCATTTTCTCGGCCATTGCGCGGAAGGTCGTCCATTGGGCATCAAAGTGCCCATGTTGATCTTGCGCAATCTGCGGGAAGAGTAACGTAAATTTATACATGGTTCCTAATTACAAGTCACAAATCGGGCATCTTCGTTGGGGATGAGGTCTTGTGGGAACTCCCAGTTTCCAAAGTTGCCGATTTGGATCGGAATTGTGGTGAGCGTTGGCCAGTCTTCAATCGCGTGGATGGTGATTTCATTCACGCCAGTTGTTTCCATAAATTGCGGTTCGTAACCTGCATCCATAATTTGTTGCACAACTTGATACAAATTGATTGCAAACGGATCGACCGAGAACGGGGCCGCTGTATCAGCCTGATCTAAAATCTGATTGACACGGGTAATCATCTCTGTCGATTTATCTTGTTCGCCACGCTGAATTGCATTTTCAGCTTCTACCAACATCAGTTCGATTGTGACGCGATCTGGCGTTGCTGGGTGGCGCGTGAATTCAGCGACATTGTCGTTTGCAATCGTTTCACGAATGGATGGCAACCAAGCACTAAGGAAATAGGCGTCTTGGTCGTAGATGCTTTGGTAGCGACGCACTGTGTCGTAAAAATTGACCGTGTTGCGAATATCGTCTGCCCAGAGTTCATCTTTTGGTTGGTCTTCAAGCCATGCCGTCCATTCTGCTTCGAGCTCTTCAAACGACAACTGATACTGTATTCGCAATCCATCGCGAATGCGCTCATAGTGTGTGCCGTTTTCAGGCAATGTGCGCAAGAATCGGAAGAACGTTTCTTCACCATTGCGTTCGATCAGATATTGAACCAGTGCCCCCGCTTGCAGATAGCTGATTTCATGCTGGGCGTCATAGAAGTTGTTGACGAACTCTTCATCAAATGAAATAAATTCGCCATCTTCTAACACAGCAGCAATGCGCGTGACTAACGGTTCTTTTTTGAAGTGGCCACCAGCGACATAGACTGCAAGCCCTTCAGTGAGCAGCGTTGGACGCTTTGCATTGATCTTGCGGTCCAAAATATGCGACGTTTCGTGCGCAATAACGCTCCACAATTGACCACCAGAATATTGTCGGTCAATGTAAGTAATGGACATGGCTGTCCCACTTGCGAAACCACCGTGTCCTAACACGCGATTAAGTAAGTTGACCTGAATTTTTTCGTCTAGCTGCGTGTTAAGGTCGGCTTCCGCATGGGCAACTGCATCTTCAATAATTGGCACAATTTCATCGATGTCGCGTGCTGCTGCGGTGTTGGTCGTATAGCGAATGGTGCAACAATCGGTTTCAATAACTTGCCAATTACTATCTTGCTCATTGCCTGGGCGCTCTGACGCAGGCTGTAATGAGACTGTTGTCGTAACAACGTTATTGGCTTCGTTTTCGTCCCCTTCAATCAGCCGATCATCAGGGTCAAGCACGAGAGTTAGCTCTTGTGGCCCTTCTAGTCCGGTTGTATCCCAAGCCCAGTAGAACGTGGCTTGCATCCGTCCGCCAATCCCAAAGGGACTAACAATGGTGTTGTCTAAGTACGTACGCTCCTCACCGGACCCAAGGTAGAGCGCAACATCAATCGTCTTGGGGTCAAACTTATTCCAGTTTTCGACAAAGACTTCCACACTGAGCGTGTCGCCACTGTATTGACACGGCGCTGGATGAAAGCGAATGTCAGTGCTATTCA
>JAHDIM010000202.1 GCA_020630805.1 Anaerolineales bacterium
GTCTATTCCTGTTTGGTTACTGTGTGTGGTGCGGTCATTATACAGAGGGATGGTTGGTATGCGCTTTGGCAAGCCAAAGCGCTACGACTAGATTCGGAGTAATGTATAGTGCCCGGCAGATAGGCATCAAGCTAAGGATTATGGCATTGAAAAATTCGTTTCTGCTAACTAAAACGAAAGCACCAGTGTCATCCCAGACGCGAACGACTTGCTCAAAAGTAACCCAAAAGGTTCGGCGTCTGGGATCTCATCAATACCAAGGTGATAAAACAGCGAACTATTGCAATGAGATCCCGCACACGCTGTCAAACGGTTATTGCCATCTCTATTCGTTCGTGTGCGGGATGACACCCGATCTTAGGGTTCGGCTAGCAAAATTGCTTAGCTTGTTGCGCATGTGCCACCCCTCGGGGTGGCACTACACAGGACCATGGAAATAAAAACGGCCTGCGCTAAAAAGCACAGACCGTTGTATGTTTTTATTCAAAGAGTCGGCCCGTTGGGCACGCCTCTACAGCGCAACGCCTTACTTCGCAAAGGCCGTTTCGCGCGTTTCGCGAATGACCGTTACCTTGACTTGCCCTGGGTACTGCATCGATTCTTCGATTTGCTTGGCAACGTCACGGGCAATGACTTTGGCTTTGTAGTCGTCCACGGCGTCTGGGCGCACAATCAGGCGGATTTCACGGCCAGCTTGGAGCGCGTAGGTTTCTTCCACACCATCAAAGCTACGACCAATTTCTTCCAACGTCTTGATGCGCTTGATGTAGTGATCCAAGCTTTCGCGGCGGGCACCTGGGCGCGCGCCGGAGATCGCATCCGCAATTTCTACAATTACCGCTTCAATGCTTTCTTGCTCGACTTCATGGTGGTGGGCGGCAATCGCGTTACAGATGATGGGCTTTTCGCCATAGCGACGCGCAATTTCTGCCCCAATCGCGGCGTGCGTGCCTTCGACTTCGTGGTCAATCGCTTTACCAAGGTCATGCAGTAGCGCACCACGCTTAGCAACGTCTACATTCGCACCAACCTCAGACGCAATTGCACCGGCCAGCAAGGCTGCTTCAATTGCATGTGCATTCTGGTCTTGGCCATATGAAGTACGGAACTTCAACATCCCAACTAAGCGGATAATTTCAGGGTGTAAACCCACCACGCCAGCTTCGTAAGCAGCGCGTTCACCTTCTTCTTTGACAATCACATCCACTTCGCGTTTCGCGTCAGAGATGAGCTTTTCAATTTGCGCAGGGTGAATGCGGCCATCCAAGACTAGCTTAGACAGGGCGCGCTTTGCAATTTCACGGCGGATTGGGTCAAATGAAGACACCGTAATGGCTTCTGGGGTGTCATCCACAATCACGTTGACACCAGCAGCTTGTTCAAACGCACGGATGTTACGCCCCGCACGCCCAATAATGCGCCCCTTCATTTCATCTGAAGGGATGGGCACAATGGTAACGGCGTGTTCAGACACAGCGGCACTGGCAACGCGTTGCATAGATGTCGTAATGATCTTGCGGGCGCGGCGTTCGCCTTCTTCTTTGGCTTCCGACTCAATCTGGCGCACAATGCGAGCCATATCGTCACGGCTCTTTTGCTCGGCCATTTCTAGCACTTGCTCTTTGGCTTCGGCTTCCGTCATCTGTGCAATTTTTTGCAGTTCAACTTCTTTTTCTTCTTCTAGCTTTTTGAGCTTGTTGTCACGCTTGTCCAAATTGCTTTGGCGTTGGTTGAGCCGTTGTTCTAGATTGTTGATCTTTTCAGAACGACGTTCAACTTCATCAATGCGGCGTTCGAGACGCTTTTCTTCGCGATCCAACATCCCGCTTTGCTTCTTGGCTTCAGCATCAATTTCTGCGCGGCGTTCGCGTAGGCTGGACTTGGCTTCATTCTCAAGTTCTTTGCGGCGCTGCTTGTTGTCCGCTTCTAGTTCTTGACGTAGCTGTTTATATTCGTTGTCTAGCTTTTCACGTTCGGCATCATAGTTGCGAACAATAGACGTTGCTGACTGATTTCGGATAAAGTATCCAACGCCGACGCCGACAAGTGCGGCCACCAGCGCAACAATAATTGGAATTAGTCCTGGCATAAGACTCCTCGTGTAATGTGATCAACCGTCATTCTCTTCGGCGTTGACCACCTGATCTGTCACTTCCCGAATAACATCAAATCCGTAGCCGCGGCGTCCAAGGTGACCCATCAATTTCCGACGGGCCGCAAATGGCTCTAGACCTTTCAATTTGCGCTCATACTTTCGGGCAACTTCTAGTGCCCCCGAAAGCTCGTCCAAGTTTTCCAACACCGTAGTGATGATGTCTCGGTCGACCCCTTTTTGGCGCAATTCCATCTGCAACACGCGCCGACTGCGCGGGCGAAACTCTTCCCGATTGCGGACCCACATTTGGGCGAACTCCAAATCGTTGACGTAGTTTCGTTCCCGCAGCCGATCTAACACGTGGTTGATGATGGCGTCCGGTACTTCTTTTTCCCGCAGCTTAACGCGGATTTCGTGTTCGGATCGTGCGCGATATGACAGAAAATTCAGCGCACGCTCGTATGCTTTTTCTTCCGCGTCCAAATGTTGCAAACGGTCAATATCCGCTTGCGTCAAAACCTGGCCTTTCTTCAGCGTCAACGCATGGTTGAGCGCTAGCCCAAAGGCAAACTCGTGGTCCAGATACACATTGACGCGGCTTTTGTTGCGCTTCTGAACTTCGAGTAAGGTAACTGTTTTCATAAAGAGAGGCATCAGCCATCAGCGGTCAGGCATCAGCTTGGGGCGGAAGAGCCTTGCTGATAGCTGACGGCTGAGTGCTGAAAGCCAACAAAAAAAGCCGCAACACTTCCGTGTTACGGCCAAACGTTTTACAAGGGTCAAATTGTACGTGCAGACAGCGGCAGCTAACAAATTGTTAGCGCCTAGCAAGTTGATAGAGTCAGGTTAGGAGGTATATGCCGTGCATACACCAAGGCTCAATTCACAGAATTATTTTGGCAGAATCGCGAATAAATAGTGAAAACTGTGTCCTAGAGAACACCTTAACTAACAACTTTGTCCAACACAGCAATGTTAACTACGCAGCGCCTGTGTAACGCTGCGTAGGTCTGTTTTTGTCCCAAGGTCAAACGTTGACCGAGTTGGCAAATCGTGAGATTTGCCATTGTTAAGAAAAATGATCTCCTACCGAGAAGTGCTATTCTTCAGCACCCTCTTCAGAATCTGCTTCTGGTTTTTCACCAGTTCCAAGCAAGAGATTGCGAATTTCAGTTTCGATCTCTGCCAGCAGCGCATCATTTTCCTTCAAAAAGTTCTTGGCATTTTCACGGCCTTGTCCAAGGCGCGTGTCACCGTAAGAATAGAACGCACCGCGCTTCGTGATGATCTCATTGGCAACGCCCAGATCAATCACATCACCCGTAATGCTAATGCCTTCATTGAACATAATGTCAAATTCAGCTTGCTTGAACGGCGGTGCAACTTTGTTTTTCGTAACACGAATGCGCGTGCGGTTCCCAACCACGGCACCTTTGTCCTTAATGGACTGGATGCGGCGGATGTCCATGCGCACGCTACAGTAATATTTTAGTGCTTGACCACCAGTGGTGGTTTCAGGGTTACCAAACATGACCCCAATTTTTTGGCGGAGTTGGTTGGTAAAAATCAATGTGGTGTTGGTTTGCTTGACAACGCCTGCAAGCTTACGTAACGCTTGGCTCATCAGGCGGGCTTGCACACCCATAGTGGCATCGCCCATGTCGCCTTCGAGTTCAGAACGCGGCACCAAGGCAGCAACTGAGTCAACAACAACAACGTCTAACGCGCCAGAACGGATCAGCGCTTCTGTAATTTCTAGGGCTTGTTCGCCAGTGTCTGGCTGGGAGACGTACAGATCATCAATATTGACGCCAATGATCTCTGCGTAAGCGGGGTCCAGCGCGTGTTCCATATCGATGAACGCGCAGGTGCCACCCATCTTTTGGGCTTCAGCAATAATGTGTTGGCAAACCGTGGTTTTACCAGAGGATTCTGGGCCGTAAATTTCAACAACGCGGCCACGCGGCACGCCGCCAATGCCCAACGCTAAATCGAGTGATAAACACCCAGTTGGGATGGAGTCAACCACCATGTGTTTGGCTTCGCCTAAGCGCATAATTGCGCCATCGCCAAACTGTTTTACGACGGATGAAAGCGCTGCATCGAGCGCTTGAGCTTTGCCTTGTTTTGCTTTTGCCATGAGAATTTATTCCAGTTTGTGTCTACTTCTAAGTTGTATTCGTTCTGTAAAAATGTATGGATTACAGACACATTCTTGTTAGTTAGAGTTTACCCCATGCGCGACTCTTTCGCAAATCTGTTCTGTTTCTAAACTTCCCAAAATCAGGACGTTTGGGGTAGCCACTAAAGGTCCTCAAGTGACATGATTCTGACCATAACTGAATAGCTTTTCATCTTTGAAGTCTGCGTTATTTCCATTGAACTAAGACTGGATCGGTTGCGATCTTTGTAATCCGATCTTCCTCCGCACTCGCCTAGTAAAGTTAGCGCTTTACCGTAATTGGGCAAACAGCCGTAGCAAACGTAGACATAGTGAATTAGTTGGTTAGTTAGTAAGTTGGTTAGTGAGTCTCGGGTTACCCGAAATCAACAACAAACCAGCAAACTAGCAAACCATCCAACTAGCAATCTAAATTTCAAGGAGCATATCTTATGCGCGCTACGGTTGTTGCACCTTCGGGTCTCCGTTTCCTCTCATCATTAAATACGTTTGTTAAACACATCGATTGGCGTAAAGAGCTAATCAGTGCGCTTTATATTGTGCTTGGCGCGACTATTATGTCAGCTGGGTTCTCTCTGTTTTGGGTTCCTCACAACATCTCCGCCGGAGGTGTCACCGGGATTGCCCTAATGGTCTCTACGGTCACCAATTTGTCATTGGGGTTGCTGTACTGGTTACTCAACATCCCAATGCTTATCATCGGCTTTTTCTACTTGGGCCGCTGGAAATTTGTAGGGCGGACGTTGTTTGCCTCAACCGTGTATGCAACCATCTTCGACCTGCAAATGGCACTGTGGCCTCACCTACTGCCTGAGTTTCCACTGTCAAATGACCTGTTACTGAACACAATTTACGGGGCAGTCGTGATGGGGCTAGGCTTTGGTCCTGTGCTGCGCGCTGGCGCAACCATGGGTGGTACTAGTGTGATTGGGCGTGTCATTCAAATGAAGACCGGCATTCCATTGAGCCAAGTCTATTTTTACACCGACGGCCTCACCATTCTGGCCGCCGGTTTGGTCTTTGGCTATGACATTGCGCTCTACGGTTACTTGGGCTTGTTCCTGAACGGCATGGCAGCTGACTATTCACTGGAAGGGGCTTCGCGTGCGCGAACGGTGACCATCATCACCAGTAATCTGGAAGAAATGAAATGGATGCTGATGCACAAGCTGGACCGTACTGTCACGCACTGGGAAGCCGTAGGTGGCTACTCTGGCGAAACGAAGCACGTTATTATGGTTAATGTGTATCGTCCACAGGTCAGTCAAGTTAAACGCGTGGTCGCAGAAGTCGATCCGAATGCATTTGTGACCATCGGTGTTACGCAGAGTGTGTTGGGCAAAGGCTTTGAGCCGATTCGGGTTCGGATTTGATAAAGCTTTACAACTGTATGTAATCGAGTGCTGTGACAGATTTTCTATAGCCATATTCACAGTTGCACTTTGAAGAATCAAAGCATTTAATCTCACAGCTCCAAAACTAAATATCACTAAAAAAATGCTGATGGCTATAATTACCATCAGCATTTTTTGAATCCCTTAAACCCGTCACCTATAACACCCATGCATCCACCTGTCGATTTTTACAATATCTTTTCCGAACTCACTGAAGACGAGCAGCACATCGTCAACGCTTGGACCGACTATCTTTCGAACGAAGTCGTACCGATGATCAATCCATGGTGGGAGAAAGGCGAATTCCCTAAACAGCTTTTGCCGCGAATGGGCGAAATGTTTGAAAACACCCTTTCTGATGGCAACGGACGCTTTGCAGAACAGTCGCCGCTGTTGGCTGGGGTGTTATCTTTGGAACTCGGTCGCTTAGAGCCGTCCATCAACACCTTCACAGGCGTCACCCTTGGCTTGTGTGGCCGCTCGATTGATATGTTTGGCTCACCAGAGCAAAAAGACCGCTGGTTGCCAGACTTACTCACCGCCAAAGCGATTGGCTCTTGGGCGCTCACCGAACCTGAAGCTGGGTCGGACGCCGCCATGGGCCTCCGCACCACTGCCCAACGAGACGGTGACGACTGGGTCATCAACGGCGCAAAGAAATGGAGCGGTAACGCCACCTTCGCCGATGTAAACGTCATCTGGGCCCGCAATTTGGAAACCGGACAAGTCAACGGCTTCTTGGTTGAACTCGGCACGCCGGGGTATACCGTTGAAAAGCTGGAAGGCAAGATTGCCAAGCGCTGCGTTGAAAACGTGCTGATTGGTTTAGACAATGTCCGCGTGCCGGCCGAAAATCGATTGCCCGGCGTGAACAGCTTCCGCGATGTGGGACGCCAACTCGCCGCAGCGCGGGCCGCGGTGGGTTGGGAAGCCTGTGGGGTCGCGATGGGCGCGTATGAGCATGCGCTGGCCTACTGTAAAGAACGCAAACAGTTTGGCAAACCGATTGCGTCGTATCAGATGATCCAACACCAACTCGTGCAAATGCTCGGCAACATCACCGCGATGCAAGGAATGCTGTTGCAAATGGCAAAGCAAGATGCCGCCGAAGGGGCTGCCTCTCACGAACGGGCTTCACTGGCCAAAGCCTGGTGCACTGCCAAAATGCGCGAAACCGTCGCTATGGCGCGCGGCGTCTTAGGCGGGAATGGGATCCTCATCGAAAATCACGTCGCTCGCTTATTTGCTGACGCTGAAGCGGTGTATTCGTATGAAGGCTCTTATGAAATGAACACGCTGATTGTGGGGCGGGCGATTACTGGGCATAGTGCGTTTGTTTAGTAGTGCGTAGTGCGTAGTGCGTAGTGCGTA
>JAHDIM010000203.1 GCA_020630805.1 Anaerolineales bacterium
ACAGAAGTTGAAGGCATTTCGGCTGATCTAAACGTCGAAACGCCAGATGTAGACACTAATATCGATCGATCTGGTGCAATTGCGGCTGGCGCTGGCGCCGCAGCAGTTGTTGGAAGTGGAAATGTTGCCGACTCAGCTAACGTAAGTGAAGGTGCGGCAGTCATTAGCGAAGAAGCCGCAGTAGTCAGCGAAGAAGCTGCTGTTGTTAGCGAAGAAGCAGCAGTCGTCAGTGAAGAGGCTGCAGTGGTGAGTGAAGAAGCCGCCGTAGTGGCTGATGACGTTGAAGCTACTGACCCGACCGCTGAGCCAGAGCCAACCGCGACACCAGTTCCCCCAACGGTTACCCCTACATCGCCACCGCCTTTTGAAATGCCAACAATCGATGCGGCTGCCAGCGGATTTGCCGCAGTGGCAGCTGGTGAAGCATTTATGCTCAAAGGCACGGGGATGCCTGGCTCTGAAGTTGGCATTGTTGTCGACGGTGAAGTCACAGAAACAATTACCGTTCCTGACAGCGGGGCTTGGGAATATGAACTAGCACTACCTGCTGGCGACCATGAAATCTACCTGCAAGGGGCAGATGCAGCTGGAAACCTACAAGGCGACACCAAAGCAAATCCCATTCAATTTAGTTTGGCTGACCCAATTACAGCCCCTACGCTCGCATTACCGGACGGTGAACTCGTTGCCGATCTAAACCTTGACTTGAACGGCACTGGCACACCAGGCAGCAGCATTGCGATCTTTGTCGACGGTGAACAAGTGGACACCGTGACCGTAGGTGACGATGGAAACTGGTCCTACAGCTTAGTCTTACCAAGCGGTGATCATGAGGTCTATGCCACAGCGTTAGATGCAGATGGCAATGTCTTAGCAGACTTACAGACTGAGCCAATTCAATTCAATGTGGCCGCAGCAGCACTCCAACCGATTATTATTGGTAGCACGATTGCTGACAATACGGTGAGCTTGACGGGTCTGGCTGACCCTGGTGCGGTTGTAGAAATCTTGGAAGACGGCGTTCTCATTGGCGAAGCAACAGCTGACGATATTGGCGACTGGTCTTTCATTCACGTTGCTGAAACGGGTCAGCACACGTATGAAGTGCGCTTGCCAGGTGGCGATCCCACACCAAACAGTCAAGTTGTGATTGATGTGGTTGAAGTTGAGCCAACACCTGAACCTGAACCTACGGCTACCCCTGTTCCGCAGCCGACTGCAACGCCGGCGCCTGCCGCAGCACCAGCAGACAGTAGTGGCATCACCTGTACTGGTGAACACGGCTTCCGCCAAGGCAACAAATGGATTGTAGACACCTGTGACACTATGAGTTATGTCTCTGAGCAAACCGGTGTTGCGCTTGGAACACTCATCCAACTAAACCCACAAATTCCAAACCCAGACATCATCTATCCGGGGCAGATTTTGAACTTGCCGTAAGGCACTTTCTTTTGATGAAACAAAAACGGCCAGCAGAATTCTGCTGGCCGTTTGATTTAAGGCAATTGCGCCAAGATAGGCAAATTGATTTTACCTAGACTCGTCGGGGGACATCCACGACATTGAGCGTATGAGCCGTAGCCGCCACAAATTTTTCTAGGTCAGCTTTGCTAATCAGCAGTGTGCTGGTGTTGACCAGTGGATGCGCCAAAAACGCATCGTTTTGCCACAGCGCGCTGTCTACAAACACTTCAACGGCCCCGACAGTGTCATTCATCAGCGCCAAAATTGAGACAGCGCCCGGTTCTAAGCCAAGGTGCTTCATCAGCCGTTGTTCGCTAGCAAAGCCTAGCTTGCGTGATCCAATCGCCGCAGGCAGCGCTTTCAAATCCACAGCCGTGTCATGTGCAACAATCAGCAAATAGTGTTTTTTACCTTTGTCGTCACGCAGGAATAAGTTTTTAGTATTGGTACCTGGTAACGGTTCATCCAGCGCGTCCATGTCCGCAATGGTGTAGACCGCTTGATGATCAAACCGCTGATAGGCAATTGAATGCGTTGCTAAAAATTCATAAATATCTGTCATAGCGCAGGATTTTACCGCACTCGGGTTGGCAATGTCTCTTCCAATTCGAAACCAGACAGCCCAGAACGCCGCGCATCAATCGAGCGAATTGTGAAGTAGAACAATCCCACAATTGCCGTGAACATAACGGTAAACCCGACACCATAACGGTTCGTCAATGGGCTCAAGAAAGTATGCGCAATGTCACGCAAAATGACATCCACGCTAAAAAATGCGTCCCAACTATTCCAACGCAACACGCGTCCCAGATACAAGCCCAGTCCACATAAGCCGATGGAACTCAATGCAACGCCCCACCCAACAATTTTTCCAAAGTGCCGCGTGAACAGGTCTTGCACAATGCCAAGTGACACAATCCCTAACAAACAGCCCGTCCACGCCAAAATGACAAAGAACCCGATGTCATACCAATATGGAACCGGATCTATTGGGCGCAAATGCACCAAATCTGTCACCAAGTACGGCGCATTTGGGAGGAACAAGAGCCAGCCTACCAGCATTGGTATGGCAACAATCCAAAACCAAGGCAAAAAGCGCTCTGACATCAGCACAAGAATTGCAAACCCATACGGGATCCACGCTAGGAACAAGTTCCAGAACAGAAAACTATAGCGAATATCTCCCGTAAACCAGACGCGTGCCAGCCAAAGCCCGAACGCGACCAAAGTGAGTAATGTAAGTGGATATGCCGTATTGTGGCTTGCAAAGCCATGCAGACGTTTGAAAAAAGTGATGAGTTTTGCCATGCGTCAACTTTATGCATGGCTTTAGTCCCCGTCAATGCAGCGTTAAAGAAGTGCCCTTCTGTCGTAGTCTCTCGATTGGGAAGCCGTTGCATTGCACGTAATCCAATCCGATATGATGAGTTTATGGACGACAGCTTACTCTTGTTATTCAATCAGACTTGGACTCATTCAGCTCTCGACACCGTTATGGCTGTCTTCACACAGCTTGCTGTGCCGGTCATGTTTGGGCTCGGTGCGCTGTACTGGCTGCGTGGGCGCAAAACGCTCGGTAAAGCGATGACGGTTGGGATTATTGTTGGCATTGGGCTGGCGGTGTTATTTCAACTGCTGAGTGGTCGGCCACGCCCCATTGATGCAAGACTTGTTATTCCGCAACCAAACACATTTTCCTTGCCAAGTGGGCACGCTACGGGCGGCTTCTTGCTAGCGACGCTACTTGTGCTAGATAAGCAAACAAGAACTTGGATCAAATGGAGTGCTGTCGGGTTAGCAATCCTCAACGCATTCACACGGCTTTACTTGGGGATGCACTATTTCAGTGATGTTGTCGCTGGCACTTATTTGGGTATCGCGGTGGGGGTAGCTACGTATGGCTGGTTTTTCCAAAGTCATGACTTACTGTCACGCATCAAACATTTATTGTGGATTCAAGTGGCTGTGATGGTGCTATGCACACAGATGGCATACCTTGGCTATTTGCCGCTTTATCTGCTGCGCTGGCCGTGGGCCGATAAAGTGCTGCACTTTCTCTTGGTTGGGCCAGTGGTGTTTTGGCTGCATTTATGGCTGAAGCCCGCCTA
Source organism: Anaerolineales bacterium (assembly GCA_020630805.1). Taxonomy (GTDB): domain Bacteria; phylum Chloroflexota; class Anaerolineae; order Anaerolineales; family UBA6668; genus JAHDIM01. The sequence continues at coordinate 3,573 of JAHDIM010000203.1, forward strand.
CCGTAACGTTGGCTCAACCTTAATCCCAACTGCCGTGCTGATTGCCCTGCTTGTTGTGGGGGCAGAAGAAATCTTGCAGATCCTGTCGCCGCTGCGCACCGCGGACTGGCTCGACTTTGGCTTTGACTTAGCAGGGATGCTAACGTTTTGGTATCTCGCGAACTGGGTGCTCCAGCAGAGTGACGAAGAGGGTCTGTTGGCGTCTCCTTGACTTGAATTCTGAATACCTACAGACACTTATTTCTTAGGTAGGCTGAGCCTGTCGAAGCTGGGTTGCGTGTACGGCGATGCGCAGCTAGCGGCGAAGCCTTACCTGCGGACGACAAGCTCAGCCTACTCAATCACACTAAGTACTAGATTCGTGAGCGCAACACAATGCTGCCTACAACAAATCCGTAAACTTCGGAGAGCCTGCCACGGCGAGCTGCTGCCCACCATCGACCTGAATAACTTGCCCGCGGATCATTTGGGCTTGCGGCGTGCACAAGAATTCAACAATGTCGGCCACGTCTGAGGGGTAAACAAAGCGCCCCGCTGGTACGTGCTTGACGGCTTCATCTAGCACATGGCGACTGTCTTTTGTTACCAAGAAATGATTCAAGGCATCCGTTTCGACGAGACCGGGCGAGACTGCATTGACGACCACATTGTGTGGCGCAAACTCTACCGCCAGATAACGCGTAACGGCTTCCAACGCTGCTTTACTCGCCCCAACCACAACATAGTCTGGCAACACCCGCGTAGAGCCGGGACTTGAAATGTTCACGATAGCACCGCCCCCGCGCTTTTGCATCAGCGGGAGCGCTTGCTGAGCATTGAGCATTGCACTTCGGGCATTGATATTCATTGTCCAGTCCCAGCCTTTGGCCCGTTGCTCCATCACTGGTCGATTGAACCCAGACGCGGCGTTATTGACGAGAATATCGAGACCGCCAAAAGTGCTTTCGATCTCACTAAACAGCGCTTTGATGTCTTTCGGTTCGCCCATGTTGGCTTTGACAATCAGCGTTTTGCGACCGAGCGCTTCAATTTCTGCGGCAGTATCTTCAGCCGGCTTGCGATTGCGGAAATAATTGACCACAATGTCCGCACCTTCTTGGGCCAACCGCAGCGCAATTTCGCGCCCAATACCACGGCCAGAGCCGGTCACTAAAGCTGTTTTGTTTTCGAATTTCATATAGAGCCTCCGGCGTTATTCTCCAACCAAACAATCACATCTGCGGCATTTTGGTCGGGTGGGAACACAGGGTAAAACACGTGTTCAATCACGCCGTTGTTCAAGATCAACGTTGTTCGTTTGATCAGGGTCATGCCCGCAACTTCCATCGTTGGCAAATTGAGCGCATTTGTGAATACAAAGTCAGCATCGCTGAGCAAACCAAATGGTAAATGCAGGCGTTCGGCCGCTTCTTGTTGATAGTCTGTCGTCTGTACACTCAGACCATACACTGCGGCACCAAGCTCACCCAAATCAGCATGATGATCGCGGAACGCGCAGGACTGTGGCGTACATCCACGCGCACCTGGAATTTGCTCCCAATTGTCTGGCAACGCTACATCTGGCCGTCCGGTCATTGGATAGCAATACACTACCGTGCGTCCGGACAAGGCGCTCAAGTTGACGGTTTCCCCAGTCGTAGCAATCAAATCAAGATTAGGGACTGTCAGCCCCTGAAGGTGATCAGCACCGCCATCGTCTGGCGGAATAGGTAAATTATCTGGAAGTTGGGTCAGCGCCATGGTTATCTGAGGTTATCTGTGCGATATGTCACTTCGGCATACGGCGTGTTATTGGTGAGTAGCTCGCTGGATTCGCCTTTCAGGTAAAAGTCAAAGAAATCAACCGAATACGCATTGATGATCTCCATACTGCGATGCGCATCAATTGTGCCGATGTCTAAGCCAAGCTGGCTCCCAAACGGCGACATGAGGGAGAAGTCAGACCAATTCAAATGCTTGGTGCCGTCCATATAAAGCTCGTAAAAGTCGCCGGTGGTGCTGTCTACGAGACGTTCATAGCGGGCTTTATTGAAGGGTCGCATCCACGCTTCACTGTGCATGTAGAAAAATGGCTTTTCCACATTGCCATCGATGATGTCATTCGCAACCGGATTGAGGAATGGATCCATCGCAAGACCGACTTTACAGCGTACTTCCGTATTGCAGTGCTGCACCGCTGCGCCCGCTCCTGTGCTGTGCCCGAGGATTCCGACATTTTCAAGATCAATCACGTCTGCAGAATAACGCGTTTCAAGTTCATCTAGGATAAAACTGAAATCATCTGACCACTGCGACACTAGTAGATTGAGTGTTTCGACGTATTCGTCTTCGTCATCAAAATCTTCTAGTCCGGGCAACGCGTCTGGATTGTAAGCAACCGCTCGTCCGTCAGGAAATGGCGTGACCACCGCGCCATAGGTGTGATCTACCGACACCACGATGTAGCCATGACTGGCTAGCTCAGTCAGCTGGAACATATTCTGATTACGCGTCCCCGTCCATCCATGTGAAAAAAACAACACCGGATACGGGCCATCGCGCTCGTTGAGCTCGGCATCTAGCCATACATCTTGCTTGACAAGATTGAGGTGACTAAACGCAAACGCAGGCAGTCCTAGTGAACTCCCCAGCGCTTCCGCCACCACGTCCGGCGGATTGAGATAGTTTAGCCGCGCACTGCCTCGCCGCTGCGCTGGATACAAAATTTGCACCATAATCTCGCGCGGTGCGGAGTCGTCTGCGCCATAAATTTCGGTCCGACTGTCATCAATCCAATGTTCAACATCGACCCCAACATGATGCGACCCAGTCGCGGCTAGCAACCTTGGCACAGGAAACACAATCGGAAGCAATAGCGCTACGCCAATTAGTAGCAACACTATTGCGCCCCCCACTAAACGGCGCCACGTAACCGGCGTTCGATTGAGGGTAAGATCGCCCAACAAGAACAGGATTCCAGCCGCCGCTAGCCCATAGAGCGGAACCATTTGCCAGCGCCAGCCTTCAAACCAGAGATGCCCGATTCCATAGGCCGCTAAGCCCGCCCCCAACGCAATGTAAACATCTCTGCTTCTAAAGCGCGGCACTAATGCAACACACCAAATAAAACAGGTCATTAGCACAACGACAATTTCAAAAATACGCATGGTTAGAGTCTAACGTGGAGACTAGGAATTGACTAGCGAATAGGGGAACGGCTCCAGAAGAAAAAATGCTGACGGTGCAACTGCCTTTACAGCAGTCAAGCGGGAGAGCAACACCGCCAGCCAAAGAGCCACTAAGAGTTTAGTAGCTTTAGTGAATTTTTTTTGCCGAGATTCGCCCGATTCGCGACCAATTTACAAAAAGTGTGCGAATCTGTGCGATTTTATGCGAACGAGGCTGTGCGATTGTGCGACAACGATGACGCGTAAATTCACAGTCTCAATAGAAATAAGGGTTATGCCATGTCTGCTG
>JAHDIM010000204.1 GCA_020630805.1 Anaerolineales bacterium
CAAGCAAAATACAAATAACTACTCTAAAAGAAGGCACTATGGATCTGTCAAATTTATGGGTGATCCTTTCTCTCTTCGGAGTGCTGATCTTAGGTGGCGCGCTTGCCGCGGCACTTGCATTCGGGGTATCCTCGTTTGATCAGCAAAGGATACTGTCTGAAAAACCAGTAGAAGAAGCCAAATACGATGCCCCAAAGCAGCACCCGTTGATTCGTCTCGGGCGTTTCTTGCTTAAAGGCCCAGTGATCTTGATCGCTGCCATCTTTACTGGTTTGCTTATTGCTGCTGGTTTCTTCTCAGCCGCCGAAATTACAAACTTCCGCGTATTCCCAGACGTCGCAACCACAGAAGCCGCGCGTGTTGACCAACTTTGGTACAACATGTTCGGGGTTTCAATGGTGGTGTTGCTGCTGGTTGAATTGCTCGTTGTGTTTGTGGCCATTTACTTCCGCCGCCGCAAAGGTGACGAAGGCTATGGCGCTTCATTCTCACACAACACCACAATGGAAATTGGCTGGACAGTATTACCAACCATTGCAGTATTCGCGATTGGCTTTGCAAGCTATGTCTTGTTGGCTGACATTGAAGAAGCCCCAGCAGATGCAATGCCCATTCAAGTGCAAGCATTCCAATTTGGCTGGACCTTCATCTACCCTGAATACGGTGGCGCAATTTCAAGTGACTTATATCTCCCTGTAGATCGTCCAGTTGCGTTGGAAGTGACGTCAAATGATGTGTTGCACGCCTTCTGGGTTCCAGAATTCCGCATCAAGCAAGATGCTGTTCCGGGCATGAGCAACACCATTTACTTCACCCCAGACATGATTGGGGACTGGCGCATTGTCTGTGCGGAACTCTGTGGGACCGGACACGGCAACATGGGCCAGATCAATCGCGTTTATGTCCAAGACGCAGCAGACTTCGACACTTGGTTGGTTGAAGCAAGCGGGCAAACGCTTGAAGAATGGGAAAACCCACAACCTGTTGAAGAAGAAGCAGTTGAAGGCGAAGAAGCCGCTGCTGACTCAGAAGGCTAAGCAAGGAGCGTATAACGTATGTCTGCACACGCACATGACGGCCCCCGCAAAGGCATGATCCTACACGGTGGTGTCAAACTTAGTGACTACTTCATTTTCAATACAGATCATAAGGTCATCGGGATTCAATACCTGATCACCTCAGTGATCTTCTTTATGATTGGTGGCGCGCTGGCAATGCTCATCCGCGCTGAGTTGTTGACCCCAAATAATGACCTTGGAAATTTCCTCGGCGAAAATTACGAATACAACTCACTTTTCACCATGCACGGCTCGATCATGATCTTTTTATGGATCATCCCGATCTTGGCCGCTTTCGCAAACTACTTGCTTCCAATTCAAGTCGGCGCCGATGATATGGCGTTTCCGAAACTGAATGCAACCAGCTACTGGACCTACGCGTTAGGCTCAATCGTCATGGTTGCAGCATTCTTTGTCGGTCGACCCGCCGAGAATGCCATGCTCTACTACATATCGATGGGCATGGTCGTGATCGGGACCCTGATGATGCTCTTTGGGACATTCAGCGTCGTCGGCTGGATGCAGATGGTCGGTGCCTCTATTTTGGCAACAGGTGTGTTCTTCTTGTGGGGCCCAACGGTCACCTCAGGGAACCTCACCATTTTGCTGGCTGCACTGACCGTTCTGATGTTCGTCGTTGGTGGACGCTTTGGGACTGAACGCACTTCGGCCTATGTACTGGGGTGTGGCATGCTTATCTTGGCAGTTTGTAACCTGCTGGGTGGCGGCGCGTCTGGTATTCCAGGGGCAGCAGCCGGTGGTTGGACGTCATACCCGCCATTGAGTGCATCTGCAACAATTCACGCACCAGACGGCCAAAGTTTGTGGATCATCGCTGTATACATTCTTGGGATGGCATCACAGTTGGGTGCTATCAACATGATTGTGACCGTGGCCCGCATGCGCGCACCGGGCTTGACCATGGGTCGCTTGCCATTGTTCGTTTGGACCGTGATTGCGCAATCAATCTTGGTCATTGGTGGGACACCAGTGCTGGGTGGTACCGGTATCGCGCTCTTGCTCGAACGCCTTTACGGTATGACCTTCTTTACACCAGCCGATGGTGGCTCTGTGTTGACCTACCAACACTTGTTCTGGTTCTACTCGCACCCTGCTGTGTACATCATGGTATTGCCAGCAATGGGTCTGATTTCAGAAATCTTCCCAATCCTTTCAAAGAAACCAGTCTTTGGTTACAAAGCGATTGCTGGTAGCTCAATGGGGATTACCTTCTTTGGTTTCCTCGTGTGGGGTCACCACATGTTCACCAGCGGCATGAGCCCTTGGTTGTTGATGAGCTTCATGCTCGGGTCAATGGCGATTGGTGTGCCAACTGGGATCAAGATCTTCAACTGGATCGCGACCATGTGGGGCGGTAAGATCACGCTCAACTCTCCAATGCTGTTTGCGATGGGCTTCCTTGCGATGTTCGTGATTGGTGGGATTAGCGGGATTATGCTTGCAGCAGTACCGTTCGATCTCCACGTGCACGATACTTACTTCGTTGTAGCGCACTTCCACTATGTACTGTTTGGTGGGACGGTCTTCGGTGTCTACGGCGCAACCTACTTCTGGTTCCCGAAAGTTACCGGTCGCATGTACAACGAACCACTCGGGATTATTCACTGGGTCTTGAACTTTGTTGGGTTCAACTTGGCGTTTTTGCCAATGCACTGGTTGGGCATGATGGGGATGGCTCGCCGGATTGGTGTCTACGCGCCAGAATTTACCTTTGCAAACCAACTCTCTAGTGTTGGTGCGTTCTTGCTCGGGATTGCAGCAGTGCCATGGCTAATCAACCTAGTTTGGTCTGCATACCGTGGTAAAGAAGCTGTTGGTAACCCATGGGGTGGTCTCAGCCTTGAATGGCAAACCACATCGCCACCACCAATCGAAAACTTCCCAGAAGTTCCAACCGTTACCCACGGTCCTTACGATTTTGGTAAGGGGATTGAACCACCAATCGTTGAAGAATTGCCTGCCTTCCAGCCAGTACCGGCTCCTGCGGCAGACTAATTAGGACGGCTAATCATGTCAGAAGAACATCATGAAGCTGTGACCGCTGACCCTGAAACATTGGCGGCACGTTTACAAGAAAAATTTACCCAAGGCATTTACGTCTTCCTTGGGTTGGCAGCACTTACGTTGCTGGAAGCAGGTTTGGTTGGCTCATCTACCATTGTGATGATGCTAGTCGGGATTGCCAAAGCAGCACTGATCATCAACTACTTTATGCATATTTCTAGTGTTTGGTCGGAGGATGATCACTAATGAGTAGCCACGCAATTCCAATCAAGGAAGCAACCATTCGTAACCGTCAAGGTCTATGGTTATTCTTCCTTACCGAAGTCTTTCTGTTTGGGTCATTCTTCGTTCTGCGCTTCGCACTTTGGGGCGATACGCGTCCAGAACTTGAACAAACTGCTGGGTTGATTGCAACCGGTGTGCTGCTGGTCAGTTCACTCGCAATGAACCGCGCTGAAGTTGCAATCGCCCACGGCGATAAGACAAAGTTCCGTAACAACATCACCGTGACCTTCGTGCTGGGTGCAATCTTCCTTGGCATGATCATGGTCTACGAATGGGGTGCAGCCTTTGGTCTCCACGGTACATTCTTAGGAATTCCAGTCGGTCACATTCTGCCTAGCGATGGCGTTTACGGCTCAGTCTTGTTCCTGATGACCGGTGCGCACGGTTTGCACGTTCTCGGTGGTCTGATTTTCCTCGCCATGACCTATGTCAAAGGGATGCGCGGTGACCTGACTGTTGAAGATCATTTCTTCGCCGAAGCTTGCGCGCTTTACTGGCACTTTGTGGACTTGGTCTGGGTGTTCTTCTATCCGGCACTGTACCTTATTGGGCATGTCGTAGACCTGCACTAGACGAAGTCATTCTCGAAACGATAAAAGCCCGACTCTTCAGTCGGGTTTTTTTATCCCAATGGCAACGGCACGAGACGGGTTGCTATCAATTGCGGCCTTAGGTAAACGACATCTCATCGGCAACCCGTCTCGTTCTCTGAAGATAGTTAATCCATGAATAGTGACATGATGCATCATGTCACTACTCATGGGCGAATTATGTCTGGACTCATCGACAATACTTGGTACATTCCACCAACCAACAAAGCGACGATTTCACGGCGTGGTGCCGGCGGTGTCGTCGTGCGTAAAGATAGCCAAAATTGCTGGTGGGTAGCTCTGGTCTTGGGTGACCATGACGGCGCAGATTACATTCTGCCCAAAGGTGGCGTTAAGAAAAAAGAGACGCTAGAGCAAGCGGCGCGTCGGGAAATTCGCGAAGAAGCAGGCTTTAGTGAACTCACAGCATTGCAAGAACTCGCGACTTGCGAACGCCTAACCTTTGGCAAGACGCGGTGGTCCATCACCACATATTTCTTGTTTGAAACAACAGAAATTGATGTGAACGCGACCGATAAAAAGATCCAATATACAACGCATTGGCATCCTTTGAATGCATTGCCAAGCAATATCTTTTGGCCTGAACAACGGCAATTGTTAGAACAGGTGCAGCGGCACCTGTTGTTGTGACATGGCTTGTCATGTCAACATGACGCACGACACGGCTGCCGTGTCATGACGTGATGGGAAACTATGCAAGAATTCTTAACCTCATGGGCACTACGCCCTGAATTGATCATTATTCTGCTGACATTTGGCACGCTTTATACGCGGGGCTGGATCATCTTGCGGCGGCGTGGTAGCAAAAAGCTAGCAACCATTGGCAAGTTGATTTTGTATTGGTCTGGCCTCCTGTTGATTGCATTGGTGCTGATGTCTGGCATCGATGTGTTGGGTGGCTTGCTGTTTTTCATGCATATGATCCAGCACATTATTACCATGGGAATTGTGCCAATTCTGATCTGGTGTGCTAACCCAATGCCGTTCTTGTTGTGGGGCTTACCAAACGGCGACAAAGTGGGCGAAACGTTGTTTGGCCCGAATGCCTCCTTTCGCAATTTCTTATCGAAATTTGCAACCCCGCAAGTCTCGTTAGGGCTTTATATGGCCTTGCTGTGGGGCTGGCATGATCCAGCAGCCTATCAGGCTGCATTGCGCAATGACTTTATCCACGACTTGGAGCACATTAGCTTTTTTGTGCCTGCGATGTTGATCTGGTGGCATGGATTAGCCGCCCGTCCGCGGATGCACAATCGGTTATTGCTGTGGCAACGCGCTGCGTATTTATTCGCGGCAGGTGCCATCAATGCCATCCCTGGGGTGTTCATTGCGTTGTCCAGCGAAGTCATCTACCCCTATTACGAAACAGTTCCCCGATTATGGGGCTTTGACGCACTGACAGATCAAACAATCGCTGGGATCATTATGTGGATTCCAGGCACAATGTGCTTTTTATTTGCGAGCGTTATAATTTTTTGGCGGTACTTTGGCGGCGCTGAAGATCCAGCGCTCAAGGCAGACTTCTTTGGCTTTTCACGCGAATTACGCTCCTAACACATCAGCTACGGAAGGCAGGCTGAGCCTGTCGAAGCCGGGCTTTGCAAGAGCAACCCTTGGCTGGCTAGCGTTTGCAGCCATCATCCTGCTCTTAACTGCCCAATCTGCCCAAGCACATGGAAGTGGGGTGCTGGTTCACCAAGAAATTGTGGAGCCTTACCAGCTTAGCGTGTGGCTGGATCCTGATCCGTTTGCAGTGGGACAAGCACACATCACCGTTGGTGTGGGGCGCGCAGAAGACGGCGCAGCCATTACAAACGCAATTGTTGAAGTTGCCATCACCGACCCAGATAATAATGTTTCTGGCTCACTGGCAACGACTGAAAAATCGGTCAATAAATTTTTATATGAAGCCGATACAGTGATTACGCAAACGGGCTCGCACGAAATAAATGTGACCGTGAATAGCCCTTTGGGAATATCGACCACCTCATTTACGATGGAGGCGACGACCCCACGTAATCCGTGGATCGCACGTATCGGTAGTATTATTGCGGCTGTCGCCATTATTGTGGCGTGGCAAGTACGAAAAAGAAAAAAGGTGGGTTAGTTTGTAAGTTGGATAGTTGGCTCATCTCTGCGCTGAGGTTTACATTGGCCGTGGGTGATGAGGTGACTAACAAACCAGCAAACTAACCCGCCAAAAAACAAAAAAACATGGCAAATCTAAGTATTACCCCTCAAGTGACGCTTCCGGAGGTTGAGCAAGTTGAAAAAGTCTCAACCTTCAAAACGCTCTCCGTGCTGTTTAAGTGGCGCGTTGTCAGCCTACTGCTGTTTTCTTCCATTGGGGGTGCCTTTCTGGCGGCTGGCGGTTGGCCTGGTTGGGGCAATACCGGGCTTGTCTTACTCACTGGCTTCTTGGCGGCCTCTGGCTCTGGCGCGCTCAATCAATGGTGGGAAAAAGATAAAGATAGCCTGATGGATCGCACAAAGTTGCGCCCACTTGCGAATGACACTTTATCTTGGGCGCGTTGGGTGCCACTCATCGCCTCACTGATGATCATTGTGCCAGTCGCGGTGGTTTATCCGTTCAATGCGCCACTCGCATTCTTCTTACTGCTGGGCGCGGTCATTTACGTGTTTATCTACACAATGTGGCTCAAGCCGCGCACGCTGACCAATATTGTGATTGGGGGGGCTGCCGGCAGTGCAGCTGTGCTCAGTGGCAGTGCTGCGGTTGGCAATTGGGCCGATCCCGGTGCAATTGTCTTGGCACTATTGGTGTTTCTTTGGACACCGTCTCACTTTTGGAGCTTGGCGATTATGTATCGTGAAGACTATATGCGCAGCGATGTTCCCATGCTGCCGACCAAAACGTCACCGCGTGCCGCTGGATGGTGGGTCATGCTCCACACGATTGCAACCGCAGTCGCTGCTTGGATGCTCGTTGGGCACCCCAGCCTGGGCCTGATCTATCTTGTGCCAGTTGGGTTAGCAACAATTGATCTGGTGCGCCGCAATATCAAGCTCATCAATGAACCTGAACG
>JAHDIM010000205.1 GCA_020630805.1 Anaerolineales bacterium
TGTCACGACTATTGGCGTTCTTAATAACAAAGCAGGTTTCTTGAAGAAACCTGCTTTGTGAACCACGCCCGAAGATGTACAATCTAATTGTACAGAGAGGCTTTTATGACAAGTATTGCAATTAGTGAGTTTCGCGCCAATATGAGCGCAGTGATTGAAAAAGTACAGCAAGGTGAAGTGATTCGTCTCACGCAACGTGGGCTAGAAGTTGCTAAATTAGTTCCACCTGATTTGTTGCGTGAAAGCGCATTGAAAGAACTACAAACATTACAAACTACCGCAATAATCGGCGATGTTGTTTCTCCGCTGGAAGCAGACTGGGACACAACAAATGCTGATTGATACCCACATTCTTATTTGGCTCGCGCTACAACCGAGCAAGCTGTCAACAACGGCTGAAAACACCATCCAAGCCAACAAAAATCAATTGATAATTGCAGACATTTCCCTTTGGGAAATTGCAATGCTGATTGAAAAAGGTCGGCTACAAGTAGACGTCGCAGCACAGCAGTTTCTGGAGTTGGCCATCCATGCGTTTGACTTGCAGGTACAGCCAATTACGCCACAAATTGCGGTTACAGCAACAACATTGCCAGATAGTGTAAACAAGGACCCTGCCGACCGATTGATTATGGCAGCGGCGATGGTGTTGGGAGTTCCATTAGTGACAGCGGATGCAAATTTGAGGAAAGCGAGCATTGTTGAAGTGGTTTGGTTATAGACGACGCTACCTTAAAAACAAAGCGGGCTTCTTGAAGAAACCCGCTTTGTGAATTTACGTTCCAGCTATTTTGTCGCGAAGTCTTTGTACTGCGCACGCATGACTTTCTTGTCGAATTTGCCAACGGAAGTCTTGGCAATTTCTTCGACGAGGAGAATGTCATCTGGCAACTCCCACTTTTGGAAAGACTTACGCAGCACGTCGTACATGCTTTCCTTTTCTGGGGTAACACCAGGTTTGGCGACGACCAATGCCAGCGGACGTTCTTGCCACTTCGGATGCGGGATCGCGATCACGGCAGCTTCGAGCACTTCCGGATGCGCCATCAGCGCGTTTTCGAGATCAATGGTTGAGATCCATTCGCCGCCAGACTTGACGAGGTCTTTGGTGCGGTCAACCAAGGCCACAAAGCCGTGTTCGTCAATCGTGGCAACGTCACCTGTGCGGAACCAACCGTCTTGGAAGGACTCTGCGTTGCGGTCACTCTTGTAATATTCGCGAATGACGTAAGGGCCCCGCGCTTGCAGTTCACCCGGCGTGGAACCATCCCAAGCGACTTCTTTCCCATTGTCATCCACAATGCGCAGTTCAACGGTTGGCAATGGGGGGCCTTGCTTAGACAGAATGTCTAACTTGGCTGCCTGATCCCACTCTTGCATATAGCTACGCAGATAAGCAGCTGTCCCCAATGGAGACATTTCAGTCATGCCCCACGCATGGGCAATTTCTACGTCATGATCGTCCGCATACGTTTGGATTAACGAACGCGGCGCAGCAGAGCCACCGCATGGAATGCGGCGCAGGCTGGAAATGTCATAGTTACCGTTTTCAAGTTCAGCGAGCAGCCCAATCCACAGGGTTGGAACACCAGCCGTAAAGGTCACTTTGTGATCTTGAATGATGGTCGCCAAGTCTTTGGGGGTCATATATTTGCCAGTGTAGACCTGCGTTGCGCCAAACATCGTGGAGCAGAAGGGCATGCCCCAGCTCATGACGTGGAACATTGGCACGAGTGGCATGACGACATCGGTTTCAGCGATGGCAAAGTTGGCCGTGGTTGCTTCTGAGAGCGCATGCAGATACATCGAACGATGCGAATACAACGCCCCCTTCGGATTTCCGGTTGTGCCAGAGGTGTAGCACATGCCAGCGGCTTCGCGTTCGTCGAGGTCAGGCCATTCGAACTCATCTGACTCGTGTGCCAAAATATCTTCGTAAGGCAGCACGTTCTTGAGTGACGTCTTGGGTAATGGTTCGCCCGGTTCAGCCATGACCAAAATGGCTTTGACATTCGTCATCTGATCCGCAACTTTTTCCAATAACGGCAGCAAATCCGCATCGACACAGATGACCTGATCATCGGCATGATTGATGATGTAGCCGAGTTGATTTTCATTCAAGCGAATGTTGAGGGTGTGGACCACTGCGCCCATACATGGAATTGCAAAATAGCACTCAAGGTGATGATGCGTATTCCACGCAAACGTCCCGACACGGTCACCGCGCTTAACACCTAGTTTGGTCAGGGCATTCGCAAGCTTTGCGCAGCGCTTGTAAAAGTCAGCGTAGGTATATTCGTGATACCCATTCGCCAGTTTAGTGACAATCTTTTTGCGTCCAAACAGGCGTTTATTGCGTTCCAGAATAGCGGTCAGTGTGAGTTGATAATCCATCATCAACCCTTCGGTGATGATGTCGCGTGGAGCTGACGAACTGCCCGTTGTTGGCACCATTGGTTCAGGTGCTTTTGTAGCCGGTGCAGCGTCCGCTTTGGCGGGTGTATCCGCTGCTGTTTCTGCTTTATCAAGCCCTTTCGCGACTCGATAGAAGTTTTCGTAATTGAATTTGTTTGCCATCCTTGTCCCCTTCGGGGAGTAAGAGAAAGAGTGGAGAGGTAGAGGCTAGGCTGCAAATAGTTTTGTGTGTGGCTAGCAGCCTAGTCTTCAGTTTCTCTATCTCTAGCGCAGAGCGCGGTTCTCTTTACTCTCTACTTTCTTTTACCCATGCCAGCAGCTTTGGCACCGACGAGTGCGACGCGGTTGCCAAGCACTTGCTTGCCGTCTTCCATTTCTTTGTGCGCTAATGGAATGTCTTCAAATGAATACACTTGGCCTAAGCAAGGGTCAATTTGACCAGAGCGCACAAGGTTGTTGTAGGCATAGGCTTGTTCATCATTCGTGCCGTGTGAGCCTTGCAGTCGTTTTTGACGGACCCAGTGGTAGCGCAAATCCACGACGGCAGAGTAACCTGTGGTGCCAGCGCTAATGACAACCATCCCGCCTGCTTCACAGACAAAGATGCTGGTTGGAATAGTCGCTTCCCCCGGATGTTCAAACACAATATCTGGATTACGGCGTTCACCAAGGACGTCCCAAATCGCTTTCCCGAAGGCCCGTGCGCCGGACATCCATTCTTTTTGACCGGCATTGTCGGTCCAGTGGGGCGGCACACCCCAGTGATCAAAGTTCTTGCGATTGATATAGCCAACCGCGCCTTTTTCGATGCAGTATTGACCGCGTTCATCATCGGACACCACCGCAATTGCGCGCGCGCCAGCAACCTTTGCCAATTGCAACGCTTGAGTCCCAAGACCGCCAGAGCCACCCCAGACGAGGACGACATCGTCTTTCTTGAGTTCGTTGCCTTTCCAGCCAAACAGCATACGGTAAGCCGTGGTGCCAACCAAGGTTGGGGCCGCCGCTTCTTCCCATGACAAGTGATCCGCTTTGGGCATGATCTGATGGGCGGATGCCTTACAGAATTGGGCAAACGAGCCAAAGTTGGTGTTGTAACCCCAAATCGCAACAGACGGTGCCAGAATTGGATCTTTACCCGCTTTGACCCAGGGGTCATCGAGCTTCCAAGTGCCGTGGTGCACCACCACTTCATCGCCAATGGCAACGTTTTTGACATTTGACCCAACTGCGTACACAATCCCAGAGACGTCGCTGCCACCAATGTGGAAATCAAACGGTTCACCTTGTTTTTGGCGAATCTTGATCACATCGATTGGAATACCGCGCGCCGCCCAAACGTTGTTATAGTTGATACCAGAGGCCATAGAGGCAACGAGAACGTCTTCTGGACCAAGTTCAGGAACGTCAATTTCTTCGATTTGGAACGCATCCATAGGATCGCCAAAACGGCTACTGCGGATCACTTGGGCGTACATCTTCTTCGGAACAGTGCCAAGTGGCGGCAATGATCCAATTGGGACAATGTCAGTCATGGTGATGGAATTTCCTTTTTACGCTGGAGTGTTGAATTGTGTGGTGTGCGCTTGCGACGCAAGCCATTCCAGCAAGTGTGTTCTGACTCTGGGTCAGTTTGCAGGGGTAACTATACCGACAAACGTTAGAAGATTCAACGCTGCGCTAACCTCAACCCAACTTTACGGTCTGATTTCAAAGACCAATTTTGGAGATTTTGGAAAGATATTCCAAGCCAGTGCATAGAAGAGTGATATTGTTTCAACATTAACAAGAATTAGGAGCCCCCATGAAACTACAACACATCTCAACTTCAAAATATGTAGTAATTCTTTTCGTATTGCTAACAAGCTTGCTTTTGTCGGCCTGTAGCAGTGAACCAGACGTGCCACCAACGCCATTGCCGACCAATACGGCCATCCCTACGAACACGCCGCTCCCAGAGCCAACGGCAACCCCAATGCCCACTGAGGCACCAACCAACACACCTGAGCCGCCAACGGCAACACCAGAACCAACTGAGACTCCAACACCTGAACCAACCCCGACTCCAGAACCAACTGCGCTGTCGTCTGGCGACACGTTCTATTCCACCAACTTTGAAACCATCAGCGATTGGTATTTAGTCGAACTGAATGAAGGCAATCCAAACTATAAGATTGAGCCCCAAGACAATGGCTTGTTTGTGGTTGTACCAGACGCCAATGACTTCATTTGGCTGTACAACACGGAGTATCCAACCTTAGCTGACGTGCGCGTTGAGTCCAACGTTGAACTCGTTGGCGGCACGAATTACACCTATTACACGCTTGGCTGTCGCTCTAACAACGACGGCATTTACGTGTTCTACTTGGATACGGGTGGCTTCTGGCAAATTGGCAAATACTTTAATGAATATGCCGACTATGAGCAGCTAGCCCAAGGTGGCAGCTTTGCGATCAATTTGGCAAAGGCCGAAAACAAATTCACAGCAGAATGTAATGGGGAAACCTTGAGCATGTACGTCAATGACGAATTGCTCGGGCAAGCGACAGACTCAACCCATAGCACTGGTGAAGTCGCGATTGGTGTTGAAACGTTTGACCATCCAAACAGTGAGGTGATCTTCAAAGATCTCAGCCTGATCATGCCATAAACAGACGTTGGCAATGTTCTCCCAAAATTCGGGAATACGGCCTCTAAAAACCCAGAATGCAAGGGTCTGAAGACTCAGAGCGGAGCAATAGATTGAAATGACCGACGGTCATACACTATAGCTACAGAAATATAAACCGATTTGGAGTTTTCAATGAACGCAAAATTTATCTCGTCTGACTCAAACATTGCGATTGCGATCAAACTCGTCGCCGTTGTGCTGACAGTAGCAGTTGCGATCCGACTTGGACAGAGCGTTGGGCTCATTTCACTTGCAATCTTGTGGGGCTTAGGTGCCCTTTTGACGGCAGCGTTGCGGCCACGTGCTGAACGCACGCCAGTTGTCCTGACAACCAACTACGATAAATATCTTGCTAACGGCTTGTAAGCCGCTAGCACTTGAGAGGAACATGCCATGAAATACGTATCACTTGCTTTTGTCGCCATCGCTAGCGTTGCCGCTGCTGTAATCGCCCGCCGCGAATATAAGGCACTGCCAACGGTCGAAAACGCACTCGAAGGCTAATAACAATTACCGTTGTTATGTAAAGAAAAAGCCGCGCTGGGTTTCCAGTGCGGCTTTTTTGATTCTAGGGTAATTCAATGCTAAGACCGAGTCGGCCCGGCGGGCACGCCTCTACCTACAATTCCGTAATAATCTTCTCGTTGTCCGACGGCAACACGCGCTGGCACATTTCGAGGTGTAACCGCCCACCCGTTGTATACGGATGCGCTTCAATCACCTCTTCGTTCAATTCAATCCCTAAGCCTGGCTCAGTGGGTGGCAGCATGTAGCCTTGCTCCCAAGTGAGCGACTTGGTCAGAATGTCACTGTGGAAGTCGGTGAGAATGGTTTCCAAAATCAGGAAGTTTGGAATGCTAAAACCAAGGTGAGTCGCGGCAGCGTGTGCGACTGGCCCGCAATAAATATGCGGGGCAACCTGCGCGTTATACAACTCTGCCACCGTCGCAATTTTCTTGGTTTCATAAATCCCGCCACTGCGCCCGATGTCCGGTTGCAAAATGGATACACCAGCTTTGAGCGCCGCGTGAAATTCCATCTTCGTCGTCAGACGTTCGCCGGTTGCGACTGGAATTGAAGTCGCCGCCGAAATCCGTGCCAGCGATTCCATTTGGTCGGGCGGACAAGGTTCTTCATACCAAAGCGGATCATACGGCTCAAGGCGCTTTGCCAACCGAATCGCGCCAGATGTTGTGGCTTGCCCGTGCGTACCAAATAACAAATCTGCGCGGTCGCCCACGGCTTCGCGCAGGCGTTTGAAATTGTATTCGCTGCGTGAGAGTTCGTGCATCGAATACTCGCGGCCACCTTGTAGACTATACGGCCCCGCCGGATCTTGTTTCAAAGCAGTAAACCCCATTTCAAGATATTGCAATGCCACTTCAGCGGCAGCATCGCCATCGTGATAGACATCGCCAACGTCTGGGAGCGGCATGCCGTCTTTATCCACAGCCAGTGGATAAAGGTAGGTGTAGGTGCGTAGCTTCTCTTGCATCTGACCACCGATCAACTTATACACTGGCTGATTATGCGCTTTCCCCAGAATGTCCCAGATCGCCATTTCGATGCCGCTAAACACACCCATCATGCTGACGTCTGGGCGTTGGGTAAAGCCTGCTGAGTACACGCGCCGGAACATCAATTCGATGTTGTGCGGATCTTCCCCAGCGATAAAGCGTTCGAAGGTGTCTTCCACCATCTGCGCAGCGATGTCACCGGAGACAGGGATGCCGTAGCATTCGCCTACGCCAGTGATGCCGTTATCGGTTGTGATTTTGAGCAATACCCAAAAGGAGCCCCCAATGCCCGTCGGAGGGACGGTGACATAAGTTTTGATGTCTTGAAGTTTCATAGTGTGATTAAGGTCGAATAACCTGAAGTAAAACGATCTCTTTGCAATTTCTCGTAGTCGCTAT
>JAHDIM010000206.1 GCA_020630805.1 Anaerolineales bacterium
AAAAACAGGCTTCTCAAGTGAGAGGCCTGTTTTTGCTCTAACCTAACCCGAAAATTCGGGATGACTCATGTTTTAGTTGTTAGCGTTCTAGCCAAACTGTAAACGGTCCGTCATTTAGCAACTCTACTTTCATATGTGCTCCAAACTGACCATGCGCAATGGGAATGCCTTTTTCGGCGAGTTGGTTTGCAAAGTAAGTGACAAGCGGCTCTGCCTGGTCTGGCAATGCGGCATTGATAAACGAGGGGCGGCGGCCTTTACGCGTGTCAGCATACAGCGTGAATTGTGACACGACCAACGCCGATCCTTCGACATCCATCAGCGAGAGGTTGGTTGCTCCGGCTTCATCTTCAAAAATGCGTAAGCCAGAAATTTTGTTAGCAAGCCAGTCTGCTTCAGCTTTTGTGTCTTGTTTTCCAACGCCTACAAGAAGTAAAACGCCTTTGCCAATTTCGCCTGTGACTGTTTCGCCTACCGTGACCTTAGCGTTTGCAACCCGTTGAACTAATACGCGCATTGATCCTGCTCCTGCATGTCTGTTAGGCCGCAGCGCTTTTTTCGCGTTGTCCTAACCATAAATCCCATGCGAGCAAGCATACCAGTAAAATACTCATCAGCACGATTTGTAACATCACAACTTGATAGAGCGAATCGTGGAATAGCCAAAGCGTGACAACTTGCGCCACACCGCCAATCGTCGCGAGATAGGTGCCCAAATTAGCATCTGCTGACAAGCGGTAATTGATGACAACATTCGCTAGTGCATAAATCATTGTTGCAACTGCGTAGAGCCACAGTAGTGGGGCAATTTCAAGATAGTCAGGCCCAAACAAGATCAGCACAATCCATTCTGGGAATAAAATAGTTGCGCCAACAATGCCCACTGACACTAGCATGACTAAACCAAGCCCGACCCACAGCAAATGCCGATGCGCTTCGCCTTTTTGATGCTTTTGCGCCACGATTGGAAATAATGTCGTGACCACCGACCAAGTGGCAAAAAACACAACGCGACCGATGAGCGCCAGTGCTGCGTATAGTCCGGCTTCTTCAGGTGCAAAAAAGCGTTTCACAATAATGATGTCACTATTGTTGATGAGGATTTGACTTAGCTGGACCACAATGACTGGCATTGCAAAGGCCTTGATTGTCGCTTTGTCTGATGTTGTGAGTTCACCGAGAGGTGGTAAAAATCTACGAACGCTCAGGGCAACGATCCAAGTTGCCACGAAAGAGAGGGTAATCCCTAAAACGGCACCGCCCACTGACCAGCCGAGCCAAACAAAGAACAGGCCAGCGCCAAGACGCATGACCATTTCAGCAATATAGCTCCAAGACAACGTCCCAAAACGGGTTTGGCCTTGCAAAATGCCACGGTCAATCCCTTGCGCAAAGTAGATGGGAAGTCCTACACCAAGAATGACGAAGGGCCAAAAACTTTGCGTATTGAAAAAACGTTGCCAAAGTGGAGCGCCCCCAGCCACAAAGAGTACCAACGCAATGCCAGACAACCATGCAAACCGCGACATCCAACTGCGCATGCCGGTCGATTTATCTAGCGTTTGGTCAGCATAATGGGCTGCGGCAAATTTGGCAGCTGTCATTTGGTAGGTCACGGTCACGAATGTGACCATGAGCATCAGCGTGACAATCAGACTGAGGTCAGAAAAGGCAGCTGGACCAAGCCAGCGTCCTAAGATGAGATTGAATAAATAGTTGCCAGCGTTGACAACCGTCATGCTAATGAACAAGACGGCGCTGCCAGACAGTAAATTGCCTTCGCTATTTTCAGTGTCAGAGTTGCTGGGCAGAATCCGTTGGGTGGATTTCTTGAGGGTGGCGAGCAACGTCATTCGGTCTCTTCATCCATCAAGATGAGTGCTCTTACGGTATTACTCAAGACGTGCGATTCGAAAGGTTGTGTAATGCAGCCATTTGCACCCAGCTCAATTGATTTTTCGCTGGTGCCATCTTCGCCTAGGGCCGTCAGCATTAGCACGGGGATGTGGGCATGCGCTTCATTGGCGCGAATGGTTTTTAGAAACTCAAAACCATCCATCACGGGCATATTGATGTCGCATATCACAATATGCACATTGGCCTCTGCGAGCACGTCTAAGCCTTCTTGGCCGTTGTTTGCAATAAGCGTTTGATAGCCATTACGCCTCAGGACGAGCCGTAGCATGTGCTGATTGACCCGAGAGTCATCAATGATGAGAATGGTCTGCATAGCGAACGCTTGAAATTATTCTGGGAATTTGACGTGTTTAGTATTGCCCTTTGAAAAGGCATCAACATCATCTTTGATGGTAAAGACGCGGTCAAATTTCGTGAGCTTCAAGATTCGCTGTGAGACCTCTAGTTTTGGCCACGTTAAGCCTACATCGCCGCCATTACTGCGGGCGCGCTTGAGGAGCGTGACTAATGCGGCCATGCCAGCACTATCTAAAAAGGTGACATCGCGCAGGTCAACAACAAATTCTTGATGCCCATCTTTGATGAGTCCTTCAAAGACAGTACGGAGTTTTGGTGCGTTGAACGCATCAATTCGATCGTTCAGAGAGACAATAACTGTTTCCATAAGGTGTTTTCTAAGCAAGACTAGCGAAAACCGCTAGCTAAGTTTCTTTGCAAGGTGCCAGCAGTTGCCGCAGGCGGTACTGCTATATTCGACAACATCCATCAATTCATTGACTAGATAAATTCCATATCCGCGAATCTGACCTTCATCGAGGTTAGGCATGGGGACGGAACCGGGGTCAAATGCCTCACCAAATTCACAAATGTCAGCGCTGAAATTGCCTTCATTGACAACGAGTTCTAATTGGATCTTGCCATCGTCCACGTTGTTGTAGGAGTGATCTATGATGTTGGCGCAGATTTCGTGAACTGCCAATTGCAGTTCGTAAATGGTGTCTTCCACGTTTGGGACGTCTGCAGCAGCAGTCAAGAGTTTCGTAATGGCTGACCCAATATGCACAAGCTCGCGCATTTCGGCGGGTAGTTCAAGGTTGATCTGTTGTGTTGTCATACGGACTTTCCTTTGAGAACCATCAGCGTCATATCATCTGTCTGCGATGTGTTACCGGTGAACGCCAAGACAGCCCGTTCCATGCGAGTGTAAATCTCGGCCGCAGATGCGTTGGTGTTTGAATTAGCAGCCCATTCAGCAATTTCATATAAGAAGTCGTAGCCAATCATTTCGCCTTTGCTGTTTTCTGCTTCTGGATAACCATCTGTGATGACCATCAGAACATCGCCGGGAGCTAAGGTGAGCGACTCGGCTTCCGTAAGCGTGGCTTCAAAAACTCCGACTGGAACTCCGGTGGCCTCAAGCATTGTCGATTTACCATTCGCAGGACAATAAATGACGGGAGAGTGCCCCGCATTTGCATAACGTACGGTTTGATCTTTAGGGCAATAAGACCCGACAAACATGGTTGCGAACATGCTGACATCTGAGAAGTCGTCATACAACGAGTTGTTGACAGTCTCCAGCAGATCAACAGGGGCAACGTCCTCGTCGCGGGTCGTCAAATTGCGGACTGTTGTTCGCGCCATTGCCATTAGCAGGGCGGCAGACATCCCTTTGCCAGATACATCTCCGACAGCAAAGACAAACTCATTAGGTTTGGTAATGAAGTCGTAAAAGTCACCACCAACTTCACGCGCAGCCGTTGATCCGGCCGCTAAGTCCAGCCCATCAACAATCGGCACGCTTTGCGGAAGCAAGCTGTGCTGCACACGTCGGGCAAGGTCAAGCTCGGACTGAATTCGGGCTTGGGCAATAAGTTGCTCATGCAGAATAATGCATTCCAACTGTGAACTGATCTGTTCGCCGACAGCAAAGGCTTTTTTACGATCTGGCGCTGAAAATGGCCCCATGCGTTTGTTTGCAACGCCAACCATGCCGCGGATTTTTCCATCCATGACAATGGGTGCTGCAATGATGGCATCGACCCCGCCAAGCATTGGAAATTGCTCATCTTCAGTGCTGACCATGACATCCCTTCCATGAACACGAAGTGATGCATACCAACGCATAATTAGCGCATCATCTAGCGTTTTGGCCGGAAATTGATGGGTTGAGACATGTTCAGCCGTACGCGTGAGTACCAGAAACGATGACTCAGCACGCAACAACTCTGAGAGCTGTTTGAGCGTGATATTGATCAGATCATCTTCAGAGAGAATGCTACGGTAGGCCTGCGCAAGGTTATACAGGGTTACCAACTCATCTTGGCGGGCAACAAGCTCACCGGTAATGAGCTCAATGTCGCTCTCTAATTGCGCAATCTGACTTTGCAGTTTACGGACAGTTTGGTCCGTTGCGGTTTCAACTGTCATACACCTAAGTAGACGAGTGCTTCGACTTCTGAGTCGAAGATTTGGAACGCTTTGTTAAGTCGAGTCAATTCGAAAATAATTTTGACCGGTTTGGACATTGCCGCTAAGACCACATCTCCACCGTGCTGGCGGCAGCGTTTCATTGTTGAAACAAGTACTGCAAGGGCCACGGAGTCAATAAATTCTGTTTTTTCGAAGTTGACCACGATTTTTGGAGGGGTTGCGCTGGATTTTTCATCTAGCCAATCTGAAACTGGTTTAGATGTATGTGCATCAAAGCGACCGTCGATCGCAATAATGCAGACATTGTCTAGAGCGCGCTCTTTGAGTTTCATGAATAAATGTATCTATGCAGTGACCGTCTAAAAAATTATGCAGTAGCGCCTTCACGACGGAGACGGCGTTGCCGTCGTGAAGCACGTGGAGAGTCAATTAGTAAGGTCTGCATGTGCAACAGATACCAGTCCACAATTTCGGAAATAGGAATACCGTGCGATGCTAAAAAGTTCTGTTGACCAATTTCACGGCGTCGGTCCGGATTGTCAATGACTTTTGCAATTGCCTCAGCCATACTCTGGGGGTTCTCTGGTTCAAAGAACTCACCGGTATAGCCTTCTTCTGTAATGACTTCTGCAAAGTCACCGATGTTTGGCAAAATGACAGCTTTGCCATAGTCTCCAGCCTGGTGCAGGACACCGGAACTGCCAGTTGTACTGGTATAAGGAAAGACAACAGCAGCCGCTTCACCAAAAATAATTGGCACGTCTTCTTCCGCGACATAGCCGGTATAGCGAATTTCTTCTACATGCTGATACCGCTCCGCGACGCCTGCGAGATAACCTTTGGCATTGGGGCTGTCAGACCCCGCGATGACTAATTCCAGCGGTTGCCTTCCCCGATTTTGAAGGATTTCAAATGCTTCAATTAATGCTTCAACAGTTTTGTAAGTGCCAAATTTTCCGAATGTCATAATTTGCATCGGGCCATCTGGTAATTCAAAAACGGGGTGCTGGACGTTGTCATCAAACGAGCCGTGAGGCGCGAGCACAACATTGTCTGCTTTATATTTCGCCTCTAGGATTTCAACGTATTTTGGAATTGTGAGCGCAACAAGATTTGAACGCAGCAAAATGCGGGTTGCCACATTCCCAAACCCGCGCACAATCGCTTCCATCAATGGATTGCCTGCATATCCTGCTGACTTGAGATCCACTGTTTCCATAATGTTGTGCAGTAAGACAACTGTTGGAATGCCAAAGGCGCGAACCAAGGCAGGCGTTACCAGCCCAAGAGACGCGGGAACTTTGCGACCGCCAAAGGTTGCCCATTGCAAATTGAATAAAACAATATCTGGATCTGTATTACGCACAGCCTTCAAGATCCGCAGGGGATTGTTGAGTGCGTCAAAACTCCAGCACGGGACAATTTGCGTAGTGATTGCCTCATCCTCAAAAGAGGGGTAAGTTGCGTTATTTGGTAATTCATCCACGTAGAGAATTACCTCAGCAACATCATCAAATTTTTCGCGAAGCGCACTTACGAAATGAAACCCATATTCGTTGAGGCTTCCGGTCCCCGGCGGGAACGTGGTTAACACACCAATGCGTAGCTTTTCACTAAGCATTTGCGTAGTCTCCTTGTAAATCATTCATTTTAATCTTCACCAAATCTCTTAAAAACCGTTGTGCTTCCTTAATTGGATCAACCTTAGACCCGGGAGCATCAAACCATTGCACTGGTACCTCTGCAACTTTGTAGCCAAGCTTGAAAGCCAGATACAAAATCTCTAGGTCGAAGCTGAATCCCATTAGCGTCTGAGCGGTGTGCAGGCGGCGTGCGACTTGGCGCTTGTAGAGTTTGAAGCCACATTGCGTGTCATTCACTTTGATGCGAAAAACACGTTGCACAATAGTGTTCAGACCTGTGCTGAAAATTTGGCGCGACAGGCTTTTGTTTTCGACTTCGGCGCCTTCCGCGGCGCGCGACCCGACAGCAATGTCATAGTCTTCGTTTTTGATTTTGTCTAAGAGACGTGAGATTTCTTGAATAGGGGTTGAATTGTCAGCATCTGAGAACAGAATGAAATTGCCTTTGGCTGCCAACATTCCACGCTGGACTGCTCGACCTTTGCCTCCGTTTTTTTCTGCGACCAGAACACGCATGTTCACGAGCCCCAGTTCTTCGCAGAGGGCAACCGTGCTGTCTTTCGAACCATCGTCGGCAATGATGAGTTCCCAAGGCATACTCAATTCCACCATATACGCAGCTATTGCACCAATAGTCGGGACAATACGTTCCTCTTCGTTGTAGGCTGGAATAACAATCGAAATTTCAGGTTGCGTTGTCAGGGGGACAGTCTTCCAGTGTTCGTATGCTTTGTATGACATTGTTCTTAGCTCAAATAGTGGCGGGAAGAGGTAAGGAATGGCGCATCTTTGTTGTCTACCCTAAAACCAATCAAAGTGTTTCAACCAAACACTAACTAAACAATAACATTAATTACCCTGTGCCTTTAATTTAGAGAACCTTGTGGCCACAAGGTTTAGCGTTGTTGGCGGCGGATATTAATAGCGCTAGACTGAATTAAGT
>JAHDIM010000207.1 GCA_020630805.1 Anaerolineales bacterium
CAATCATCAAACATCAAATAACCATTTAGGAAACCATTATGACCATTGAGGAAAAACTAGAACGTTATGCAGCCTTACAAACTGAGCTCAAGCCAGTCACTGACAAGATCAAAGCATTAGAAGCTGAAATCAAAGACTACGTCAAAGAACATGGCGATATCGAATCAGACAACGCACGCACTGAGACCATCGATGTCAAAGGTCGCGTCAAGTGGGACACACAAGCCCTAGACGGCTATGCAGTTGCAAACCCAGATGTATTGCAATTTCGCACGATTGGAAAAGATAGCAAACGCACTGCGATCAAGCTGCTGTAATGCTACATGTGTAGCAATTTGGAACATATCCAAGCACGGTTGTAGGCGATTCGCGACTTCATCCCATAAGTCCAAAATAACGCACTGCGACTACGCCGAATGCATATAGAGCGACCAAAAGGAATACGGCAGATTCCCTTGGCTCATCATCTAGAGATGCATATGAAGACAAGAAACAACACGTCACACCCAAAAGGGTCACAGCGATATTTGTCGTGAAAAAGTCCAGCACAGAATGGTACGGCAAAAATTCAAAGCGAAGGGCAATATCAGTATAGAAGATCCCAACACCAAGGAGAAAGCAACATATATAAAAGAAATTTCGCATTATTAAGTCTCTCTGTTTAGACAATCATTACCTAAAGCGCATCTTGAGGAGGTGCGTTTTGCGCGGCGATTGTCCGCAACTAACAACACTTTTACAAAGGCAACACTGCCAAGGAAATCACAAAATCATGATAGATCTCGAACAAATTCTCGCAGCCGATCCGGATGCGCAAGCCGCCGCTGCTGATCTGATCGACGCTGCAAATACTGGCGACAGTATTCAACTGCCGTTTCCAGCGCTCAACCTCTGGGTACATAACGGCAAAAGCGACATGAAGATGAACGCAGATCGCGTGCCGGCACTGTACTTTGGTGGCTTTGCTTGCAATGAAGAGCAATACGACGAACTAATTGCCTCTGGCGACATGCAGCCCATGGCTAAGTGGGGGCTTGCTGAATTCGCATCAACCAGCGGCGAAGACTACACCAACTATTTGACTCGCGCTATATGGATTGCGCCAATTGCTGGCCGTGAGAGCTGGCTCAACGGGAACGACAACAGTCGCTACCATCACTTCAAGCGCGAAACCGGCCACACCCGCCAACACATTCAAATTTTATGTGCTCTTGGCGTTATGGACGAAGGCGGCACGATTACTCACAACGGTATGTGTGTAGTGAGCGCCAAGGGTTATCAAGGCAAGTACCTGCGCAAAGCACTCAAAGCATTCTGGAAAGGCTCACTTGAAGCACGCAAAGCCGCAAATGCAGCCGGTTCAAGTATTACGCCAGCCATGTTCTGGCACCGCATTGGCACATTTGGCAACACGCCAGATTACCAAATGATGGGCTCTGGACAAAAGAAGTCATCTATCACGCCGGTTACTGCTTCACCAAACCCAATCGCGCCAGAGCACATTCAAAAATTGTTTGTGGGCTTAGACCTGATCAAGCTCTTCAACGAAAAACGCTTTGATGCTGAAGAATGGTTACACGCTTGGGATGGTGATAGTGAAAGCCAAACAAATGGTCACACCAGCACCAGCAATAACAACGCCAGTCCGGATCCACAAGGCGACCAAACCTATGAAAGCTGGTAATGGCACGCCTAATAAAGCCAATTGCTGGCAAGAAATTGTTTGTAATTCAGTGCGATAGATGTGGTTGGGAAGCCGCTACCGCACTGAACAAAAACAGCGCCCTAAAGCGCTCTCTGATTGTAGCAGAGCGCTTTAGTTGGCACATTGCAGAGGATGGCAAAGTATGTCTTTGTCACCTCTGCGGAGGTAAACAAAGCATGGCCCAATCCATGTCATCGCAATTAGGAGGCGTTGTCTCTGCCGTTTCACATAACGTGATCGATGCAACCTGCCCTCCTTGTGAAAACTGCGGCACACACCGCATCGACCAAATCAACTACGGCGCGATCTGGCTCTGTACAGATTGCGATAAGACGCCACAGGACATCATCAGCATGATGCTTGGCGCACCTGCTATTTCATCACAATCGGAGATCAAAAGTGTACGACCAATCCAAACGAGCCTTCTTTGAAAGCTTGCTTCAACCTGAATACCCACTATCTGATTATCAGCTTGCTGTACTTGAAGAAGTGCATACTGGCAGCGGCAACCTGATCATCGAAGCCGTTGCTGGCAGTGGCAAGACCACAATCCTGAAGCTGATCAATCAACTCATTTTGTATCGCGACCAAGGCAAAGCACTGGTCACGGCATTCAATAAGCACATTCAACGCGAGATTGAGCCCTTGGTACAACCGTCTCGCTGTGCAACCATCCACTCCATTGGCATGGGTATGTTGCGCAAATGGGAAAGCACTAAGCAAGTCAAGATCCAAGTAAGCCAGTATAAGGCACACGACTTGGCCAGACCTTTCGTTGAACAAGAATGGATCGAAGCCCGTCGCAACCCAACGTCTGCATTACAACACTGGATTGCAGACAACCTAAACGAAGACAGCCCTTGGGACATTGCCGACCAAATGATCAAGGCAGTTGCGCAAGCGTCCAACCTCTGTCGAGCAACGCTCACACCACGTAATGACATCGAGCGCATCAAGCAGCTTATTGGCCGCTATGCACTCGATGTCCATGTGGATGCCGCCGAGATTGTGTCAGAGATCGTGTACTCAAGCGAACGCGTTGCAAAAACCACAGGCGAAATCGACTTTACTGACATGATCTATTTGCCGGTATTTTGGAAGCTTGAAAGCATCCGCTATAGCTGGCTGTTAGTTGACGAAGCCCAAGACCTGAACCCATGCCAACTTGAAATCATTGGAAAGATGATTAGCCGTAACGGGCGCATCATTTTTTGTGGCGACAGTAAACAAGCAATCTATGCTTTTGCTGGTGCCAGCGGCAACTGCTTTGACATCATCGGCAGCCGCTTCAAGACTAAGGCGCTGCCGCTTTCAGTCTGCTACCGCTGTAATACGCTCTCACTAGATGCAGCCCGAGTGTTGGTCCCACAAATTGAAAACGCGCCCAAGGCAAAGCCAGGTATCGCTAAGTTTGTCACCGAAGACCAAATCTATGACATGGCACAAGCCGGTGACATTATCTTGAGCCGTATTAACGCTCCACTAGTTATGCACTGCATTGCCCTGATCAAAGACGGCACTCAAGCCCGTATTAAAGGCTCAAATATCGCCACCCAGCTTGTGAAGTTTATTGACAAGTCTATTGGCAAAAAATACGTCGGCAAGGGCAAGCCTGTTTATGCAGACTTCCCTGACTACTTCCGGCGCTACCGTGATGCCAAACTCGCACAGCTTGAGCGCCAACAGTACAGTGACGGCAAGATTGCTGAATTACAAGACACATATGCCGCTGTACAAGCTTGCTACCAAGGCTTTGAGGGTTGCACAGATCGCAACTCGCTTGCCGACCACATCACAGATCTGTTTAGCGACGCTCGAGCAGCCATTTGGCTCTCAACAATCCACAAGTCAAAAGGCTTAGAAGCAGACCGCGTATTTATTTTGGATGCGCACGAATTGCCGTCTAACCGAGGCAAGACCGCAGAAGCACTGCAACAAGAGCGCAACTTGCTTTACATCGCCATGACCCGAGCAAAACAGGCCACGTACTTTGTTGGCGACAACCTGACAGTAGGTGCAGATCCAGTGAAGTTTTACAGTGACAAGCTAGGTCTCAAGCCTAAGCAAGTTGTAATAGACGATCCAGACGTCATTGACGCTGAATTCGTTTCAGAAGAAGCACCGTTGATGCTAACGAGTGCATAGATTTTGACCGGCTGGCCTGACGCAATGTTGGGCCAGCCAAGGAGTTGTTTGATGAGCGTCAAAATAATTGGATTGCTATGGGAATGCGATCTTCCACAAAATGAAAAGTTCGTTGCAATTGCCTATGCGGATCATGCCGACCATGATGGCAACAACATTTATCCATCCTACGCACTACTAGAAAAGAAGACTGGATACAAAAAACGCCAGTTGCAACGCATCACGTCATCACTTGAGAGCAAAGGTGTTCTCATTGACGATGGTGAAGGACCATATGGCACCAACAAATGGCGCATGGATGTCCCCAATTTGCCATATGCAGAATGGTCTGATTTCTATAGGGGTGTAAAAATGACACCCCCAGCCGCGCAAGATAATGATGCAGAAATCGATGAAAAACCCGAAGAGAGGGTGTCATTTTTACACGGGGGGGTGTCTCCCAGTACACCCAAACCGTCATTAAAACCGTCAGTTAATTTAAATTCCTCTAACGAGGAATTGGAAACCGCAGTTTCCACACCCGCTGAAAATTCTCAACCATCACAAAACGTGCCCAGCACTCCGGATTTAAGAAAAATATCGCCAGAACAACGCAAAGACGAACTAGAACACAATAATCTTGCGCCGCGTGGCGAGGCGACCGGCGACGAGGGCGTGCCAGCCAAGAGCCTATCTACAGGCATCGCCGCCCCCAAGGGTGTAAGCCGCCCATTTCTTGGCGAAGACGTCTTTTGCGCAGCCACAGGCATCCCATACCAAGAGACATTTGACGACGTCGCTGAGCTAAAACAATGGCGAGTGCGCTGGGAAAAGCCTCTCAAACGGATGCGCAAACACTGCCAGACAGACGAAAGCTTTTTAGCCTTTATCGTGGCAGCAGTGAAGTCTTACAACGCCCGACGAGAAAAAGTGTCAGCACGCATATCAACACCACAGACCATCGAAAAAGAGCTGATTGGCCTTGTAGCAGAGCGCTCACAAAAGCAAGTGGCACCAAGCGCTAAAGACATCTGCCCAGCATGTTCTGGCTACCGTATTCAGGCCCAAACAGTACGTACCGAAACTGGCTTTGACATTTGCAATAGCGAATTCCACACCGTGAGGATCACGCCATGATGCCAGACGTTATTTCAAAACCAGTACGCGTTGTAGTCAACGACAATACGCCATCACAAGTGCAACCACCGTTTGATTATGACGCCGAGCAAGCTGTCATTGGGTCCGTGCTGATTGACAGTGAAGCATTTGTCCAAGCAGCGCCTTATATCAACGCCAATGACTTTTATGCTGGCAAGCACCAAATTATTTGGCAGGCTTTTCTAGACCTTGCTGCAAAAAGTGCAAGCATTGACTATTTGACACTCCAGTCACATCTAGCTGCCAACAACAATCTCGACGCAATTGGTGGCCCAGCTTATTTGACAAGACTTATAACAACAACGCCAACTGCATTCAACATACAGAGCTACGCAAAAATTGTTGGTGAAGAAGCTGTGCGCAGAAGTGCGATTCTGGCATCTGGCGAAATACTAAAAAGCGCATATGACCGCAGCGTTACCATTCCAGAATTACAAGGCATTGCCTCTACAGAATTCAATGGTGTCTTTCGCGCTAGCGCCGATACAGCTCCCAACATGAAAGTTGTAATGCGTGACTATGTTGACCAGCGCACTGCTCAAATGGAAGGCAAAGCACAACCAGACTATATAAAACCGTCATTGCGTACGCTTGATGAAAAACTTAGCGGCACATCATATCGTCGCTCACAATTCATCATTGTTGCTGGCCGACCAGGCACAGGGAAGTCAACGTTCATGTTGCAAGAGGCCACAGCTGCGGCCAAACAAGGCAAACATGTTGTTTTCTATCCCTATGAAATGTCTCGTGATGAAACCATCGACCGCATGGTCACACAGGCCACCGGCATCCCGTCCGAGATCTTACTCAACCCTGCTTTGATGAGCGATGCAATGCGCCAGCAATTCTTTAAAGCCTGCGCCTATATTGAGACGTTGCCAATCCGCATTATTGATCCGTCATCAACAGCCTTTGAAGACGCTGCGAATCAGGTACGGGCGATCCACACAACCCAATCAGTAGACATGGTTGTGTTGGACTACATCGGCCTAATGACAAGCAGAGAACGCCGTTATCCGAATCGTGAGCAAGAGATCTCAGCAATTTCACGCGGTGCCAAAAGACTAGCTGCTGAGATTGATTGCGTGATGATGTCAGGCGCACAGCTAAATCGCAATGTTGAGCACCGCTCAAACCCAAGACCCAGCCTTTCAGATCTTCGTGACAGCGGGAGCTTGGAGCAAGACGCAAACGTTGTGATGTTCCTTTACAAAGACGAGCGCTGGGATGATCCCGTTAGAACCGACATATACGTTGCCAAGAACCGTGGCGGCAAGAAGCCAACTATTCACGCAAGATTTGTGGAAGAAAAGACACGCTTTGAAGATGCGCGATTACATACGTTCGACTTCAGCAGCTACAACAGGTAAGCATTATGAAATATCTAACTCCACCTGAAGAGAACGTACTCATCCAAAAGCGAGAAGAGTCATCCGACCTCCGTTTCTGGTTGGGGGACTTCGTCAAGAAGAAGCGTCAGAACATGGCCGTAACAGGGCAGCGCTATAGCATTGCAGAACTCAATAACGAAGTCGCCATTGCCTTTGGCGTCAAGCCATCTGTTGTGCGCCAGCGCTATGAAGTGGCAGTACGTGTCCCGCAAGATGTACGTGAGGAATTCCCTCAACTGACCTTCAGCCACTTTCGCGTGGTTGCTTACAAGGTCAAGCCAGACGACATCATGTCAACGCTTTGGGAAGCGACAAAGATGGAGCCGGAATACAACGGACAACCCATAAGCGTCGCTGCACTGGAGCAAAAATTGAGCAAAGGCAAAGTCGACGACGTAGTTGAAATGGCATACAAGAAGCGTGATGCCATCACCGGAAATATCAGCAAACTGCAAGAACTTATTACAGTGCAGCAAGTTGATGTTGTTGGCAATGATGTCACAGCGGTTTGGAA
>JAHDIM010000208.1 GCA_020630805.1 Anaerolineales bacterium
TCAATGCTACTTTCTGGCCCATTGTCTCCTAATGAGACTTGTGCTGAGCCTGCCGGACGTATCAATCGCGATTGCAATTATTAGCGATTTGTTCATCCTTAGCTTGATGCCTATCTGACATAGCTTGCCACGGCCCGTAGCCCCAATCGTTATAATCAATCAACAGCCCAACCGAAACGAGGACACCTATGAGCACCCCACTAACGCTATCGACTAACGAAGGCCGTCGCTATACGCTTGGCAAAGACGACACCATCAACGTGACATTCAAAGCCGATGGCGCTGAAGTTGCCAATCAATATGCCATCACGGAGTGGTGGTTAGAAGCCGGCGCGCCCAGCATTGATCCGCACGTGCATGACGTCAATGACGAACTGATTTATGTGCTTTCGGGCCCAGTCGAGGTGATGAATGGCGAGGATTGGCAAACGCTAAACACGGGCAGTCTCGCGATTATTCCGGCTGGCACCCTGCACGGCTTTCGGAATACATCAGACCAAAAAGTAGGCATATTGAACATTTTGCTCAACGGCGCATATGAAGCCATGATGCCCCAACTCCAAGCGATGTTCGCTGCGCGATGACCACACAACCGCGCCTTACCATCATCATGGGGCTGCCTGGGACTGGGAAGACAACGCTAGCAAAGCAGTTAGAAACAGAGCAAGCTGGCATTCGACTCAGTGCCGATGATTGGATGACGCCATTGGGCATCAATTTATGGGAAAGCGAAGCGCGCCAGAAAATTGAAGATTTACAATGGCTGCTCGCCCAGCGCCTCTTGGCACTCGGCAATCATGTCATTATTGAATGGGGAACTTGGACGCGCCAAGAACGAGATGTCCTGCGAGAGAAGGCGCGAGACCTTGGTGCAACGGTAAAATTGCATCACTTGGAAGTCCCACTAGAAACGCTATTGGCTAGACTTAGCGCCCGTGGTCGGGAAAAACCGCCCATCACACGTGCTGACTTAGAAGAGTGGTCCACGCTTATTGAGCGACCGACCGCAGCAGAACTAGCCCTATTTGACTGACACCTTACCTTACATAACACACCATCAAAACACTATGATTGTTACTCCATCTGACTTTAGCGCCTGGCGCGATGTGTATAAGATTGCCGCTGGCAGCATTCTGCCCCGCCCCATCGCATGGGTAAGTACTGTGAATGCTGCTGGAACGCCAAACTTAGCGCCGTTTTCATTCTTTACCGTCGCCAGTGCTAATCCGCTCACGCTGATGTTCACGCCACTGATGACCGATGATGAAGGTAGTCTAAAAGACACGCCGCGCAACATTTTGGAAACTGAAGAGTTTGTGGTGAACATTACCAATGAATCCACAGCCGCGGCCATGAGCCGCAGCGCGAAGGCAATGGCACCTGGCCAATCTGAATTTGGCTATGCGCAAGTGACACCAGCGCCCAGTAAATTTGTCAAAGCGCCGCGCGTCGCCGAAGCACCTGTCAGTTATGAGTGCGTGTTGTCACAGACAATTCAAGTTGGGAACAAGCATGGCAGCGGGCTAGTGATTATGGGCGAAGTGGTCGCCATTCACTTTGCAGATGGCATTTATGATCGTGAAACGGGCTATATTGACTTAGAACTGCTACAACCGATCGGGCGGTTGTCTGGGTCACAATATGCCCACATTACAGATTTGTTTGAAATTGAACGTGGGTAATGTGCGTCAGTGATGAGTAGCTAACCTCAGTTCTGAATAAGCATAATCTGCATAATTGAACGAATTTCTATTACTTGAGAGCGATAAAGTAGGCTGAGCTTGTCGTCCGTAGGTAGGGCTATACCTTTGGCAAAGAATTCGCATAATTCGTTGAATTTGTATGCCACTAGGCAGGGGCCTAAACACCATAACGGTGTGAAATGCACCTCAGTATGACAAGTCATTTGCGCGCTATACGCTGTGCTAACAGCTATGAATCTGCCAAGTACCGTTCCACTGTCGCCATACACAACCTAACCATGCGCGATCCACGCTCTAAACTTGTTTTCGTAACAGGTCGCGTTTGCAGCCAGCCTAGATAGGTCAGACCACGCGCCGCGAGAAATAGAGGCAACAAACCAAGTTGTGCGTCAGTCAATGCCCGCTCAGACCGATAGCCAGTAATTAGCCCCGTTTTGATCTCTTCATAGTATTGATGTTCTTGTAAGAAATACATTGCCGTCGCTAATTCAAACAAGTGCCAGCCATAGCCCGCATCATCAAAGTCAATCACTTGAAGTTGACCGCCTGACACCATCAAATTGCCCTGTACAAAATCAGCATGGATCAAGCCATAGTCACCTCGGTCTTCGCCATAGTCAACTAAGTCAGCATAAATCTTCTGTTTCGCAGTCAAGATCAGCTGCCGTTGCGCAGCTGTCAGCCCAGCATATTCCCAAAACTTACCCCACAATGGCGCATCACCGACCAAGCCAGCAGCATCCCAAGCCTGACGTGTAAAACCGGGCGGCGATTGCCACTGTTGCGCTTGATTGTGAAGCTGAGCCGCCACGGCTCCAATTTGAAAATAAAGTTCGCTTAGTTGAGGGACATCCGCAGCAATTTTGGGAACATAAGTCTCTAAACTTTCCCCTGAAACCCAAGAAAACAGATCAACGTTATAGGTTTTTTCTAAATTAGCAGCAGAAACTGACCCAAAGAGGCACTGCGTGAGAGTTGGAATGACAGTTGGAACCGGCAGTCCAGCTAGTTTCAATGCAGCGAGCCACTGTAGCTCAGAGCGTAAGGCAGCATCAGAGTGATAGCCATCCCGATGGATACGCAGAGCATAGCGCCCAGTTGACGTTTGGACAGAGAACACCGCGTTTTCACGGTACTTGATCAGGTCCAGTGTCACACTATCAGCAGAGAATCCCCACGTTGGAAGTGCGCGTAACGCCAACTGCTGAAAGAATGCAATCTGACGCTCCAACGCCGTTCGCAGTGCCATGTTGATGTCTACGAATAGCGTTCCAAATTGCTACGCACTGCTGTCAACAGAATATCGGCATGGTCTTGTGTAAACACCAGTGGTGGACGGATTTTTAAAACATTGCGGTGACG
Source organism: Anaerolineales bacterium (assembly GCA_020630805.1). Classification (GTDB taxonomy): domain Bacteria; phylum Chloroflexota; class Anaerolineae; order Anaerolineales; family UBA6668; genus JAHDIM01. The sequence continues at coordinate 3,066 of JAHDIM010000208.1, forward strand.
TCCCACCATGCTAATAAGAACGCCATCGGCTTTCATACCGTTCATAATGGCATGTGAGGCTTGCGTTGCAGGTGTTTTGTGAATGACGTCTTCAACAAGTTCAACGGCAAGGTACAACCCACGTTGACGAATGTCGCCAATGAGCGGAAAGTCCGATTGCAACGCTGCCAATTCTCCAGCTAAATACTGTCCGGTTTCAACAACATTCGTCAGAAATCCATCGCTCTGTAAAATATCGAGCACGGTCTTTGCCACAACGGCTGCAACTGGGTTGCCTCCAAACGTGTTGAAATAGCGTGCCGTTGCGTGGAAATTATCAAACAAGTCGGCTTTTGCAAACAAACCAGCAACGGGAAAGCCGTTGCCCATTGGTTTGCCGGTTGTGATGATATCTGGAGTAATGCCTAGCGCAGCGTGCCCCCATAACGCGCCCGTTCGACCAAAGCCCGACTGAACCTCGTCAATAATCAAATAGCCACCAGCCGCATGCACAATGTCTTGCACACCTTCCCAGTAACCGTCTGGAACATTGGGCATACCTTCATTGGCAAAAATTGGGCAAACCAGTAGACCAGCAAAGCCATATTCACTCGCAACTAAGTCTTCAATGGCATGCCGTAGTTCAGCCAGATAGTACTCTGCAAGCTCGGCATCTGTCCCAACAATAGGCGGATGATATTGATCTGGATATGCAACCGCGCGGATGCGATCATGCGTTGGCGTGCCGCCACTCATAATGGTCGCCATTTCAAACAGCGCTGCGGAATTGCCATGGTACGCAAGGTTCGTGCAAATGATGCCCGACTTTTGGGTCAGCGTTCGCACCAGTCGTAGAGCTAGCTCATTGGCTTCGCTACCGGTACACACCAGTGTTCCTCGGTAGGCAACGTCTTGGGCAGGCAATGTCGCTAGCAACTGTTCAAGGTAGGTCACAATTGCCGGATGCAAATAGCGCGTATGCGTATTGAGCGCTGCGGCTTGCTGTTGCATCGCCGCAACAACGTCCGGATTGCCGTGCCCAACAACAGGAACATTGTTGTACGCGTCTAAATAGCGCTGGCCATCAGCGTCATACAGCCAAACACCGTCACCCCGGACTAACTGGAGCGGCGTTTCGTAAAACAGTGGGGCTGCTTTTCCTAAGGTGGCGTGTCGTCTTACAAGCAGGTCGTTCATCGTTACACTGGTCTAAGCTGGCTGATCGATTTCAGAAAACGCAACATCGAGTGCGTCAACAATAATGTCAATTTCTTCTTCAGTAATAATCAGCGGCGGTGACAAAATCAACTTATTCGCTGTTGCCCGCACCATTGCACCCTCTTTTTGCGCAATATCAGAAATTTGACGCGCAAACGCCGGGCTATGCGGGGCTTTGGTCGCTTTGTCCGCAACCAGCTCAATGCCAAGCATGAGCCCCTTGCCGCGCACATCCCCAACAGACGCAAACCGATCTACAAATGGCGCAATCCGAGACAAGAAGTAATCTCCTCGCAGGCCTGATTTCTCTGGTAAGTTTTCAGTCTCAACAATGTCCAAATTCGCAAGCGCAGCAGCGCACGCTACCGGATGTCCAGAGTAAGTGTAGCCGTGCATGACCATGCCAAAAGAATCTTCGTTGTTCAGCAGTCCGGCTTCCACTTTTTCATTGATCATGGTGGCCCCTAATGGCACATACCCGCTGTTGATGCCCTTGGCAAAACACATCATGTCCGGCTTGACGCCCCAAGTGCGTGCGCCAAACATCGTGCCAGTGCGGCCAAAGCCGGTCACGACTTCGTCTGAAATGAGCAGCACATCATATTTGTCGCAGACCTCACGAATTCGCGGCCAGAAATTTGGTGGTGGCACAATGAGTCCGCCAGCGCCCTGCACCGGTTCTGCAATGAATGCTGCCACGGTATCTGGCCCTTGGAACAAAATTTGTTGCTCAAGCTGACGTGCGCAAACTTCACCCAACTCAGCGTGATCGGTAATGCCAAACGGATTACGATACAAATATGGATTCTGAACGTGATAACACCCTGGTAACAGAGGTTCAAAATTACGCCGGAACGCAGTGTTGCCATTGACACTCGCGCCCCCAAAATGCGTGCCATGATAGCCACCCAAGAGTGAAATAAACTTTGTGCGGTCGCGTTGCCCAACGGCTTTCCAATACACCCGCGCCAAACGTAACGCGCTCTCAATTGCGTCAGAGCCACCCGAGCTAAAGAAGGCCCGCGTCATGTTTTCAGGCGCTAGCATTTGGGTCAATTTATGGGATAGCTCAATGGCGGGTTCGTTGGACATGTTGGCAAAGATCGTGCTGTAGTGCAACTGATCTAGCTGTTCCATAATCGCCTGCTTGATCTCTGGGCGACCATAGCCGACGTTGACATTCCACAGCCCCCCGACGCCATCGACCATGCGATTACCATCGACGTCAGTGATATAAACACCTTCCCCTTGGCTCATGATCTTTGGTCGCATTGCGTCTTGCAGCGGCGCTTGATGCATCATCGGATGGATGAGATGTTTGGCGTTATGTTCTTTTATAAATTCTGGTGTAGCCACAGTTTTGTCCTTTGTCATAGATCGGAAAAACTCAACGGAGAGACACATTCGACGTTGCTCAGTGCAAGCGCAAAGGACGTGGAGCGGTTTCGCATATCCTCAGCGCGCTCTGTGTCTCCGCGTTAATTCAATTCCCAATCGTTATCTTCTTAATCGTTGAAGCTGCTCGCAGCCCACTTTCAATTGCGCCGTCCATAAATCCACGCCAGCCATTGGCGAGATCTGCGCTAGCAAAGTGTAACCGTCCTTCTGATTGTTGTGCGGCAGCGAGGTACTTTGATGTTTGTCCGGGGCGAAAAGTACACCAAGTGCCGCGCGCATAGTCATCTGCAACCCAATTATGATGCGTAAAGTCCAACACCTCAAGCGTCGGCACAAAACGCCTCAGTTCAGTTTGCAACTTTTCGATGGTGATAGGCAGCAACTGGTCATTTGCAGTAAACATAATCAACACGGTTTCAGTGTCTCTGGCCTCTTGCACAATCACCGTAGAAACAGGCGCACTCCCTTCGGCGGCTATATTTAGGTCTGGCCAACAACCAGCGACTTTGACATAGATTTTCTGTCCTGCACCCGCATGCCGTTCTTGAGAGAGCGCCTGTTTTGCAGCATTCAGTGACGGTGTAAATATAATGCCGTCTAGGGTATTGATTGGCGCTGCGACGACCGCTTGCTGACATTGATATTGCTGCCCCGTGCTGGTTGTCAAATTCACACCAGCGTCCGTTTGCGCAATTTCGACAACAGGCGTATTGAGAAACAGCTCTGCGTCACTATCCTCCCAGAGCGCAGTTGCTAACGCCGTTGTGCCTGCCTCAAATTGATAGCGACTATTTGTAGAGAAATACGTCTCGAGGCTGAAGTGAGACAGCGCTATCCAACGCAAAAACTCCACAAACGCCCCATTCTTCGGTTCATTGTGGCATTGCATTGAGAGCAGTCGGTTGACGAGTACGCGTTGATCCGCAGGAATGTCCAACGTGTCAATCGCATCTTGACTAGAAAGATGGTCAAGCGCCGCAATTTGCGCCATTGAAGACTGTGGGTCGAAAGGTCGGGGAAATAGCTTTGCCGCCGGTTCCGTCATTTTTTCAACCGTAGCAAACAATGTCTCCATGTTGGCAGCCATCGGATTAGCAACCACCGTGCCATCCACAAGCGC
>JAHDIM010000209.1 GCA_020630805.1 Anaerolineales bacterium
GACAGTTGACAGTTGACAGTTGACAGTTGACAGTTGACAGTTGACAGTTGACAGTTGCATTTTACACGGATCTCTCTGTGCCGATTGCTGCCAAACGATCTCTCTACTCTACCTCTTTCTCTCTACGACTCTAAGCGAATCTAATACATTGCATATTGATTCGAGTTAGTGTATTTGCTACAATAAATGTATGAGCTTACCTTCTGAACTCAACCACCCTAATGTCCACAAGTTATTACAACTTTCACTGACTGAAGATTTGACCGCTGGCACGCGTCGACCGCGCCCTGCGATCAAAGGCGATGTCACAGCTTACAGCACCATTCCAGCGGCCAAAATCCTGAACGGCAGGATTATTGCAAAAGCAACTGGTGTCGTTGCTGGCCTGCCGGTTACCAAACAAATCATGAAAATGGTCGATGACCGCATCCAAATGGATATTCACATTCCAGATGGCAGTCGTGTCAAACCACGTGATGTGTTAGCAACAATCTCTGGACCAGGCCGCGCCGTACTCGTTGCAGAACGCCCCGGTCTCAACTTCTTAGGCCGCCTCTCTGGCATCGCGTCTTTGACACGCCAGTTTGTAGACGCAGTTGAAGGCACAGGCGCAATTATTTTAGATACCCGTAAAACTGCTCCTGGCTTTCGTTTATTAGATAAATACGCTGTAAAAATGGGCGGCGGAACAAACCATCGGATGGGGCTATACCATCAAGCAATGGTCAAAGATAACCATGTCGTTGGCGCAGGTGGGCTTACGCAAGCCGTCGCCAGCATTCGTGACTATGCAGGCAGTGACTTTCCCATCATTGTTGAGGTCGAAACATTGGAACAGTTACGCGAGGTACTGCCATTGAAGGTACACCGCATTTTGTTAGACAATATGGATAACGACACCATGCGTGAAGCTGTCCAAATTACAAATAAGCAGACCCCTTTAGAGGCATCTGGCAATGTCAATTTGTCAACCGTCCGCGGAATTGCCGAAACCGGTGTCGATTACATCTCATCTGGCGCACTGACGCATAGTGCCAAGACATTTGATATAAGCTTAGAGATAGCGTGAGGAGTAATGAGTGACAAGTGAAGTTGCCGCTAGCTGTTCTTTATAGGAAGACAGCACGTGAACTCACTTATCACTCCTCACTTGTCACAATTCATTACTAAAAACTATAGGAATTCTAAATCCCCATGCTAACAGCCACTACTCTTGAACAAACGCGCGAAGAAATGCACGAAAAGCTCCGTGGAATCGTGCCAGAAGTGGAAATTGATTACAAAGCAGAAATTGCTTATGAAATCAATCGCTTGAAAAAAGAAAAGAACGCGGTGATCTTGGGGCATAACTACATGGAACCAGCCTTGTTCCACTCTGTGCCAGACTACGTTGGCGACTCGCTGGGGCTTAGCCGCATCGCTGCCAAAGCAGATGCAGACATCATTATTTTCTGTGGCGTTGAGTTCATGGCGGAAACGGCCAAAATCCTCAATCCAACTAAGACTGTTTTGTTACCAGCTGCAAAAGCAGGTTGCTCACTCGCAGCCAGCATTACCGCGCAAGACGTACGCAACTTGAAAGCCAAATTCCCTGGTGTGCCGGTGGTAACGTACATCAACACCTACGCCGATGTAAAAGCTGAAACCGACATTTGCTGTACCTCAGGGAATGCCGCAGCCGTGATCGACTCGCTCGATACAGACACTGTCATCTTCTTACCTGATGAATACTTGGCCCGCAACGTTGCCGAACAAACTGGCAAAAACATTATTGTGCCCACCACCAACGGCGCAAACGTGACATTTGACACCAGCGGTGACTTCAACATGGTTGGCTGGCACGGCAAATGCGAAGTCCACGACAAGTTCAGCGTGGAAGATATTCAAAATATCCGTTTGCAATTCCCTGACGTTGCGGTCGTGTCACACCCTGAATGTTCTCCAGAAGTGGTTAGAGCCTCTGACTTTGCTGGCAGCACCCGTGAAATGATCGACTACGTCAAGAATGTCGATGCAGAACGTTACTTGCTGCTCACTGAATGTTCAATGGGCGACAACATTGCCGCCTCTGTGCCAGAAAAAGACATGTTGCGCTTGTGCTCTGTGCGCTGCCCGCACATGAACCAAATCACCATGGAAGAAACGCTGGATGCCCTGCGTTACAACCAATACGAAATCCACATCGATGAAGACATTCGCGTCAAGGCGGCTCGCTCCGTTGAACGCATGATCGCCATCGGCTAACGTAAAAGTAGAGAGACAGAGAACGCCCTTCGGGCTAGAGACAGAGGCTAAATCTTAGCAATTCTCTGTCTCTTTTCTCTGTCTCTGTCGTTTTCTTCTCTTACTCTTTCTCTCTACTCTCTCCTTATGCAAACTGACGTCCTTATTATCGGCAGCGGCATTGCCGGCTGCGCTGCAGCGCTGCAACTTGCGCAAGATCGCGAACGGCACATTACGGTACTCACCCGTGCCAAAACCGCAGATGATTCAAACTCAGCCTGGGCGCAAGGTGGCATTGTCACCCAAGGCCTTCATGACAGCAAAGCATTGATGATTGAAGACGTGCTAGACGCTGGCGCTGGGCTAGGCTACATTCCGGCGGTAGAGACCTTGGCCGTGGATGGCCCACGGCTTGTCAAAGATGTCCTCATGGAGCAATGTGCGCTCGACTTTGATCGGAATGCGCTTGGGGAGTTGGTCTATGGACTAGAGGCGGCACATTCAAGTCGTCGGATTTTGCACGTGGGGGATGCCACTGGCTGGGCCATCATGCAAGCGATGCTCAAAACCGTGCAGCAGCAGCCCAACATTGAATTGCTCACCGGACACACCGCAGTAGATCTCATCACGTTCCCGCATCATGCGGCTGACCCCATGGCCCGCTATAAAGACCAACGTTGTCACGGTGCCTACGTCCTGCGCGACAACACGCAAGATGTTGTCCCAGTCTTAGCTGCGCATACCATTTTGGCAACTGGTGGCTTGGGGCAAATTTTTCTCAACACCAGTAACCCTGCGGGTGCCCGTGGTGATGGCCTAAGTATGGCCTATCGTGCTGGCGCACGCATTGTGAACTCAGAGTATGTGCAATTCCATCCCACTACCTTACATGGCCCTGGTACAACCAAATTCTTGATTACTGAAGCCGTCCGCGGTGAAGGCGGCATTCTCCTCACGCCTGACACTGGCGAACGCTTTATGTCAAAGTATGCGCCGGAAGACATGGAACTGGCACCGCGCGACATTGTTGCCCGCGCCATTTACTGGGAAATGCTGCAAAATGACTATCCATATATGCTGTTGGATATTGCCAGTCAGCAACCAGCAGACAAGATCAAGAAGCATTTTCCAACCATCTACGAGCGTCTGCTTCAACAGAATATCGATATCACCCAACACCCCATTCCGGTCGCCCCGGCAGCGCATTACTTCTGTGGTGGCGCGTTAGTAGACCTTGACGGACAAACCTCCATTCCAGGTCTCTACGCTGCTGGCGAAGTCACCTGCACCGGCGTGCATGGCGCAAACCGCTTGGCTAGCACCTCACTGTTGGAAGGGCTTGTCTGGGGACATCGGGCTGGCGTACACATTCGGGCCCAAGGCGTTGTCAAACCGATTGCGGAAAAAGCCGTCCCAGAATGGGACACCAGTGGTCTAACCTATGACACTGACCCTGCATTGATCCAAGGAGACATGCAAACCATTCGGAACCTGATGTGGCACTATGTTGGCCTAGTTCGCAACCAATTCTTGCTCAACCGCGCCATCAAAGAGCTCCGGCACTTGTATCAGAATATTGAAGAGTTCTATCGCAAGAGCCGCCTGACCGATGGTCTCATCGGCCTGCGTAATGCAGCCCAGGCCGCTCTGATTGTGGCCAGAGCCGCGCAGAGCAATAGCAAAAGCTTGGGCGCTCACTTCCGCGAAGATGACGTCTAAAGCTAATACAAGTTTCCAAACCACATAACTAAACTTCAGCGAAAGAGCATCAGATGGTGCTCTTTTTTTGTAGCAAGTATTTGTATTTGGTTCTTTTTTTTGCGTCCCTTGTGACTTTTTATTTTTTGGCGTGTTAAATGAGTAGAGTATGAGGCACTCTTATTTTTTTATTTACTAGGAACTATTCGGGAGACAAATTACCATGAAAGGTTTAATTGATTTTCTAAGTCGCGGCGACGTGCTCAACATGGCTGTCGGTATCATCATCGGTGGCGCTTTTGGTGCAATCGTTAGCTCATTGGTTGCAGACGTGCTGATGCCAATCATCGGCATGATTGTCGGTAGCCCTGACTTCAGCGGACTTACTGCTGGCCCAGTGTTGATCGGTAACTTCATCACAGCTGTTGTCAACTTTATTTTGATTGGTACAGCTGTTTACTTCTTCTTGGTCAAGCCGCTTTCAAAGCCAGAACCAGAACCAGCCCCACCAGGCCCAAGCGATGTCGATCTGTTGACCGAAATCCGCGACCTGTTGGCCAAGAACTAAATTTCTTCGCCTTATACTTCGTTAGATCTTGGGAAACGGCGCTCCATTGGAGGGCCGTTTTTGATTCTGGTGTGGTGACTTGCTGCAGTACGTCACCACAAGCCCTCTCATCTTCAAGTAGAATTGCGCCCGATGTTAACTGCAATCATCCTCACGCTAAACGAAGAAAAACACTTACCAGACTGCCTTGCCTCTCTGCAATGGGCAGATCATGTCATTGTGTTTGACTCATTTAGTACTGACAACACCTGTGACATTGCCACTGAATATGGTGCGCAAGTCATTCAGCATAAATTCGAAAACTATGCCGCGCAACGTAACGCGGCGCTCAACACCGTCACCACAGGCTGGGTCTTCTTCGTCGATGCAGACGAACGGATTACAGCCGACTCACAAGCTGAAATTCAAACAACGATTGCAGCCAATCATTCAAAAGTGGGGTGGTGGCTGCCTCGCCACAACTATATCTTTGAGAAGCTAACGCTCCACGCCGGCTGGTACCCAGACTATCAGCTACGGTTAGTACGTCGTGAACACGCCAGCTATGATCCAGAACGGCATGTACATGAGTTGGTAGATTTAGATGGCGACGCAGGCTATTTGACAAAGCCTCTAGTGCACATCAATTATGAGACAGTGCCTGAATTCATTGAGAAACAGCACAAATACACCAAATACGATGCCAGCATCCTATTTCAAGAGGGACAGCGGGTCAAACCGCAAAACTACATCTTGCAGCCTTTGCGCCAATTTTGGTGGCGCTACAAGACGCTAGAAGGCTGGAAAGGCGGTTGGCATGGATTACGCCTCAGCGTGCTGATGGGGTATTTTCAATTTGTCTTGTATCGGGAATTGCGGCGGCTAGAGAAAGCAGACACTTAAATACAAAGCGGGGTTCTTCTCAAGACTATTGCTCGAAGAAGACCCCCGCTTTGTTGTTCGTGTAAAAGACGGCTAAGGTTTAGTTTTCGCCTTCTTCTTCACCTTCGGTTTCAATGGTCAACTCAGCACCTGAGTCGCCTTCCTCACTGCTTGCTTCTGGGTCAAGCGTTGGCGTTGGAGACGCAACCAATGCAGTACCGGTTGCAGCAGCCTGAGCAGTGCTGTTGTAGTCCCCAAAGTATTCAAATGCAGATGGTGAGTCAAAGTCTGTGCCTTGCCACCAAAGTTGTTTGACAGCTTTGGCATTGGTTTGTTCGACATACCATTCACGCATTTGCTCTGCGGCTTCAGCATCAATGTCAGCTTCTGAGCGGTCACGTGTATCTACATTGGTGACTTCAATGATGTGCCAGCCAAAGTCAGTTTCAACTAACTCAGGCACAATGCCAACTCCATTGCCAAATGCGGCGTCTTCAAATGGGGGCACCATCTGACCGCGACCAAATTCACCCAAATCGCCGCCTTGGACAGCAGATGGGCCAATTGAATGTTCTTCCGCTAGGGCAGCAAAGTCACCGCCTGCAATCACTTCAGCCAGAACTGCTTCGGCACCAGCCAGATCTTCCGCAGCAAACAAAATATGACGCGCTGCGACCACTTCTTCTGTGGTTGCAACATCAGTCACAATTTCATCTGTCATCCGCTCTTCAAGCAGATCGAGTGCTTGACGGGCTACAAAATCGTCGGCAGAGTAATTGGTATAACGACCAATCCGGCCAGTGACGTCATCAAACAGATCGTTAAAACCAGCTTCCGTATATGGCGTCGGCGTTGGCTGTGGCGTACTGGTTGGTGACGGCGTTGCGTCTTCAGTTGGCTCTGCCTCTGGATCTGGCGTACTTGTTGGCGCAGGCGTCCGTGATGGCAACGGCGTTGCGGTACCGTCGCGGAAGTAGCCAAATTGCTCTTCAACGTAACGATCTAGTTCTTCATCGCCAATAGAAATGCCACGAGAGGAGGCTTCTTGACGCAAAAGTTCTTCGTCAATCATACGGTCCAGTACGCGGTTCCCGAGCGCTGTGGAGTTTTCAAGATCACTTGACGCTGCATCCAACTGGCCGCGCGCTTCATTGATCTGTTGGGTAAATACCCCACCGCCAAATTGGGCGTCCAACTGTGTGAGCTGCGCCACTTGTTGGTTTAAGCGCAACTGATTTTCCAAAAGTTGGAACCGTTCGTATTCCACCTCTTTGGTAAATTGACGATAGGAAATGTCAACATCACCCACCGTCGCAACAGTGCGGTTTGGTAAATATAGAGTCTGATAAATAATGCCGCCTAACAGAATTAGCAGCACTAACCCAGCCAAGCCAAAGGCAATGTACCGAATTAGGCTTTCTTGAT
>JAHDIM010000210.1 GCA_020630805.1 Anaerolineales bacterium
GATGCGTTTGTGGCGGCGGCGCGAGAAAGGATGGGGTAAGTGTGTGATAAACTGTATTTAGAAATGGATGAGATGTGAACGCCAATTCATCATCGTTTGGTATACAGCATTTATTGCCGACTAGCCACTACACTGTAGTGATGTGAAAGGCCTCCATTTTGAAGCCAGCAAATGCTGGCTTTTTTATTTGATGAGCATCTCATCTAATGTCAGCACATTATCTGGCTTGCGTTTGCCCCGATAACAATCAATTGCGTAATGATGCGATAACGACTTCTTCCCAACGTATCCAAAACTAATTGACTGCTTCTCAATATAGATCGCGTTTTTGTGCAATAACTGAATTAGCCTTGATCTGATATGTTGATCTTTACCAGTGTATTCTGTATCGATCCGAATCGAATCTGTCTGAATAATATCCTTGATTACATAGAAAACAGCAACGCTAAAGAAACGTGTGATGTATTGGTTAGTGGTCAACTTTTTGCGTTGGCTATAGTTCCAGAGTGAATCTTTGACTGAAGTAGGAACTAGAATGGTCATACCGTTGCTTGTTGCAATGACCGTTGGAACACCTAGATATTCAATTTTTCCGCTTTGATCAACATCGATTGTCATGGATATATAAACAAAAAAGGCGCACTTCTTGAGTACGCCGATTAGATTATATTCCATAAATCAGCACAAAATCCTCTCGCTTTGTTCCGAAAACTCTTCCTCTACATCTCTCTAACCGGACTGACCCTGCTTATCGGGGTCTTTTTGGTTTATGGCCTAATGCAACTACGCCGCCCAGCACGACGCAATGTTACCGAGCAACTGTATCCAGGGGTGACCTATCAGCGTGTGTTTTGGGATGAAGAAGACCCGGTGTTGTTACATCTGATCGAGATGGATACCACCGTTGCCAACTTGTCTTTTCTGGTCACCCCACCGGACACGAGCGGCGGAATGGAACATCTCGCGCAAACGACGGGAGAATTTGCAGCAACACACGGTGTCCAGATTGCGATCAACGGTGGGTTCTTTGATCCATTTGAAGCCAATACGCCGTGGGATTTTTATCCAGAGTCCGGTGAGCCAGTCAATGTGTTTGGCGTCAACATCTCCAACAGCGTGGCCTACTCCACCGACACGGCTTGGTGGGCCGCAGCTTGCTTTACAGGCGAACAGATCACCATCTCGCAGCCCGACTGTCCGGTCGGCACGGAGCAAGCGGTCTCTGGCAATATGCAGTTTGTATTGAATGGCGATTTACACCCTGAGGTACAGTGGGTGCAATATAACGTTGGGGTGCATCCACGCACGGTGATTGCGACCAACGCCGACAATTCAACCATCTGGTTTGTGGTGGTGGATGGGCGACAGGACGATTACAGTGTGGGGGTGTCTCTGGCAGATCTTGGGACCTACCTGTTGGAGATTGGGGCCTATCAGGCGCTAAATTTAGACGGTGGCGGGTCTTCTACCTTGATCCACAACGCGGGTAGGCCGCGTGTGCTGAATGCGCCTTATCACACTCGCATTCCAATGCGTCAACGCCCCGTGGCAAACCATGTTGGGGTATACATACAGCCGTAGTGACATGGCTTGCCGTGTACTCTTGAATGAGACACGTCTTTGGGAATTTACTAGGTATTACTAGCGAGGACTGAGCCTACTTATCCAGATCAAGAAAATATTTACTCCTCTACCAAAACTGCGTACGCTTCAACATTGCCAACCCACGACGCCATGAGTAACGATGGCCCTTCGAAGCGCTGAGCATGCGGTTCCCAGGTGGCATGGAAGATGGCGTCACCGCTTTGTTTCGGAGTAAAGCCTGAGTCTGCCACGCGGAAGTCTGGGGTACCAGTCAACACGTGATAAATCTCTTCCGGCTCATGATGATGCATCGGATACAGCACGTCTGACCAGATACCAAGACTGACAATAATGCGGTCGTGCGGGATCACGCCGGCTGGCCCCACCAACATCGTAAAGCCATAGTTATCTAGATAGTGCTTACCAAATTTGGCATAGTTTGGATTCTGCATCCACGGCAGTTCGTTGGCAATTGGCGCTAAGGCATTCACAATTGGCACAACCGTTGGATGCATATCTGCCGCGACAATCATCTCCATATGACGCAACATGGGGAGCGGCGCAGGTTCGGTCTTTGGAATTGCGTGAGAGAGCAGCGGTTCAATCTCATCAACCAACGTTTTAGTCAGCGGATACGTTTCCGTGTCTAAGCTGTAAAATGCGTGAATTGCAGAGAGTAAGGTGCGGAACGCGGGAGAGGTGAGCATATGACAATGAAAGATCAGGATTTACAAGTCATTTTAGACGCAATTCACGCGGCAAAAACAACGGCCGATGTACAAGCAGTGTATGACACTTGGTCCACAAATTATGATCAGAACTTGGCTGACATGGGCTATGTTGCACCGCTCAATGCAGCCAAAACTTTTTACCCCCATCATCCAAATCACGATGCCAAGATTATGGATGCCGGTTGTGGAACAGGGCTGGTTGGCGTCGCACTCAAAGTGCTAGGCTACACAACTATTGATGGTGTCGATTTATCTCCCGAAATGCTTGCCATTGCGCAGAAGACAAATGCGTATCAGACCCTTTCAGCATTAAACTTCCAAGATGCGAATGATATCCCTGACAACACCTACGATGCCGCTATTTGTGTCGGAGTCTTAGGCCCAGTGGTGGGTGGCCATCTGATTGATGACTTAGTTCGAATTGTGCAGCCTCAAGGGATTGTGCATTTTGCAATCCGCGCGAAATGGGTTGAGTCGGTGTCACAACCCGCGATTGAGCGCCTGCTTGCTGCGGGCAAAATTGCACTCGTTGCTGACGTTCGCGCTCCTTATATGCACGGTCAAGATGCCGAGGGCGCGTTCACAACAATCCGCAAGCTATAGGCCTACTCCAGACACTCTACGTCAACGAGACCGCTCCAGTAGTGTTCGCCGTTCTCAAGTTTTTCAACGACCAACAAGTGACAGGCATCTTCGCCTAGCTTGATGCCATCTACATAGGTAAGTAAGGTGTCATTCGGCGTAATTTGATTACCTCTAATGCCAAACTGCGTTTGAACGTCTAAGCCATAGCGGAAGCTGAAAAAATCGCTCTTGGTGAGCCAGATTTGCTCCAGTTCGTTGATGGCATCAAGTTGCGTGTATTCGGTTCGCTCTGCCAGCGTCCCTGTAATAAATACAGCGCTCATCGCAATGCCGATCTTGTCATAGTCACGGTCACCGGTTGCCAATAATTCCATGAGACCTTGGCGGAACGGCCGTTCCGCATCGACAGGGAATCCGAGCAGCGCAGCCCGATCTGGTGTGGGCGTTTCGGTTGGCGCTTCTGTCGGTATTACGATTGTAATTGCTGTGACCGTTGCTGTTGGTTCAGCTGTTTCGGTTGGTGGCACAGGTGTGCTGGTTGGCAATTCCGTCGGCGTGGCAGTCGACGTCATCGCAGCCGTTGGCGTAACGGGCGGTGGTGGAATAATGACACTACAGGCGGTTATACACAACACACCTACGGTGCAAATTAACAGCGCCGTCTTTTGTTTGACGTGTTTCATAATGGACAACATGTTCAGTTTTCTCCCCTCTGTGTTCTCCCAAACGGCCCTATATTACAGATAAAAGATAAGTAGACGGTTTGATTTAAGCCAGAATTAAGGGTCATAGAGCAATATATCTGATTTTGCAGCTCAAAAACAACAAGATCCCCCTAATCTCGGTCATCAGGGCAAGGTCAAACACCTTCATTTTGATAGAATCAATACACCATGACCAATCAGGAAGAATCCCCCAAAACGCCAATGTCTGCTGAAACTGAGCTACGCAATCTAAAACTTGCGTTGGATCATCTTTCACAACACTGGACAACCAAAATCGCGCCGAAAGTAGAAGCAAAAGACGTCAAACGCGCCCGCGATACACGCATGCACGCGCAAACGTTGACCAACTTATTGAATTCGCTAGGACAACTTTACGAAGAGTCTAATGATCAAGACGTCCGCGCCTGCGTCCACGAAGCAGCGCTAAATGCTGCGTTGAGTGCGATTCAGAAGAAATAGCTGGTTCGTTTGTTAGTTGGCAAGTTGATTCGTTGGGATGCGACAGCCAGAACGAATTCATGACCAAACTAACATCCTAACAAACGCATCTCCATGAAAATCACCATTGTCACAATTGGCTCACGCGGTGACGTGCAGCCATTTTTAGCGCTTTCTAAAGGCCTGCAAGCCGCCGGCTACACGGTTCGCCTCGCAGCGTCTGAAGGCTTTGATGACCTCGCCGCCAAGCACAATATTGACTACTTCCCGTTGTCCGGTAACCCGCGTGATTTGATGAATGGCACCAAGGTGACCGAGCAGACCAATCCGGTCATTATGACCAAGATGCTGCTGGACTTAGGCAAACCGTTTATTGAAAGTGGCTATCGGGAGACGTTAGCTGCCGCTGAAGGCAGTGACCTCATTATCTGGTCGTTTCTGGCCTCTAGTGCGGCAGAAGTTGGCCGGCACCTTGGCATTCCAACCGTCTGTGCCCACCTGCAACCAATGCTGCGCACGGGAGACTTCGCCAGTCCAGGCTTACCTCTCCACAGCTTTGGCCTACGCGCCATCAATAGGTTTACACATGCCTCGGCAGAGCAAGCTCTTTGGCAACCTGTGCGGAGCGCAGTTACAAAGGCGCAACTAAAAGTGTTGGGAACCAAACCGGCTGGTGGCTTTCTGGGACCTGCGCCAGTGTTTATTCGCGAAAAGAATCCATATCTACTGGGGTTTAGTCCGCATGTTGTCCCAAAAGCCTCTGACTGGGGGGACAATGTGCACCTGACTGGCTACTGGACGTTACCACCGTCTGACAACTGGGAACCATCACCTGAATTAGCAGACTTTCTCGCGGCTGGGCCACCGCCTGTGTATGTGGGCTTTGGCAGCATGAATAGCAATGCGCCAGAAGCCACCACTAATCTCATTATTGAGGCCATCAACAAGTCCGGCCAACGTGGTCTGCTGCTGAGCGGTTGGGCTGGCATTGGCAATACAGACTTGCCAGACCATATCTTCAAAATCGACTCCGCGCCGCATACGTGGCTGTTTCCGCGCATGGCAGCGGTTGTGCATCATGGAGGGGCAGGCACGACTGCCGCCGGATTCCGCGCTGGCGTGCCATCTATCATCGTGCCGCACTTTGCCGATCAGCCGTTTTGGGGCAATCAGGCAAAGCGTTTAGGCGTCGGGCCGAAGCAAATCCCACGCGGCAGACTAACGGCAAATAAGCTCGCCGCTGCGATTACTGAAGCGGTGACCAGCACTGACATGCAAGCAAAAGCCAAGGCCCTTGGTGAAAAGCTCGCCGCTGAAGATGGGGTAGCGAATGCGGTGGCTGCTGTGCGGAAGATTGAAGCGCAGTTGAAATAATAGGCATCAAACTCTCTACTCTTTCTCTCACTTCCCTCCGTAAAGAATCCCACAGTCAACTCGTCTATAAGGCAGGAGAATTCCCCTTATGGCAAATAAACGTTTATTCCTAACCCTCTTGGGGGCGCTAGGCGGTGCAGTACTCGCCGGCTGCGGCCTCATTCGACCAACGGAGACCATAGTTGTGCCAACACAAGCCCCATCTACTGGATCTGAAGAAGGCAGTAGCAACACAGACGATGCTCACAGCTCGTCCGCTGCTAACCTCGACGACTTAGAGATTGTGACACTGTTGCCGCGCGATGCAATTCCGTCTATTGATAACCCAACCTTTTACAGCGTTGAGGAAGCCAACGAAGAGTACATTCCAGAAGAATTGGTGCTCGGTGTCGTCATCGATGGTGACGCCCGTGCTTACAGCACCAACTTGCTCGATAGTCACGAGATCGTCAATGATGTCGTGGGCGGTCAACCGATTGCCGTGACTTGGTGACCACTTTGTTTTACGGGGATCGTGTATTCCCGAGAAGTGAATGACCAAGTCTTGACCTTTGGCGTCAGCGGTAAGTTGATCCGTAATACGCTGGTGATGTATGACCGTGAGACTGAGTCCTACTGGGGCCAGATCATTGGGCAGGCGATAGATGGCCCGCTCGCCGGAACAGAACTCGAATTTGTGCCAGCCGTCCACACCACGTGGCACGAATGGCGCGAACTGCACCCAGACTCAAAGGTGCTCAACAAAAACGGACGCGGACGCTTTAGCAGCTACGACAGCTACTTCCGCACCGGCCAAGCAGGCGTGATCCCTGAAGACCATCAGGATGAGCGGCTGTATACCAAAGAATTTACCGTGGGTGTCACCCTAGGTGATGAAGCGGTTTCCTATCCATTCAGCGCGTTGAACGCTGAACCGGTGGTCAACGACACCATCGGCGGAACAGACGTCGTGGTGACGTTCAATCCCGGTTCTAGCGCTGGCCGCGTCTACGAACGCAATGTGGACGGCCAAGTGCTGACGTTCACCCTGCAAGGCGAAGACATTATGGTCGACGCTGAAACGCAATCCACCTGGGACACCACCAGCGGCATCGCAATTAGCGGCGCGTTGGAAGGGAAGACGCTGACCCAAGTTAAGTCCACCATCGTGTTCTGGTTCGGCTGGAAAGACTGGTATCCAGAGACGCGGGTGTATGGGTTGAATTGATCCTTCGACAGACTCAGGACAAGCGTCGTATGCGGTTCACGCAGCGGTTGTGAAGCAACATGGCTGATGGCTGATGGCTGATGGCTGATGGCTGATGGCTGATGGCTGATGGCT
>JAHDIM010000211.1 GCA_020630805.1 Anaerolineales bacterium
AATACCGGAATCTGAAAGTCCGGAAACTGAAGTGGAAGGGGTCATCACCCCACCGCTAGACAGTGTCCCGGCAAACGTTGTGGTTATCCCGCAACAACCGCAGCCTGCAGTTGGCTTTGTCCCAACAAACGGCTCGCAACAAATCGATGGGGTTCGTACTGGGCGTACGACACGCATCGCAAGTATCAATACCACCGTTTTAGGGGTAGACATATCGCCGCATGCAAATATTGCAAGCAAAGTTCCTAGGAACGTCTTGGGTGTGCAACTTCCACGCGCAGGGTTGATGACAAGTCAATTTACGCAGGATATAGAGGCACAAACAATTACACCGTTACAAATGCCAGACGGCCAAGTGGCATCCCTCTCTATTCCAGGGTTAGGAATAGATCAAACAATTGGAGAAGTCGCAATAAGTGAAACGAATCAGTGGGACTTAGAAAGTATTGGACGTAACGGAATTGGGCACTTGGAATACACCGGAGTAGCCCCAAACAGTGGTAATAGCGCCCCAGTCTTAGTGGGTCACTCCCGACTAGGAAATGGACTTGGCGCCTTTGGTGAGCTAAATCAGCTCGAAATAGGAGAAGAAATCATCTACAACATTGGTGGAACACAGTATGTCTATAAAGTCTCCGCAATGGAAGACGTACTGCCCCACCAGACAGATGTGCTCTTCGAGAGTGACGCAACTGAATTGATGCTGATCACGTGCAGTGGTACGTGGAACGCACAGGAAGGTCAGTTCAGCAGCAGGTTATTGGTAACAGCAGAGCTAACACAGGTATTGAGTAGTCGAATCAATCTATCGGCTGTCAGGTAGGTATGGCTGTACTGGTTACAGACGTAGGCAGTACAGCACATACAAAGAGGTAATTGACATGAGATTGAGTAGAAAGGTGAGGGATGTAGACATCCAAAAGCTCGCTAGACATCCTTTAGCAGCCATTCTGTTTTTGATTTTGTTAGGAGTCGCGTTTTTTCCTAACAGTCAAGCACAAGGGATTGCTGGAGCGGTGACCGGGAACGTCTTCTTGGACGTCACCGGAGATGGCATAGACAGCGGTCAATTTGACCCCGGTCTGCAAAACATTGTTGTTGTCGCAACAGATGAAAACGGCGTGGTGACAAACGCTACGACCGATGCAAATGGGGACTATTCAGTGCCCGTTGCAACCGGGGCACGCGTTCGGCTTGAATTTGCCTTACCGGCTGATGGAAGTTTAGATTTCCTAAGTCCTGGTCGGCATGGGGCTGGCTCAGGCACCACGGTGATGTTCGCCAATGAAGGTGATGAGAACATCAACACCAGCTTTTGGAACCCGGCCGAATATTGTGAGGCCAATCCTGACATCGTAGCAGCCTGTTTTGTGGCAGGCGATCCGACAGATCCGAATGGGCCAAGTGCGAGTGCAGACTCAATCGTCAGCATTCCATTTGATGCCCAAGGTGATGGTACAGACCCAAATGATCCGGCATCAGCATTAGTGGAAAATATCGCAACCGCTGATAGCACCGGTTCAATTTGGGGGATGGCATGGAACAGGACAGACAATGTTCTATATTCCGCGGCTTTCCTAAAACGGCATGTCGGCTTTGGGCCAGACGGTATCGGTGCAATCTATGCTTATGATGCCAATACTCAACAGGTCAATTCTTTTATAGATCTCGTTGCACTTGGCTTTGATGTTGGACAGGGAAGCCTGCCAGCAACAAATGCTGCACGCGGTTTACAAAATGACAGTCTGAAGACATCGCTTGATGCAGACGCCTACCCAAATGTTGGGAAAGTGGGTCTTGGGAGCATTGATGTCGATGACGCTGATGAATTCTTGTACGCCACCAACCTATTTGGAAAGGTCCTGTACAAAATCGAGCTCGATGCTGATGGCAATCCGGGGACAGCCCCAGTTGCAGGTGATGTGCAAACCTTTGCCATTCCAGATCCTGGCTGTTCAAACGGTGAACATCGACCATTTGCAGTCAAGTACTATCAAACCCGCGCTTATGTAGGTCTGATATGTGATGCCTCTGGCTCCAATACTGCCGCTGATCTTGAAGCATACGTTGTAGTTTTAGACGAAGACACAAGCACTTTCTCTTCAGTGTTGAACTTCCCTTTGAATTATGACAAAGGGTTAGTTTGGAACTCAGGCTATGCAGATTGTGATGACCAAGCGCAAGTCAACTGGCATCCTTGGAACGATACATTCGCCAACTCAATATGTGATACACCTCTAAATGCCACCGTGCATGTCTATCCATCACCCATCTTCTCAGACATTGAGTTTGATGATGACGGATCACTGATCATGGGACTGATGGACAGAACATCGCACCAAATTGGGTGGCTGAACGTTGCCCCAGACTACGATGCGAATGCGCATCCAAATGGGCCTGACGACGAAGACCTAAATGTCGGCTTGTCAGGTGGCGATATTTTGCGTGCGTACAAAATTCCAGGAGCCGGTTGGGAATTGGAGAGCAACGGTCAGGAAGGGCCAAGTTCACCACGCCCTGCAACCGCTGGTGCGAATAATGGCCAAGGCCCTGGCGGTGGTGAGTTCTACTACCAAGACATCACCATCAACAACAATATCGTTTTACATTCTGAAGCAGCATTTGGGAGTGTCATCTTAATTCCTGGCAGTGGCGAAGTCGCGTACACGTCTATGAACGCGTACACCGTCGGGACAAATAGTGGCGGGATCATGTGGTCCAGCAACACAGATGGCACCTCACGTGACCCTGGTTTCCTCTTATATAACGCAGCACTAGAAGTTGGCTTTGGAAAAGCCAATGGACTGGGCGGGGTTGAAGCATTCTGTGGCGCCGCACCACTTGAAGTTGGGAACCGCATTTGGATTGATACTGACCAAGATGGCATTCAAGACCCAGATGAACTAGGGCTGGATGGCGTTGTTGTTGAACTTTGGCGCGATGGAGTCCAAGTTGGCACGGTCACAACCACAGACAGCGGTCAATATTACTTTGATGTTGATCCTAACGTTATCGGTGAATACGAAATCCGCATCGATGTGACGCAAACAGCGCTGCAAACATACACGCTCACGCAAAATGATGCAGCTACAAACGATGCCATCGACTCAGATGCGACGCAAAACGATAACTTTGCAACAATTCCATTCGACACAGGTAAGCCAGGTGAAAATAATCATACGCTTGACGCTGGGTTCCATCTAAGCCCAACAGCGACACCTGAACCAACGGCGACGGAAACCGCAACGGCAACAAATACAGTGGCGCCACCAACGGAAACGCCACCTACTGTTGCGCCAACGGAAACATTTACCAACACACCAGAGCCAACCGCAACGGCCACTGATGTGCCAACGAATACACCGGAACCAACGGAAACAGCGACGGAAGTTCCAACCAATACACCGGAGCCTACCGCGACGGAAACGGCAACGAACACGCCAGAGCCAACAGAAACAGCGACTGACGTTCCAACGAACACGCCTGAGCCTACAGCGACCGGTACAGACGTTCCGACCAATACGCCGGAACCGACAGAGACAGCAACTGAGGCACCAACCAATACACCAGAGCCAACCGCAACGGTAACGGAAGTTCCAACCAACACACCGGAACCAACCGCAACGGCCACTGATGTGCCAACGAACACGCCGGAACCAACGGCGACGGAGACAGCAACAAATACGCCAGTCCCAACCTCAACGCCAACAAATACGCCGGGACCTGCTATTTCGCTAGTCAAGACCGTTGCAAATGGGCATGTCGGAATTCAATCTTGCCCAGCCAGTGAATTGATTACCGCAAACAATGGTGATCCGGTTACGTACTGTTTCCTTGTCACGAACACAGGGAATACACATCTGACCAACGTCACGTTGCGCGATCCTATTCTCGGGATTGACGTGAACCTGAGTGTGTCAGCATTCGGCGGCGCGCCATTGGCACCAGGTGGAACGTTCACCTATGTCTATCAAGGGTTCTTCAATGAGGCATGGCTGACGCTAGATAGCGATGGTAATCCGAACAACTTCAACAATGTCGCGACGGTTGTCGGGACGCCAACAGATCCTGATGGTGTTCCAACAGGTCAACCTGACGTCACTGATGATGACGATGCCAATGTCCAACCAGAAGCAACGCCAACACCAACAAATACAGCAACATTAGTCCCAACGAACACCAATACGCCCGTTCCGACAAACACCGCGACATTGGTGCCAACAAGTACAAATACACCTGTCCCAACCAGTACAGCGACAACAGTCCCGACAAGCACAAATACACCTGTTCCAACGGGTACTGTGGCAACCGAAACACCGACGTCACTGCCAAGCAATACGCCGACATCGTTACCGAGTAATACGCCAACGTCATTACCAAGTAACACGCCAACGTCGTTGCCAAGCAATACACCGACCGGCACCATTGTCGCAACAGCGACAGCAACACCTGTCGCAACAGAGACGCCAACTCCAGGGCCAACCGTCCTTGGCATCACGCCAACGCCGACGCAACAGCCATTCCCTGGCGTACTGCTTGAAAAGACCGTGGCAAAAGATCACATTGACGTGAACGACTGTCCAGGCGTTGAAGTTCTGAATGCACAAGTTGGCGATGACATTAGCTACTGCTTCAAAGTCACCAACACTGGTAACACCTACCTTGACTCAATTGTCTTGCGAGATCCGTTACTCGGCGTGAGCATTGTATTGAATGATGCCGTCAACGGCGGTCAGCCAATTGCACCAGGTGAAATGTTGTTCTATGTTTATCACACAACGTTGATGGAAGAATGGCTCACAGGCGATGAGGACAACAACGATTTCAAGGCAACGAACCTAGCCGACGTTGATGCCAAACCAACCGACCCGGACGGCACACCAACAGGTCAGCCGAATGTCTGGGATACCGATACCGCTATGGTCACCATCAAAGCACCGCTTGAAAATGATCCGGCAACAGTCATCAAGCGCATCAATGTTGATGGTGAACTGAAAGTTGAAAGTGTTGCAACACGTGGCGAACAGATCAAATATCAGATCGAAGTCGTCAATGGCAACGCCACGGCAATTGACAATATTATCTTGACAGACGTGCTACCTCAGTATGTAAGTTATGTCTCTTCAGATGTCACTAAGGGCACAGCCACATACAACGAAGCAGAGCGCAAAGTTGAAGCTAATATTGGAACGCTAGGTGCAAATGAATCGGCGACGTTGACCATCATGGTCCAAGTTGATGAAGATGCTCCGCTTGGTGAAATCTTACGGAACCTAGGGGTTGTTGACGATAAACCATCTAATGAAGTTGAAACCATTGTCATTCCAGGTGAAATCCCGGATACCGGAGCACTGCCAGTTGGCGTTAGCATTGCTGTTGCAATGATCGCCGTCATCGGTGCTGTAGCCGGCACAGCTTATGGTGTACTGCGACGCAGACTAATGCACTAACAAAGTAATCTTTTGCCTCTCAAACCAAAAAGGCTCTCCCTAGTGGAGAGTCTTTTTGGTTAACACACTTGCAGCGGACTTAAGACAATCTCAAGCTTTTCTCAAGCAAAGCCCAAGGTCTTGCAAAAAAATTAGGCTTGATTTGTCTAACTTTTGTTATACGATGAATTACACAAATCGTAATAGGCACAATCTCACCACAGCCGATTTTCAGGAGTTCTAGATGCCACACTTAACCCACCCTCGTACTGTCCCGATTGCACTGATTTTTGCGCTGTTAGTTGCGCTATTCAGCTTCAATTTTGGGCATGCAACCGAAATCCCCAGTCGGACACAGACGTTAGATCTACCTATCTGTAGCTATATCAGTTCACATGTTGCAACACCCGGTATTCCCGACCAACACTACTGGGGCGACCTCATTGAAATGAACTATCGTCTAACCGGCAATACCATGGGAACAACCATGCTCATGGCATTTGAGCTTGCCGAAACCGGTGCACCTTTAGGGGTCGCCCCCATCAGCATTCCGGCAATTGGAGACAACCTGCAAGGGTACGGCGCATTTGACTCTCGTGGCGGTAGCGACATGTCAAAACGCAGCTATGAAATGATGTTTGTTCATTATCAATCTGGCAGCTTAGAGGCATCTTGTCGTAGCAATGCACACTACGTCACACTAGACAGCAGAGATGCACTAAGCGCTGCTCATGAAACCGAACGGACCAAAACAACATCACTACCTGTCTGCAGTTCGCTTGACGCATTCGCCTCAACCATTGACAGTCCCCAAGCCCAACCATGGGGATCTCTAATTGAACTCAATTACACGGCTAGACAATCAACGTCATATTCGGCGTTGGTGGCATTCGAAATTGATCGGAGTGGTATTCGCCCGAATAGCAAAATCATCGCCCTACCGTCTATTCATGACGAGTCAACTGGTTATGGTGCACTAGATACGCGCACACCAACAAACCAATCTGTACGTAACTATGAAATGATGTTCGTACACTACAACGAAGGCGAAGACACACCAAGTTGTCGCAGTAACTCACATCATGTGAGGCTAATTCCGTAGTAAGCGTAGTCTATCGCATCAAAAAAGGCCGTTGTTTTTGGAGACAATGGCCTTTTTTATTTTCTGTTGAAATAACATTTTCAGTATAAATCCCATACTATCCGGTCTTATACAGCAACAATACTAGATTTAGTACCGTTTTCCAACGAATTTGTATCGTGCTCCCAATTCAATTATTGATACAGCACATGTAACCTTTTTGGCAG
>JAHDIM010000212.1 GCA_020630805.1 Anaerolineales bacterium
GCCCTCATCGTCTAGCGGTTAGGACGCCACCCTCTCACGGTGGAAACCGGAGTTCGATTCTCCGTGGGGGTACTTCTCTGTTTCCCTTCTTTTCCAATATTCCCTAAACATCTAAGCTAAAATTACCTGAATGAGTCGCTTGCGAATTTCGGGCCTAATTAAGGCTAAAAACGCCATTCAGGCACAGCTAAAATCAGGCATCCCTACGTCTGAAGTTGCTGCATTTAAGCAGCAAGTCACAGATATTACGTCCCAAGTCGAAGCCATTTGCAAGGCGCACAACACCACGCCTGATTCACTCCCAACGCCGTCTCGCAATGCATATAAACTGCTGAAGAAAATCGATCTCGACAATTTACCAATTGTTGAAGACCCGCCAGCAGCGCAACCTATCCGCAAAGCAACGCGTACAAAGAGCGCGAAAAACACTGCGCCGAAAATCACAAATGCAGTACGCTTGTCTGAAGATGCAAGCGTCTATTTGGGCATCATTGCGCCTAGTCCAACCGAAGACAATATCGCTACAGCCTTAGACATGATGCACGGTCATTCTGAGCAGATTGAGCAGTTATGTGCGGATCAAGGTGGTATTCCAGCCGATTTGAGCGTGCGTAGCAAGCGGGCGTATCAGTTTTTCAAGTTTCTAAGCGATGAAACCATGCTGCGCACCCATCTCGCGACGTTGAAGACGTTGCAAGAGTATGGGCGAAAGCCGCCGTGCAGCGCGCAGATGGGGATGTTCCAACGCTTGCCAAATTTGGATTTTCAGTTTGCTATTCAAGACGCACTCTATACCGCCAAGCAGAAAGGCAATACGCTAAATGTGAAAGTCAGCGAAGCACTCATCGGCGCGCCAGATGATGTGTTGGAAGCGGTTGTCTGCAACATCCTCACGCGTAAGAAAACGTCAAAATATCAAAAACGCTTGAAGGAATATCTGATGGAGCCAGAGGCGTTGGAAATGCTAACCGCGATCGAGGCGACGACTGGGATTTCACATACCAGTTCAGTTGGCGACTATTACAATCTGCAAGCTGGCTATGACCAACTCAATGCGCAGTATTTCAATAGCAACTTAGCGCCCTGCCAACTCACTTGGGGTTCCCGGATGACCTATCGCAAATATGGGCACTATGATTTACTGCGTGACACGATCATGATCAGCAAGTCCTTGGACTCTAACGTCGTGCCAAGTTACGTGGTCGATTTTGTGCTGTATCACGAGATGCTGCATAAACGCTTAGGCGTAGAAGTCATCAATGGTCGTCGTTATGCGCATACGCCTGAGTTCCGGCGCTTGGAAAAACAATTCCCTCAGTATGAGCAGGCCGAGGCCTTCTTAGGCAAGCTGAGCCGTCAAACGAGAAGAAAATCATGACTCTGATTGCTGTTGTGTCGGACACCCACGGGATGCTCCGACCTGAAGTTTTACCGCTGCTCCGCGAGCGCAATCCGAGCCAAATTTTGCACGCAGGGGATGTCTGTAGCGATTCGATTTTGAAAGACCTCACCGCAATTGCGCCAGTCACGGGTGTACGTGGCAACTGTGACTATTATGGTGCCGGTCAATGGCTTATGCGTTCACAGGTTGTTGAAGTTGAGAACAACACTGTTTACATGACTCATGACCTCAGCCTGCTCGATTTAGACCCCAAAGCTGCTGGATTTGACGTTGTCATCACCGGACACACACATCAGCCGAAGATCTTCACACGCGACGGGGTGCTATACCTCAACCCAGGAAGCATTGGCCCGCGCAGGTTTGACTATCCAATTTCGTTTGCGTGGCTTACTCTCTCCCCTGATGCGCCACCACAGGCTACAATTAAGTACCTTGAATAACCGCCCACGAAGGACACTAAGATTCACGAAGAGTGTTCACTTCGTGTCACTTTGTGCCCTTCGTGGGCAGTAGTTTATGACCCAAACACCTCTCATTATCGGAATCGCCGGCGGCACCGGCTCTGGCAAAACAACACTGGCTGAAATGATTCTCAATCGCGTTGGCATTGAGCATATCAATCATGTCGCGCATGATATGTACTATCGGCATCGTCCACAAATGCCAATTGAAGAGCGCCGTCAAATTGACTATGACCATCCAGATGCGCTAGAGAACGAGCTACTGAGCAAACATTTGCATCAATTGAAGCGTGGTGAAGCCGCAAGCATTCCCGTCTATGACTATACCGTTCATCTCAGAACAGATCAGGTCGAGGTGATGCAACCCAAACCTATTATTTTGGTAGAGGGGATTTTGATCTTTGCCGATCATGCGCTTGCAAAGCTCTTGGACATTAAAATCTTCGTTGACACAGCCGATGACATCCGTTTTATCCGTCGCTTACGGCGTGACATGGAAGAACGCGGTCGCACAGTCGACTCTGTCATCAATCAATATCTGAGTACTGTCCGCCCTGGGCATAACGTATTCGTCCAGCCCAGCATCAAGCAAGCCGATATTGTCATTCGGGAAGGTGGTCGCAATGCTGTCGCCATCGATACAATTGTGGCGCGGATAAAACAACACTTGAATGAGAGTTGAGAGTTGAGGTTCCAAACTGAATACTGATAGCTAACCGCTGACCCGCTCCCTATGAAGTACAACAATCAGAAATACAATATTTGCATTGAAGCGTCTCCTGCTGTCCATCGGCAAGCGGGCTTAGGCACCTATACCGCTGGCCTCATTCAAGGTCTCATTCATACTGACCCTGGCGGACAATACAGCATTGCCTACAACGATGCCGACAATGTCAAGTTGGAGCATCCATTCAACAAACTCATTGCATATGCATCCAGCGCCGGTAACAAACCTTGGCGAATGCGTAATGCATTGACTTACTTTGGCGCTCGCCCCTTTGATCGGGCTTTCCCAGAGGTGCAGTTGTATCACAGCACGGGCCATTTATTGCCAAAATTCAAGAATGTTAAGACGGTATTCACACTGCACGATCTCATTCCGCTGATTTATCCTGAGTATCATTTGCCACTGAATCGCATCTTTTTGTCGCAAATGTTCCCACGTTTTTTGAAGCAGGCCGATGCCATCATCAGCGTTTCAGAGTCGACTAAGCAAGATGCAATCCGACTGCTAGACATCCCTGCTGAAAAAATCACAGTGGTTGCCGAAGGTGTAGAGCCGAAATTCTTCCCCATCAAAGCACCAGACCGGCTCGCAAACATCCGTAGCAAATACGGCTTACCAGAGAAATTTATTCTGATTGTCTCGACAATTGAGCCTCGTAAGAATCACACCGTTTTACTTGATTCCTACGCCGAACTAAAGAAGACGCATCCAGATGTGGGTCTCGCGATTGTGGGCAAAAACGGCTGGATGTATGAGGGCTTTTACGATCATCTACGCGAGACTGGATTGCAAAAAGAAGTCAATTTGCTTGGCCGAGTCGATGAGTTTGACCTCACGTTCCTCATGAGTGCCTGCACCGTCTTTGCATTTCCTTCTTTATATGAGGGATTTGGATTACCACCTTTGGAAGCGATGGCCTGCGGCGCGCCCGTTGTCGTGTCAAATGCATCGAGTTTGCCTGAAGTGGTTGGCAACGCTGGTATTTTGTTGGATCCAGAGGACGCGCGTGCGTGGACAAATGCATTCAAAGCGCTGTTAGATGATCCGCAAAAGCGATTACAAATGAGCCTAGCCGGGCAAAAGCAGGCTAGCAAATTCAAGTGGGAAGAAACCGCCAAGCAAACCCAGGCTGTTTACCAACGCGTACTTGGCCTAAACTAATATGACAACCTCAAATCGATTGCCGGTTTTGGCGATTCTGCTTTGCGTTTTGCTGGGTTTATTGCTCTTGCTTTGGAGCTTATTGAGTAACGAACCCGACCGCAACATTTCACAAACGCTCTTTGACCCTGTTGTCGTTACCACAATTCCTGAAGACATCCGCCCCACCCTAGATCCAGAAATGGCGCAAGAAGTGGCCGGTGAACCGACGCCTCAGGTGACCCCAACGCCAAAACAATATGAAGCCGCCCCAGATGGGGTCTTCACATTCCTACTATTGGGGGTGGATCGACGTTCTGATCAAGCAGGACTGCCTGCCAAGACAGACGCGATTATGTTGGTCCGAGTAGATTTTGACCGCAAGAATGCATCGATCCTATCCATTCCACGTGACCTTTGGATCCCGATTGCCGACCTAAATTACTACGATATTTACAATCAACGCATCAATGCCGCGTACTATTTTGGCGAAAAATTCGATATGCCCGGCGGCGGCATCTCAATTTTGCGCAAGACAATTTTGAATAACTATGGCATCTATGTTGATCGTTATATGCTAATCAATTTTGAAGCGTTGGTCGAAGTTGTTGACACACTCGGCGGCATTGAAGTCTTTGTCCACAAAGAAATCTACGACTGGGCCATGCCAACCAACGACTATGACGTGATGGAATTCAGCTTAGAGCCAGGCTGGCACGACATGGATGGCATTACCGCCCTGCGCTACGCTCGCACGCGCCATCAGGACTCAGACACCGAGCGTGTCAAGCGCCAACAAGATGTGTTGCTGGCAATCTATAACAAAGCGCTCAAAGCCAACACCATCACCCGAATTCCAGAGTTATTCGAAATTCTCAGTGGCAGTTACGAAACCGATGTCACCCCAGCCGAAGCAATCTGGTTTGCAAAAAACGCAGACGGCATCACGCAAGAAGACGTCTGGCGCTATTCAATTGATCAAACGATGGTCGTGGGACATGTCACAGGCGGGGGCGCCCATGTTTGGCTTCCAAAGGAAGAGCCGATTAGTGCGTTAGTTGCAGAGTTTGCCAAACGCAAAGAATAGTCATTTTTCAATTGTCAATAATCAACAGTCAATTTTCAATGACAAGCCCATAGTCTTGAGCACGCATTGAAAATTGACGATTTGCCGTTGACTATTGATTATTTATTTCCCGTCTTCTTCAAGAATTCGTAGCAGATATTGCCCATATTCATTCTTGTCGAGTTGCTCTGCAATACTGCGCAGATGAGCAGCCGTGATGTAGCCCATGCGATATGCAATTTCCTCTGGGCAAGAAATCATCATATCTTGGCGGATCTGAATAGAATGTACAAACTCAGATGCACGCAACAACGACTCATGCGTGCCGGCATCTAGCCATGCTGTCCCACGGCCCATTACTTCAACTTGCAATTCTTCACGTTCGAGATAAATGCGATTCACATCGGTAATTTCTAGTTCACCGCGTGCCGAAGGTTCCAGGTTTGCGGAAATATCCAATACTTGGTTGTCGTAAAAGTAAAGACCCGGAATTGCGTAATTGGACTTTGGCTTCTCAGGCTTTTCTTCTAGAGACAATGCCTTACCAGTGTCATCAAACTCCACAACACCATAGCGTTCAGGGTCACGCACTTTGTAAGCAAAGACCGTTGCGCCCTTTTCTAGCTGGGCTGCCTTCTTCAACTTAGCTGGCAAGCCATGTCCAAAGAAGATATTGTCACCCAAGACAAGACAAACGTTATCATCACCGACAAAATCACGACCTAAGATAAATGCTTCTGCCAAGCCATTTGGTTCTGGTTGCAGCACATATTGCAGCTTAATCCCAAACTGACTGCCGTCTTTGAGTAGCTCTTTGTAAAGTGGCATTGCTTCCGGCGAACTAATGATCAAAATATCTTGGATCCCAGCCAACATCAGCATAGACAGCGGATAGTAAATCATCGGCTTGTCATACACCGGCAACATTTGCTTGCTAATGGACAGCGTTAGTGGATACAGGCGCGTTCCTTTGCCACCCGCTAAAATTATTCCCTTCATCTTCTAATAATTCCTAAAATTCAGCAATAAAGGTAGTGACATGACACGTCATGTCACTACCTTTATTGTATAACTCAGTTAGTCTCGTCCGTCGGCCAAGCCAAAAGCAGCGAGTCTGCTTCAACCTTCACTCCGTAACTCTCAATATCCACAATCGCGGGTGAGCTCAATGCCTTTCCTGTACGAATATCGAATTTTGCACCATGGCGTGAGCATTCAATTTCACAGCCATTTAGCGCCCCATCGGCCAACTCACCATCATCATGTGAACAGCGGTCTTCGATGGCAAAGTAATCGCCATCGACGTTGAACACGGCCACAAATTTATCATCAATTTGCAGCACCATGCGTTCGCCAGCCGCAAGTTCATCGGCTGCACCAATTTCGACCCAAGCTTCTGCACTACTCATCTGCGCCAACGGCTCCCATATAAAGGCTGCCTTTGAGTACTTGGAGTGACAACAATGCACACTTCATGCGGACTGGCCCAAGTTCAATGCCCAACAAGTCGAGCAAATCGTCTTTATCCAACGCCTTCACTTCTTCAACGTTGCGCCCAATGATGTCGCTGACCAGCAAGTCTGCGGTTGCTTGCGAAATCGCGCAACCTCGTCCATCATGCAGCGCTTGTTGGATGACATCATTTTCATCCACAATCAGCTGAATTGTGAGTTCATCACCACACAACGGATTTTTATCGTGGTGGCTGTGCGTATGGTCTTCCAGCTCACCTTTGTAATGTGGATTTTTATAGTGGTCAATAATGACCTCACGATACATATCACTCGACATATCGATCTCCTAGCCAAATAACTTTTTGACTGCGTACAACGCTTCAACGAGCGTATCAACCTCAGCAGTCGTGTTATACAAGTATAAAGAAGCCCGCGCAGTCGCTGCAAGGTCAAACTTGTCATGCAGAGGCATTGC
>JAHDIM010000011.1:0-6912 GCA_020630805.1 Anaerolineales bacterium
AGTGAGCGTTTCTTTCGTAGCGCAAACATCCAACCAGTACTTGAAATATATGAGACTACAAGCCTTCGGAGTGGATGGTAATGTTCTGGAGGCTGTTTATCGCTACATTTATATGATAAACCAAATACCAAGGCATTAGCATTTAGGCAAAATTTCACAATCACCGTCATTCCACTCGCGACTCAATCCAAATTGAAGCGTCTCAATACTAGACATCCTGTCTAAGTATTAATAAGTACCGTTGGAAAAAGCGCGTCGTATATACCTGTCAGCGCCCTAGGTTGACTAAATTTTAAGCTGCAATTCGCGTTAGATGCGCATAATTCCCGCTGTCTCAGTACCTTACGCGCCTTGCTACCCGTAAATCCTCTCTTGCAGTTTTGGCGTACGCCGCAGTCCTTACTAAACCAGACAACAACACGCCATGACAAATATGTTTGCAGTAGATTTGACATTCAACATCTAAACTTGATTGCGGACAGATCGAATTAGACAGTGATAGAAGATTTTTCTAACGCTTGCAGCGCCGCTTGATAGCCATATTCCACGATGTCTTCATACTTGTCATAGTCAAGTACACCATAGGCACTGACTTGGGGCGTAATGAGCATGTCAGCAATCCCGCGCATGTTCCGGAACTGATAATTGCTGTTGACGAACATACTGCGCATCACCACACTGTTGATAGAGGGAACCCGAATGCTTTGTGCAAACGGATTGATCCGACTCAACAGTACGCGCCAGCCCGAGATATGGCTCCCAAAGTCATAGGGCCGCCCACGTTTTGTCTTTACAGGATTGACATCAATGCCAATAACAGTGCCACTCCCCACTTCGCGCCGCATAATGTCCAATGGAAAATTGTTCATTAACGCCCCATCGACCAAAATATCATCTTGATGAATAATGGGCGGGAAGATGCTTGGAATAGCCATGCTGCCTCTAACTGAGCGCCAAAGTAGGCCTTGATGGAAAATTTCAGGCCGTGCCCTAGATAAGTTCGAGGCTACACAGAAGAATTTACGCGGTAAATCTTCGATATAGGTTTCATCTCCATAAATCGATTTCAAAATGCGTGTCACTTTACGGCCAGACATCAGCGCGGTAATGGGCACTGTTGGGTCTTTGATCAACTTCGGATCTGAGAACCGTTTAGCAAGGTCTGCGAGATCATGCCAATCTGCCCCTCTTGCGTAGGCAGCGCCAACAAGAGCCCCCATACTGGTACCGCCGACGTAGTCAATTTCGTAGCCTGCTTCTTCCAAGGCGCGAATCACGCCTACATGCGCCATACCACGCGCCCCACCGCCAGCCAATACCAACCCGACTGCGTTGCCAGACAACATGCGGGCTAAGCGACTCCGACTACTTAGGCACTCTTTCTTCAAGTGGAACACTGAATCAACATGCCGTTCTGCCAGCCAGTAACGTGCGCCGTCAGACGGCAACGTATCATGCACCAAAATGAGGTCTGTCTGCGTATTTGGATGCGACCGGAGCAAAGTTCGCTCCCAATCTTGCTGGTCTGGCGCAGTATCGTTGGCATCGCCAATCAGCAGAATTCGATCTGACTGACGTGCACAGCGCTGCGTCCAATTGCTATTGGCCTGATCTGCCACGTAAATAATGTACTTATATTCATTTTCACGTGAGTTCAGCCAATGTGTAATTAGGTTATTAAGCGCATGGGAAAACGGCATTTGTGACGCTTCATTGTTGCCATACAACGCATTGAAACGGTCAGCCGTTAGCACTAGCGTCTTTCCATATACGCCAAGTGCCTGCTCAATGGCTTGGCAGAGATCCACGTAACGCGCAACATCATCAAGCGGGACAAGACACATGGTCATGGCCCGCGGATTCATATCTTTTTCCGGCGCATACTGCCGCACCTGCCGATTGATAAGCGTTTGGGCAAGTTTGAAAACCGCCTGCGGATGGTTGGCAAGCAACGTCTGTAAGGCATCGGCACTGACTTTGATCAGGCTTGAATCACGAATGGCAAACACGCTAGCCGTGCGAGGATTGTTCGTCAGCAAGGCATATTCACCAACGGTTTCACCCGCCCCAACCTCGCCTAAATCAATCGGTAGTCCGTTTGAATCCATTGCCGATGCGCGTAACCGCCCATTGACTACAATGTACAGAGCATCTGCAGGATCATCTTCGTGGAATAGCATTTCGCCACTAAGTAGCGTGATCCACTCGCTGCGCGCCTGCACATTTTGTACGGTATCTTGCCCAATGGAGTCGCCCAATAAACTTGAAAGCATTTCGGCAAGCTGCTTGCGCTGAATTCTGGGCTGAATGACCGTTGACATGGCCGCTTCAACTTCTGGATATTGCTCAACAAGCGTTTCAAACGATGTCCGCGACAACTTAAAGAGGACCGATGGTTCCGACGCGACAACCGTGGCATTGCGAGGCTGACCGCTAATAAGCGCCAGTTCCCCAACAATGGAACCCGGCACAATAGAATTCAAGCTTATTTGCGTTGCGCCATCATCTTGCTCCAGGTATACCTGTAATAGGCCATCATCCAGCAGGTACATTGCGTCGCCGGGGTCCCCTTGCCGGAGTAAAACGTCGTCGGCTTCCAACATGACTGGCTCCAGTCCAGCGGTCAATTTGTCAATAATATCTTGGTCAAAAAAGCCAAATACAGGGTGGTCACTTAGAGGAATTTTTTGGGATACCGCTTGCAAACTCATAAATTACATTGTAATCAATAGAATATTGTTGAACGGCTAAAAAATGGTAATAATTCAGTTTTATTGCACGACTTGTTACACAAAATCAGTCTGAAGTATTGAAACTGTCACAGCGCTAAACGCCCAAAATCGGGAATTGATAAAGAATTGGTTTCTAACTAGTTGCGCCACCGTTTAGCATTTGATACAACTAGGGTATGAGGAGTGCTTCGGTTTTCTAAAGACATCACGCGCTTCCATCTCTAATGGTACAAACTGCAACATCCCCACTGAAGCCGAACAATTCAAAACAGAGTGCCATTTTGGCTGCCAATGCCAAGGCTGCCGAATTACTCCTGAGAAACGTCAATTGGCAGGACGCGATTGGCATAGTGCTGAAAATTATTGGCGAAGTCACTGAAGTTGACCGCGTCTATATTTATCAGGATGTAGAAAAATTCCACGACGATGTCATTGCAGAATTGGCCGCAGAGTGGACCTCAGAAAACGTTCCCCCCTCTAACATTGATCGCTTTTCTGTGCGCGACACCGGTTTTTATGACTGGCATAAAACATATGTGCGCAATAAGCCAGTTGTAAGACTCACCAGCGAACTCGATCCCATCAAAAAAGCAGCCTTTGACGAAGCAGGCATCAAATCTGTTGCGTCTGTGCCGATTTTTGTACGCGACAACATGTGGGGCGTCATTGGGCTAAGCGATTATGAGTTTGAGCGCCACTGGCGAAAAGGCGAAGTGGAAAGCCTAGTGCTGCTGGCAACCATGCTTGGCGCAGCAATTGAACGGCAACAGTTACAAGAAGATATGGCCCAGTCTGCTCGTTTGGAAAACTTTGGGCACTTGTCAGCCAGCATTTCGCATGACTTCAAAAATATTTTGGCCGGCATCAGTTTGCAAACCCATCTGCTCGAACGCAGTCAAAACATAGACACGCAAACAATGAAGCGTATTGGTCGTATCAAGCTAGCATCTGAAAAAGGCAAGCAACTGACGGAACAGTTACTGTCGCTGGCAACGGGCAAAAACAGCACTTTCTATGGCCCGGTTGATATGCACGTGCTACTTGAAGAGAACATCCGCCTCTTGAGACCGCCACCAACCAGCAAGCTGCAATTGATTGGCAGTTTACAAGCGGACAACGCTGTCATTATTGGCAGCCGCCCACAGTTGCAACAGATCATCATGAACCTGATCATCAATGCGATTGAAGCGATGGCGACGGTTGGCAGTTTTATACGCATCAAGACAACCAACGCATTGTCACCAGACAATGAAGACCTCTTTACGATTGAAATTACAGATGATGGCCCCGGTATGAACGCGCATACGCGTGACCGTATTTTCAATCCCTTCTTTACAACAAAAGACAATGGCTATGGCCTAGGCCTCTCAGCTGCCCGCGGCTTTGTGCTCGAACACAATGGCACTATTTCTGTTTTGAGTAGCCCTGGAAACGGCACCACCTTCCGACTTGAATTCAATACGGTCCCGACATAAAGCACTGTAAACCCAAGGCTGGCTGTATTACGGCACAATCTTCATATTTAGAACAATACTCAAGTAGGGCTTTCGCTCACTGAGCTTGTCATCCGCAGGTAAGGCTTGCCGCTAGTGACATTGCCGCATTTCGACAGGCGCCCTGCGCTCTGAATAGCGAAAGCCCTATCAAGAATTAGCTACCCTACACTTTTCATCAAACAACGAATTTACTCGTATTCGTTGTCGTAATACTTCGACTTCGCTCAGCACAAGTCGCGTTCGTAACCGATAAGGGACAGCACACTATGATTTTTCTGGTTGTGAATTCGTAATTGAGCATGTCTTCTCGATGATGATTACGACGATTTGCTCAGTGAAACTGTAGGGTACCTAGATCAAGAATCAAAAAGTGCGCCCTAATGGGTGCACTCGCCTTTTACAATCTATTGCTTCCTTATATAAGGAAAGTCTGGTTCGAGGCCTATTCGACTTATGTAAAAACCAGAAAATTCTCAAAAATAGAATTGACGTTAGATCTGGTTTTTACTGAAGGTTTCGCATGCATTTGTCGCATTGATTTCTGAGTTTTTGTTGCGAAACACTTAGTCCACCAGCGTTGCTGTGATGAACAATCGCCCCCATTCAGTGTTATCGCCTTGAGCGTAACAGGTTTGGAACACGAGCGTATCTGCCGTGGTGTATGTATCAAAGAACAGGTCGCGGAGGCTCAAGGTTTCTGAAGTTTCAACATTTTCAAATGTCCCGTTGTAAGGGTCATGAGGGTTGAAGGCTTCCCAAACTTCGCTGGTATCAATTTCATAGCGCACCAATTGACCATCACCATACACTGCCACCACTTCGTCGCCGGTTTCTAAGTCATAGAAGCTAGCCCCAGCTTCAGTGTTATGAGCCAAAACCCCAAGTACGCCATAATCACTTGGCAGACCAAACTGCGTCAGCGTATTTGGCATTGAGCTAATGAACGCATGGTCACCCTCAAGTTGTTGCACCATTGGCATTGCAAATTTGTCGGCGACATAAATTCCGACAACCTGATCTGCATTCCCATTCACCACGCTGTCTACAAATGTATTCAGTCCAGCTTGACTTTCAGTCGTAGGTAGACTGACATTGCGAGCCGCAAACGCCGGTGCGACAGATGACATCAGTGCCATAAGTCCAATAATGATTGCAAATGCTTTTGTGCGGGTGTTGTTTACCAATTTCATTCTAATTACCTGTACTTACCTGTCCAGCTTGTCAGCCGGTTACAGTCTTAGAATAAATTCCAATTCCGACGAAATTTCTCACGGTTTGAAATTGGTTTAGAAGTCCGCCCCCCTAAATATTCAAACTAAACACATACGGTCTCCGCACCACCCCTTTATCGACCTCAACGGGCCTGCATATTAACCTATTCCTATAACAAACCTTATCTTGAACGTATTAGGTATTTTTTCTTAGTGGTCGTAGTTTTATCTATGTTCAAGATTATGAATGTGAACCAAAAATTCTTGGTTGAAGTTTTAGGTATAGGAAACGATTATGAATAGTTTTAGTCAACAGTATTTGAAGCGCCAACATCTACAGACAACTTTTAAGTTGGCTTCAATACTTACACTCTTGTTTAGCGTGCTCTTCGCACCCTACCAAAGTGTTCAAGCAACCGGAAACGACACGTATACGCCTCGCACGCATTGTGTCGCCGATGGAAACCACAAAGGGACCTACGGATTTTCAATCCGCAATGTAGATCCAAATGCATCAGCCTTTTCAGTTGTAAATGGCCTGATGGTTGAAAACGAAGGCGGCTCTGCCGTCTTAGCCGGTGATCTTGTCAACAGCAATGGCGACGGTTACCGCATGTACTTGACCTTCTCAGGTCTGTCACTCACCCCACCAGCTGGCTCTCCATATAATCCGCAAAATGAAGATGACAGTGAATGGTATTTCTACACGAAAATGAGCGGCACACTGACAGGCTTACCAGACACCGCATATGAAGGTGCTGTGCTGAAATTCACACACCGTGCTAACTCTCAGTTTGGGGGCGGCGCTAACAAATGGGGAACCGGCGACTTCGACCAACCGCTTGGTGCTCTTGGCGTTGGGGGCTGGTTCAATGTTGAAGTTACTTCTCAACCAGACAATGGACCAACACTCAGCAACGGCATTGGTGACATTCACATTCTGTTGAATGCTTGTGCGCCTGCAGACACTCCTGTGCCAGCAAAATACTGCGTTTACAACGGGTCAGACGCACACCTCAATGGCTTCTACTTGCCAACATTTGATCCGCGTTTCGCATCCAACGAATTCAAGAACTCTAATTGGCGTTACAGCATTGACAATGGCATTTACATGGTCAATGACGATGGCACCGCGATGATGTCTGGGATGACAACCAATGCCGCTGGCGCAAGCTTCGCGTACGATGTTGTGTTCTCTGACTTGGTTTTGTTGCCACCAGCCGGTGCGCCACGCTTGACCCAAATCACGGCTAGCGACACCAGTGACTGGGTGTACTACCAAACAGTTACCGGGACCTTAACCGGGAAACCTGACACCGACTATGAAGGTGCAGTCATTAGCATTTCAGCAGTCATGCCAGCCCAATTTGGTACCGGTGCAAATAACTTGGCACCTGACACCCTTGGCTCACGCGGTTGGGTAACACTCACCGTCACAGACCAACCCACAACTGGTGTTGAACTGACGGAAGT
>JAHDIM010000011.1:7012-13684 GCA_020630805.1 Anaerolineales bacterium
GATCCTGCGCTGACCTACATTGTCATGTTCAATGTGCCAGCAGACATGGATATGCCTTTCACCACGCAAGACGCTGGTGATGACGACACCATCGACAGCGATGCAAACGCTGACGGTGTGACGGCCCCAATTACCCTCACCCCAGGTGAAGAAACAACCGATGTAGACGGTGGTGTCATTACGCCACGCGCTGCATTGGGCAACTTGGTGTGGAAAGACACCAACCGCAACGGCATCCAAGATGATGACGAAGCTGGGATCGATGGCGTGACCGTCAACCTCTGGACAGATGATGACGCAGACGGCACCCCAGACACGCAAATTGACACCACAACCACAGCCGACGGCGGGATCTACGGGTTCGATGAACTCGATCCAGCATTGACCTACGTTGTGCAATTCATGCTGCCTGCAGACATGGACATGCCATTCACCATTCACGAAGCTGGTAATGATAGCAATGCTGACAGCGACGCAAATGAAGACGGCATTACCGGTCCAATTGAATTAGACCCGCGTGAAACCGACGACAGCATTGACGCCGGTGTGATCAATCCATTGGGATCAATTGGCAACATGGTTTGGGACGATCTAGATGCAGACGGCATCATGGATGACGGTGAAGAAGGCCTTCAAGGTGTTGAAGTTATCTTGTATGACGAAAACAACGCTGAAATTGACCGCACCACAACCAATCAAAATGGTAAGTACGACTTCTCTGAGTTAGAAGCTGGCACTTACACCGTCGAATTCGTAAAACCAGATGGTTACGTCGCTAGCCCACAAGACGCCGGTGATGATGACACGCAAGATAGCGATGCAGACGAAGCAACTGGTAAGGTCATAATTGAACTTGGCATTGGCGAAGAAAATGACGATGTAGACGCAGGCTTCTATGTATTGCCAACCCCTACACCGACTGCAACAAACACACCAGAGCCTACGGCGACCCCAACGAACACGCCAGAACCAACGGCTACACCAACCAACACGCCTGAGCCTACTCCGACGAATACACCGGAACCAACCGCTACCCCAACAACTGTGCCAGCAACATTGGGCAACATGGTTTGGGAAGACTTGGACAAAGACGGCATCATGGATGATGGTGAATCTGGGATTGCAAATGTCACTGTCAACCTAATCTCTGGTGACGCAGTTGTAGACACCACCACCACCGATGGTAATGGCAAATACAGCTTTACCATTACAGTTCCTGGCGACTACGTTGTTGAATTCGAAGCACCAGCAGGCTTCACCGCAAGCCCACAAGACGTTGGTGATGACGAAACTGTAGACAGCGATGCTGACGAAACCACCGGCCGCACGGCGCCAATCACAGTTGTCGCTGGCTCAAGCAACGATGATGTCGATGCTGGGTTCTTTATCCCTGCCACCGTCATTGGTGCCACCGTTACCCCAAGTAACACGCCAGAACCAACTGCAACGGACGTTCCTGCAACGAACACACCTGAGCCAACCGCAACGGACGTTCCTGCAACGAACACACCAGAACCAACCGCAACGGACGTTCCTGCAACGAACACACCTGAGCCAACTGCTACAGACGTTCCTGCAACCAACACACCGGAACCAACCGCTACAGACGTTCCTGCAACCAATACGCCAGAACCAACCGCCACGGTTGACCCAACGGCAACGCCAGCCGGTATCGGCAGCATTGGTAACTATGTTTGGAATGACGAAAACGGCAACGGTTTGCAAGACGAACCCGCCAGCGCTGGCAAGAACGGCGTCACTGTCATCTTGCAAGACGCAGACGGTAACGAACTCGCAACCACAGTCACCGCGGATGACGCTGAAGGTAACCCAGGTTTCTACTTGTTTGAAGGCTTGGCCTTAGACACAGACTACAAAGTAACCTTCGTGGCCCCAGACGGCTACGAATTCACCCAACTGGATGCAACCACCGCCATTGACTTGGTCGGCTACACCGCTGTGATCTCAGTCGAACCAGACCCTGACAACAGCGCAGCTCCATTCACACTGAAGCCACTCGTTGGCGACATTACTGACGCTGGCGCTGAAGTTGCTCAATCTTTGAGCCTCAACGCAGCAAGCTTCCCAACCGGGAAAGCAACCAAGATCAACACCGCTGGTGGTAACTTGACCGTTGACTTTGACGGATTGGAAGATCTCGGTCCAGACTACGTCTATGAAGGCTGGTTGATCACCGGCGGTGGCGCAATTCCTGCTGGTCGCTTCTCTGTCGACGCAGATGGCAACCACCAAACAGAATTTGCACTTGACCAAGCTGATGTCGATGCAGCAACGATCTATGTTCTGACCATTGAACCTGCCGTTGGTGACGATCCTGCTCCAAGCGCAGTTCACATTGTGGCTGGCAACTTTGACGGCACCATGGCTGATCTCAGCATCAACCATCCATTGGCACTCAATACAGACTTTGCTGACGCAGACGGCAGCACCTTTATCTTGGCAGCACCAACCGATCCAACTGCGTCTTACCGCAACGGGATCTGGTTTACTGGCTTGAACTTGCCAACCCTGCCAGCTGGCTGGGTATACGAAGGCTGGGTTGTGGGTCCAAACGGTCCAATTTCAACGGGCACGTTCACAGATCCAACCGCTGCTGATAGCGACGGCGCAGGTCCATTCGCTGGACCAGAATCAGCACCAGACAAACCAGGTGCAGATTTTGTTGAAACCGCAGAATTGATCGCAGGCGAAAGCAACGCAGACAGCGATGCGAACGCAGACATGAACGGCATGAGCTACGTCATTACGCTTGACGCAGACAATGCAGACCAAACCCAAGTAGATGCAGGGTTAGTCGCTGTCGCACAACCAACGGCAACGCCTGAGGTGACTGCAACGCCAGAACCAACGGGTACACCAGAACCAACGCCTACCGGCACCAAGCAACCACTCGGTGGCTCTCTCGGGGATTATGTATGGGAAGACAGCAATGGTAACGGCATCCAAGATGATGGCGAACCAGGGCTAGTTGAAGTGACAGTAAACTTGTGGACAGACGACGACGGTGATGGCACCCCAGACACCCAAGTTGACACCACGCAAACAGATGCAGACGGCAAATATGCATTCGTCGAATTGGTTCCAGGCACGCGTTACATTGTGCAGGTCATTGAACCACTCAACTACAACGGCTTCAGCCCAGCTGACCAAGGTGGCGACGACGCAGTTGACAGCGACATTTTGGACGGCGTCAACTACACAGCAGTCATCATTCTTGAAAATTCAGGTATGTTGGCCACCGTTGATGCAGGCATCTTGCCTCCAGTTGCATTGCCAACCGCAACGCCAGAACCAACGGCAACACCTGAAGTGACGCCAACGCCAGAACCTACTGGCACAAAAGAACCACTTGAAAACGGTTCAATTGGCGACATGGTCTTCAGTGACTTGGACAACGACGGCATCATGGAAGACGGTGAACCAGGCTTGGCTAACTACACGGTCCAATTGCTGGACGACCAAGGTGACGTAGTCGCAACAGATGTGACTGACGCAGATGGTAAGTACTTGTTTGACGAAGTCGAACCAGGCGACTACACCGTTCGCTTCGTCCTGAACAATCCGAACACGGAACAATTCAGCCCAGCAGACCAAGGCGCTGATGATGCAATCGACAGCGACGCTGACGCAAACACGGGTGAAACCAGCACCATCACCGTTGAAGCTGGGGAAGACTACGACAACGTTGACGCTGGCATCTACGTTCCACCATTGGGTGTACAACTAGATCCACCAGAAGTTGAAAAGTTCATTGTGGATGACGCGTCTGAGCTAGTGAAGAGCTACATCGCCATGCAAGGTGAAGCCGTAAACTACCGCTTGACGGTCACTAATCCAAACAATGACCCGCTTGCAGCAGTGACCTTGACCGATGTTCTGCCAGAAGGCGTGACATACGTCACATACGCCTCTGCTGAAGGCAACGCTTCATATGATGAAGACAGCCGCACCCTGACTTGGAGCATTGGTACGATGGCAGGCAACAGCACAGCAACCATTTCAATTGGTGTAAACGTTGATGCGGACGCTCTCATCGGTAGCAAGATCAAGAATGTGGCTTCTGTCACCAGCAACGGTGGTAACGCAGACTCAGACGAAGTTGTGCTCACAATCATTCCTGGTGAAATTCCAAACACAGGTGATGACTTCCTAAGCGAAGGACTAATCAAAGCTGCACTTGCTGGCATGATGGTCCTACTTGTCACCGGCGTCGCAATTCTCCGCATGGGATTTGCAGCCCGCCGCAAGGAGTTATAAGCCAACTAGGTGGCAGGTTGAGTTTAGGTGACGCCAACCTGCCACCGCAGCATTCTCTCTAGTCAGAATGCAAAAATCCTTTACGAAGCAATAAACTTCACCAACATCTAACCACCAAAAATCAGATATTTACTTTAGAAAGAGTGATTTACAGTGTAAATCGCTCTTTTTGAGTTATTCAAACGGATTACAAACGAAACGTGCACCGTACTGTTATCGACTCGATTTTGCCGTTTTGATTAGATATAGATGTTGAATTTGGAATTTTTATTCTTTTAGTAAAGGTAACGAGATGAACACGGTAACAACTTTCTCAAAATCATTTTCCCGCGTGAATATCTTTATTGCACTTTTAGCAGCAATGATGTTCAGCACATTTACAGTTAACCCGGCTTCGGCCCACCACCCAGAGTTATCTGTCAACACCCACTGTAAGGGTGACGGCACTTACTCAGTAGATTACACGGCAACGACTTGGACCTACAACGGTAGCCAAGGCTTGCACGACAACATCACGGTTCGCTACGTCACAGAC
This sequence comes from Anaerolineales bacterium, assembly GCA_020630805.1. GTDB lineage: Bacteria > Chloroflexota > Anaerolineae > Anaerolineales > UBA6668 > JAHDIM01. The sequence goes on from JAHDIM010000011.1 coordinate 11,826, forward strand.
CAAGGCGAACGCGGTGACTTGCCATCAGGCGCATTCACCAACAATAACAACCGCCAATTCAAAAACTGGGTCATGTTTGACGCAGACGTGACCGGCGGGACACTCTACTTCGACCCAGTGGGTCCTTGGGGCAACGGAACAGATTACAACGGCACTGGCGACCAACGCACTATCCGCTGGTCACGCCCTGCTGGCTGTGAACCAACCGACACTCCTGAAATTACGCCTCCACCAATGCCAAGCTGCCCACAAGGCGCTATCTTGTGGAAGCAAGAAATTGATGTCACTAACCTCGACGATCGTGGTATTCCAATCGTAGACGTTCGCATGTTGGGTAGCCGCGACAGCCAATACATGTTGCCAATTACCTTGCCAGGTGAATTCAGTGGTCCAGTCGATGTAACAATTTCAGACGCTGTGTCTTGGGATGGTTACTTGAGCCGCCCGAACACAGGCAACCAAGCAAACGAACAATGGAAGGTTGTTTTCCTAAAGAACGGTAACGTTCAATGGTCTTCAAACTACACGCAAGATGGCATCGACACAGGAGTAGTCGCTGACCACTGGCGCGGCTCATTGGGTTCAGCAACCTTGCCAAACGGCGCAGACAAAATTGTCATCGCACACTGGGGTGACAGCGAATTCGGTAACAACAACACTGCTGCAAACTCAATTGTGCCTTCATCAATCTGTATCGAATTTGAAACAGGTGCCCCAACGCATGACTTCGGTGACGCACCAGACAGCTACGGCGACGCATTTGTAGAAGTACGTGACGGTGTTAGCCTCGGCGAAACAGTTGATACAGAAGAAGAACAAGCAAACAGCAACATGGCCAACGGCGATGACAACGCAGATGACGACGATGAAGACGGCGTTACGTTTGTCGGTGGCAACGAATTGGTTACTGGCGACAGCAAGATGATTGAAATCACCGCGTTGCAAACAGTGCACCGCGATCAATTCATCAACGCTTGGATCGACTGGAACGGCAACGGTGAATTCGACGGCGACGCTGAATTGATCATCGACGACCTAATCGTTGAAAAAGCAACCGACTTGCAAGACTTCAAAGTCACCATCGATGTTCCAGCCGACGCAGCATGTGGTACCACATTCGCTCGCTTCCGCATGGAAAGCGATGAAAACACCAACCCAACGGGTGATGTGAATTCAGAAAGCACTGGTGGTGAAGTTGAAGACTACAAGATTGAAGTCGTCTGCCCAACCGCAACACCAACAAACACGCCAGTTCCTACGAACACACCAACAAACACACCGGAACCAACCGCAACCAACACGCCAGTTCCTACAAATACACCAACCAACACGCCGGAACCAACCGCGACTAACACGCCAGTTCCTACAAATACACCAACAAACACACCGGAACCAACCGCAACAAACACGCCAGTTCCTACAAACACACCAACCAATACACCAGAACCAACCCCAACCCCGTTGCCAGCATCTTTGGGTGACAAAGTTTGGGAAGACATCGACAAGGACGGTATCCAAGACGATGGTGAGCTTGGTATCGCTAACGTAACAGTTGAACTGTACAAGCGCAACGGCAACTTGGTTGACACAACCACCACCGATGATAATGGCATGTACCTCTTCCCTAACTTGGAAGAAGGCAAGTACTACGTCGTATTCGTTGCACCAGCTGGCTACACCGCTAGCCCACAAGATGCTGGCGACGATGCAGCAGACAGCGACGCTGACGAAGTCACCGGCCAAACCGCTGAAATCATGATTGGCGCTGGCGAAGATGTTGACACAGTAGACGCAGGCTTCTACATTCCAGCAACTGTGATCGCGGCAACGCCTTCACCAACACCAACAACTGAACCAAC
>JAHDIM010000011.1:13784-37027 GCA_020630805.1 Anaerolineales bacterium
CAACACCAACAACTGAACCAACCGTTGCGCCGACCAACACGCCAGAAGCAACGCCAACCACAGAACCAACGGTCGCTCCTACCGCTACCCCACAAGCCGCTGAGCTTGGTAGCTTGGGCAACTACGTCTGGGTTGACGAAAACGGTAACGGTTTGCAAGACGAACCAGCCACCGCTGGTAAGAACGGTGTCACCGTGAAATTGCAAGACGCAGACGGCAACGTCTTAGCTGAAGCAGTCACCGCTGACGACGAAAACGGTAACCCTGGTTTCTACTTGTTCGACCAATTGGCTGTCGAAGAAACCTACAAAGTGATGTTCGTTGCACCTGAAGGGTACGAATTCACAACCTTGAATGCAGACGACTCGCAACTGATCGATACCGAAAGCGAAATCGACAGCGATGCAGATCCAAACATGAATGGCATGAGCTACACAACCCAGTTGACTAGCTTGCTGCCACAAGGCAAAGATCAAACCCAAATTGACGCTGGTTTGGTTGCAATCGTTGAACCAACCGCAACACCAGCACCAGAACTTGGTAGCCTCGGCAACTACGTCTGGATCGATGAAAACGGCAACGGTTTGCAAGACGAACCAGTCACCGCAGGTAAGAACGGTGTCACCGTCAAACTGCAAGATGAAGACGGCAACGTCCTCGCTGAAGCAATCACGTCAGATGACGAAAACGGCAACCCAGGCTTCTACTTATTCGAAGGCTTGGCAACTGAAGAACTTTACAAAGTAATGTTCGTTGCACCTGAAGGATACGAATTCACAACTTTGAATGCTGACGACACGCAACTGATCGATACCGAAAGTGAAATCGACAGCGACGCAGATCCAAGCATGGATGGCATGAGCTACATCACACAACTGACCAGCTTGCTGCCACAAGGCAAAGATCAAACCCAAATTGACGCTGGTTTGGTTCCAGTCACGGACCCAACACCAACGCCTGAAACAACTGAAGAACCAACGGCAGTGCCAACTGCAACCCCAGAAGGGACGCCAGAACCAACGGCTACGCCAGAAGTGACCGCAACCCCAGTGCCAACTGAAGCACCTAAGGCTTGCATCGGCGACTATGTCTTCGAAGACACCAACGGCAACGGCATCCAAGATGATGGCGAAGCAGGCATTGCAGGCATCGAAGTCAACTTGTGGACCGGGACCGCAGCAGGTCCTGACACAGAAGTTGCTACAGTAACCAGCGGCGCTAACGGTGAATACAAGTTCTGTGGCTTGGACACCGACGAAACCTACTACGTTCAATTCGTAGCACCAGGTCGCGAATTCTCACCAGCTGACGAAGGCGCAGACGACGAAGCAGATAGCGATCCAAACCCAGCCAACGGCATCACGGGTGCAATCGATATCACCGACGGTCAAGATGACGAAAGCGTAGACGCCGGCTTGTTGCCAGTCGAAAACGCAACACCAACGCCAGAAGGCACCAAGGAACCAATCGAACTTGGTTCAATCGGTGACAAAGTCTTCAACGATGTCAACAACAACGGCATTCAAGAAGATTTCGAACCTGGCTTGGCAAACTACACAGTTGAACTGCAAGACGGTGACGGTAACGTGCTGGACACAATGGTCACCAACGCAGACGGTGAATACTTGTTCGACGAATTGGAACCAGGTGACTACATGGTCCGCTTCGTCCGCAACAACCCAACCCAAGAACAATTCAGCCCACAAGACGCTGGTGCTGACGACGCTCTGGACAGCGATGCAGACGTGAACTCTGGCAAGACCGGAACCATCACACTCGCAGCTGGCGAAGACATTGACACAATTGACGCAGGCATCTACGTTGCCCCACTCGGTGTTGAAATCTTGCCACCAACCATCGTCAAGAAGATTGTTGACGGCGGCGAACGTGTCGACGCAACAGTTGCAACGCGCGGTGAAACCATCAACTATGAACTGGTTGTCACCAACGTAGACGAAGATGACACCTTGCAAGCAGTCGTCGTAACCGATGTCTTGCCAGCAGAAGTCACCTACGTAGACTCAGACAGCACCATCGGTGACACGAGCTACGACGCAGACAGCAACACCTTGACCGCAAGCGTCGGCTTCTTGGCCCCAGGCCAAACGGCGACGATCACGATCGAAGTCACGATCGACGCCAGCACCGACGTTGGCGCAATCATCCGCAACACAGCGACGGTTGCTAGCAACGGTGGTAGCGACAGCAGTGAAGAAGTTCGCACCACAGTGATCCCAGGCGAATTGCCTAACACTGGTGACGACGACATCAACACTGCCGCCAGCAAAGCAATGTTGGCCGGCATGATGGTCCTCGCAGTGGTCGCAGTTGCCATCACCCGCATGGGTTTGGTTGCAATGCGCAAGAAAAACGGCTAAGTCCTTAGCATAGCCAAGGGTATAAAGAAAACGGCGTTCTCGAAAGAGAGCGCCGTTTTTGATTTAAGCGCACACGTCTATATAGAGCCAAGAAAATGGGACATAGGATATATCTAGCCCCCCGAATTTATCCGGTCTCTACAAAGTTCATATTTTACGGGCTCTAATCACAATCAAACCAAAAGTTTATAAAGCGTTAGAAGACATACGCTAGATACTAGCGAAGACCGTATTTCGTTGTTACTTAGAGGGCAATCGTATGTATCATCACACTTCCAACGTACTTTTCTCGCCAAGACTCACCCAAAGGCTATTACTCATCGCAGTTTTGGGTGTTTTTGCTATTGGCTCTTCCATCAGCGTACATACCGTACGCGCCGCAACAAACACACTCACCGTTACCGTGTTTCAAGATATTGATGTCGACACGAAATTAGACGGTGGCTCAGACACCTTGCTTGCTGGGATTACAATCAACGTCTTTGACGCTGATGACCCAACCAACACACCTTGTGCAACAGCAGTAACAGACGGGGCTGGGGTTGCTACCTTTGCACCCGGAGACACAGCCACCTGTTCAGGCGATCAACTCCGCGTCGAAGTTGACACAACCACCTACCCCGTTGGCACACAAGTCGGCCCAGTCAACCTCACAGACGATGATGCTGATGCAACTACACCAGCGGACATGGATGCTGCTGACGACGCGAGCGCAACGGTGCAAATTGTCGACCTGAGCGCTGGCGACGTTGCGTTCAATGTGGCAGTTGTTGATCCATCAACTTACGTGTGTGATGCCAGCAACGCAACTGCCATGACCACCTGTTTTGTTGACGGTGACCCGTTACCAGAAGGATCTGTCTCTGGCCCAATGGACGCGATTGTCGCGTTTCCATACACCGCATCTGGGGCAGCTTTTCCTGGCACAGCCATGACCTACGTTGAGCCAGATCATATTTCGACCAATGCTGAAGTTGGCTCTGTTTGGGGTCTAGCATGGAGTCAACAAACTGAAAAAGTGTATACCGCTGCCTTTTTGAAACGCCACGTCGGCCTTGGTCCTCTCGGACTCGATGGCATTTATGTCGTAGATTTCAGCACCGGCACGCCGGTAACTGGTGGCTTTGTAGAAGTCGAAGATGATCTCGGCATTGACGTTGGTCAAGCCTCAGTTGGAAGTAATACCGACAGAGGGCTTTCATCATCAGATGCAGAGTCATACGATGTTGACGCATGGGCACAGGTGGCGACCCTCGGTCTGGGTGACGTTGATGTCATCGACGATGAAGCCCTTGATCCAACAGTGGATGGTTGGATTGATCGTGAATTTCTTTTAGTCACCGATCTTAAGAATAAAGATGTATTGGTCATCGACACGACTGACGGCAGTCTCGTCCTGACGTATGATATTCCAGCGCCAACACCAGCCTGTACCAATGGTGAGCACCGCCCATGGGCAGTCAACTATGTCAACGGCACAATGCAAATTGGCTTAGTGTGTGATGGCTCCACAGACGTCACGAATTTGGATAACAACACACCAAACGCAGTCTTAGAAGCGATCGTTTACAACTATGACCTAACAGCTGACCTTGGTGCTGCCACCATTCCGGGCGCACCAACAGTCACGCCGACTGTTGCCATTCGCTATGGACTAGATTACACCAAACAAACGGCTTGGCCGGGTGGGTGTGACGCTTCAAGCAATTGGCACCCTTGGCGGGATGACCTTCCACCCTCAGCAGCCCCAAACACTCAGTTCTGTTGGGCGACGCCTGTCTTGGCAGACATCGACTTCACCGATGATGGCAATATGTTGATGTCCTTTATGGATCGCTTCTCACACCAAATTGGTTGGCGCAACCTTGCTCCTGATATTACTGACACTGTTGGCGGTTATCGCGGTAACTCTGCTGGTGACCTGCTAATGGCTTGTCCAGATGGCGGCGGTGGATGGGATCTCGAATCCAATGGTGTTTGTGGTGCGTTGACCACAGCCACGACTGGGGGCATAGGTCCTGGTGGTGGTGAGTTCTTCGGACAAGATAACTGGGGAACCGCCCATCCTGAAGTTGTCAATGCTGGTGTCGCCGTTCTGCCGGGCTCTAATGAAGCCATTGTGGCTGGGATGGACCCGTACAGCAATTTGTATCACTCCGCCGGTGGCATCAACTGGTTCAACACCCAAGACGGAACAGCGCGTGACCCTGGTTACATGCTGTATGCAAGTTCCGGCAGTAACTCTCCAGTGACGCAAGGCGGTACACAGGGAAAATCTGGCGGTCTAGGTGATGTGGATCTCATGTGTCCACAAATGCCAGTCCAAATTGGGGACTATGTTTGGTATGACGCTGATCAAGATGGCGTGCAAGATCCAGACGAGATTCCCATGCCTGGCACGACCGTGTATCTAATTTTAGAAAGCGGCGCTTTCATTACCACAACCACTGACTCAAACGGACATTACTATTTTGATGTCAGTCGAAATCAAAGCTATACCTTAGCCTTTGATATCAGCACCACAACGGCCACTTTGCCACCTGGTGTCACCATTGCCGATTTAGAACCAACTACATCGGACTCAGCGAGTTCAACCGATATAAACGATAGTGACCTACAAGGGACGGTCGATGTCGATGGCAAAACCCTGCCCCGCATTGACTACACGACCAACATTGCTGGTGCCTCTGACCACACATTGGACGCTGGGTTTACTGACCCAAGCTACGACTTGGCGTTGGTCAAGACAATGACCAGCACAGTCCCAACACAAATTGGAGACGAAGTGGTTTACAACATTGCAGTCATGAACCAAGGCGACTCACCCTCTGGTGAATTCACGGTCTATGATGCCCTGCCACAAGGCTTGGTCTATGTTGCCTCTTCTGCAACAACCGGAACCGATGTTGGAACTGACGTTGACATTACAGTAGACGAAGCCAGCGTCACCACGGACCCTACTGCCCCCGGTAGTATTACCTGGACTTTGGGCACAACCCATAGTCTTGAGTCTGGTGAAAGCATTACGCTTGAAATTCGCGCTACGCTGCAATCCTACGAATACAGCCCACTGCGCAATGAAGCGGAAATAGCCTCAGATAGCGGCGACGATATTGACAGCTTCCCAGACACAGATCTGGCGAATGACAGCGATAACGACACAGACACTGGCAATGATGGCGACGAAACGCGTGATTACACTGACCTTGCGGACGTGGCCAACACAGATGTCAATGCAGATGACGAAGACGACCATGATCCAGCAGAATTTGTGCTGGGCACGTACGATTTGGCCTTGGTGAAGGTCCAAACTGGAGCTGCGCCCACTGGCCTTGGGGACACCGTAACCTTCCAAATTACAGTACAAAATCAAGGTCAATTGGGATCAGGTGAATTTACTGTAGTGGATACCCTCCCTCCCGGCTTGGTCTATGTCAGTAGCAGCGCCACCTCTGGCACGGACGCCACAACCAACGTTGATATTGCCATCGATGAAAGCAGTGCCACTACAGATGTCACGGCACCGGGCACACTCACGTGGACACTGGGAGCAACCCATGAACTGGCACCCGGTGAAGACTTGGTCTTGGAATATCAAACGACGCTGGAAAGCTATGACTATCAGACCATGCGCAATGAAGCGGAAATTGCATCCGACAGCGGGCCAGATACGGACAGCTATCCAGATACAGATTTAGAAAACGACAGCGACAACGACAGTGACACAGGTAACGATACTGACGAAACCCGTGACTATACAGATCCTGCTGATATTGATAACACCGATACCAACGCTGACGATGAAGACGATCATGATCCGGCAGTGCTAACCCTGGGTACCTATGACCTAGCACTTGTCAAAGTCATTACGGGTGCCGCACCGGTCCAACTCGGTGATGCGGTCACCTTTGAAATTACCGTTCAAAATCAAGGTCAAATTGGCTCTGGGGAGTTCACCGTTTTCGATGCCTTACCGCCAGGACTTGTGTATGTGACCGGCAGCGCAACCAATGGAACAGACGCAACGACCAGCGTTGATATCGCCATTGACGAGGCCAGCGCGACCACAGATGTCACGGCCCCCGGTTCCATTACTTGGACACTGGGCGCAACGCACGAATTAGCGGTTGGCGAGTCGCTGACGCTGAGCTATCAAGCGACCTTGGAAAGCTATGAGTATCAAACCATGCGCAATGAAGCGGAAATTGCATCTGACAGCGGGCTTGATACCGACAGCTATCCAGACACAGACTTAGCAAACGATAGTGACAATGACAGCGATACCGGAAACGACGCTGACGAAACACGCGACTACACTGACCCAACTGACATCAGCAATACAGACACCAACGCTGACGACGAAGATGATCATGACCCAGCGGTACTAACCATTGGGGACTATGACCTTGCCTTGGTCAAAGTCATCAGCGGCGCAACGCCTGTTGATCTCGGCGAAACGGTGACGTTTGAAATTACCGTTCAAAATCAAGGCGATGTAGGATCTGGCGAATTCACAGTCTATGACGCGTTGCCACCAGGCCTAATCTATGTCAGCGGTAGCGCAACCACTGGCACCGATGCCACCACAGATGTAGACATTGCCATCGATGACAGTGCCACGACGGGAGATGTTGCAGCGCCCGGCAGCCTGACTTGGACGCTTAGCGCAACGCATGAGTTGCTCCCAGGTGAAACGCTAACGCTGAGCTACCAAGCAGAATTGCTGAGTTATGACTATCCATCATTCCGAAATGAAGCCGAAATCTCAACGGACTCTGGGCCAGATATTGACAGCACACCAGACACGAACATGGCGAATGACAGTGATAACGACGCTGACAATACCAATGATGGCAATGAAACGCGTGACTATACCGACCCAACTGACATCAGTAACACGGACGTCAATGCTGATGATGAGGACGATCACGATCCAGCTGAATTCCCGCTAGGTGACTACGACCTTGCCTTGGTCAAGGTCAACACATCAGACACGGCACCGACAGCACTCGGCGACACACTGACCTTTGAAATTACGGTTCAAAATCAAGGGGATCTCGGTTCTAGCCGGTTCCTCGTTTACGACGAACTTCCAGCCGGTCTCGTCTACGTCACTGGCAGTGCAACCGCAGGCACAGATGCGGGCACCGACGTTGACATCGCAATCGATGAAAGCAGCACAACAACAGATGTCACTGCACCCGGCAGCCTGACTTGGACGCTAGGCGCAACGCACAGTCTCATGGCCGGTGAAACACTCACATTGTCTTATGACGTCACGTTGGAAAGCTATGACTACCAAGTCATGCGCAATGAAGCTGAAATTGCAGACGACAGCGGTGGCGATGTTGACAGCTATCCAGATACCAATCTGGCAAATGACAACGACAACGACACGGACAACACCAACGATGCCAACGAAACCCGTGACTACACTGACCCAGCCGACATCGACAATACTGACGACAACGCTGACGATGAAGATGATCACGATCCTGAACAAGTTGTACTAGGTGACTATGACCTTGCCCTCGTCAAAGTGATTACCGGCGATGCGCCAACGGCTGTCGATGACACTGTGGAATATTCCATTGTGATCCGTAACCAAGGTGACTTGGCATCCAGCACATTTACGGTCACAGATACCATCCCAGCGGGCATGATTTATGTGACTGGCTCAGCCACAAGTGGCACCGATGCCGACACAGATGTTGACATTAGCATTGATGAAAGTGCGGCAACAACCGATGAAACCGCACCTGGCAACATTACTTGGACGTTAGGGCAAACGCATTCGCTCTTAGCCGACGAAGAAATTGTGTTGACCTATGAACTGCAAATCAAAGACTTGTCATTGCAAACCTATCGCAACGAAGCCGAAATTAGCAGTGACAGCGGCATTGATGTTGACAGTTTCCCAGACACTGACACCAGTAATGACAGTGACAATGACGACGACGCCACTAACGATAGTGACGAAACCCGTGACTACGAGTCGCTGACCAACGTGGTTGACACCGACAGCAACAGTGACGACGAAGACGATCATGACCCTGCTGTCTTGACCTTGCCTTACGATTTGGCATTGGTGAAAACAATCACTGAGGTGCCTATTGAAGCTGGCGGGATCGTGGAATACCAAATCCGCGTCATGAACCAAGGCATTGTGCCCTCTGGTGAATTCACTGTCATCGATGTGCTACCAACTGGGCTGGTCTATGTCGCTGGCTCTGCAACAACCGGCACTGACGCCGATACTGACGTTGACATCAGCATTGATGAAAGCGCAGCAACAACAGATGCTGCTGCACCTGGCACTGTCACTTGGACGCTCGGTGCAACCCACAGCTTAGAAGCTGGCGAAACGGTGACCTTGACCATTCAGGCCACGTTAGAAGACGTTTCAATTGAAACCTTCCGTAACGAAGCCGAGATCACATCTGACAGCGGCATTGAATTGGACAGCACGCCGGACGCCAACATGGAAAATGACAGCGATAACGACGCTGACACCAGCAATGACAGCGACGAAACGCGCGACTACACTGACCTTGCCGACATCGCCAACACGGACGCCAACGCTGATGACGAAGACGATCATGATCCGGCATCGTTCAGCATTGGCTTTGACCTTGCGCTGCGCAAAACCTTAGTCACAACTGAAGTCGTCGAACCGGGTGACAACGTGGTGTTTGCAATCACGGTCTTCAACCAAGGCAACATTGCAGCCTACGCCATTGAGGTCGCGGAATACACGCCAACAGATATGTCTTACGTAAGCTCAAATGTCACAGCGGTAACCTCAACCGCAAATGACAATGCCGTGGCAATTTCTGAAGCTGGCGCTGGCGCCAACAATAGTCAACTCTTCAACATTGACACACTGGCCGCGGGCGATAGTGTCACCTTTGAAGTCACCATGAAAATTGACGACGACTTCCAAGGCAATACCATCACCAACTTCGCCGAAATTAGCGACGCTGACGGCGATGAAGATCCTGACAATGACCCGCCAACAGACAACGACAGTGATCCTGATGATGATCCTGACAACGATGGCGATCCTGAAAACGATGAAATCGAAGAAGATCGTAAAGATGACCCTGAACAAGATGAAGACGACCATGACCCTGAAGTTGTGACCGTTGGTCAGACCTATGACTTGGCGCTCATCAAAACGCTAGCTGCGGGTCAGTCTGAATATGTCGCGGTTGATGATGTTATTGACTACGTGTTGACCGTAACTAATCAAGGAACGTTGAACAGTGGTGCCTTTACCGTGACCGAACACATCCCAAGTGGCATGGAGTTTGTCTCAGCGACTGGAACCGACTTCACGTGTACCCAAGACGGCAGCATGGTGGATTGTGTCTACGGTGCCAACCTGACTCCAGGGAACACAGTGACCATTGCTGTGCAATTGCGTGTCACAGACCTGACTCAGAACTTAGCCAACGTGGCGGAAATTAGTGAAGACAGTGGCAACGACATTGACAGCGATCCCGATGATGATCCATCAAACGATCCAACCGTCGAACATGACGATATTGACCATGACGACCCTGACTATGACGAACGCACCGAAGACGAAGACGATCATGACCAAGAAGTTGTTATTCCAGTGGCTTCAATTGGCGATGTCGTTTGGTACGACAACAACTACAACGGCTTGCAAGACAACGGTGAACCAGGTGTTGAAAACGTCACCGTCAACTTGTATGACGAAAATGACAATCTAATTGCGACGACAACCACCAATGCAGACGGATTCTACGAATTCACAGGCTTGGTTCCAGGGCCATACTATGTCCAATTTGACTTGAACACATTGCCAACCAATTACACCGTAACCCAGCAAGACGCCGGTTCAGACGACGCGCTGGACAGTGACGCTGACCCAAGCACGGGACGCGCCCCGCTCACCACGCTAGATCCAGGGGAACATGACCCAACTTGGGACATGGGTATCTACCAACCAGCAGGTCTGGGTGACTATGTCTGGCTAGATGTGGACGGTGATGGTATTCAAGATGACAATGAAGATCCTGTAGAAAACGTCACGGTCAACTTGCTCGACCAAAACGGCAACATTATTGGCACAACAACGACAGACAGCAACGGGTACTATGAGTTCCGCAACTTGCTACCTGGCAATTACATTGTTGAATTCATCAAGCCTGAAGGCTTTGGCTTCACCTTCTTTGAAGAAGGTCTAGACGCCAGCACCGATAGCAATGCTGATCGCACCACTGGGCGCACACCACTCGTGTCACTCAGTGCAGGCGAATTCGACCCAACCATTGACGCCGGGCTAGCAACAGGGTCTGTCTTGTCAGCTATTGAAACGGAAATTATCCGTCGCAATACACCACCAACACCGACGCCAACGCCTCAGCCACCTGCTGCTCAAGCGGCCAATATTCAGCCGCCGACCATTGTGAAGTCTGAAGACCGCACAATTGGCACAGTTGGCGACCAAGTGACGTACACCTTAGTCGTAACCAATCCGAATGCGACCACGATTACTGGCGTGACCGTGACGGACACGTTAGACAGTCGCTTAGACTATGTCTCATCGAGCAGCCAGCAAGGCGGCGCAAGCTATGATCCAGCGTCACGCACGGTGTCAGTAGCCGTTGGTGACATGACCGCCAACCAATCGGTGACGATTACAATTGTGGCGCGTCTCAACGCGACGGCTCAAGCCCCGAATGTGATCAACAACGTGGCACAGGTGATTGCATCTGGCACGTCCAGCATTGACTCGAACACAGTCAGCCTGCAAATCATTCCAAATCAGATCCCGACGACGGGGGAATTTGGAGCAGGCAATCCATGGAGCATGGTTGTCTATGCAGCCATTGGCTTGTTGCTGGCGTTGAATGGTGCGTCCGTTATGTCACAAAGACGGTTACATCGATAAAATTAGGCACCCGCTATCAGCAAAAAGGAGCGTCCGTTATCGAACGCTCCTTTTTGATTCCAACTAATTCATTGCGTAGCACCATAGCCCGTGAAGTTCCGCCTCAGCAAGACAGCACAGAGACGCCCCCACTGACCGAAGTCGCAATTTACAAGTACAGACTAGTGGTTTGTCATAGATAAAAACTAGGTTTCTTTTCTGCTGGCCTAAGGGAAAGGAGGCTTCTAGGCTCCGAATATGACCGCAACTGTGCCCGGAGCCAAGGTGGTTCCTCTGCGTTAATGTGATGGTGTTGGCGATTACATGACGACACTTGCCATGGCAAGCCATGGTGCTACGCCTAGACTAGTCTGGAAAACGCTACAAGTAAATCTTTGGTTAGAGCAGGTTATAGAAAAGTTTAGCGACACCTTAATTTTTATGTGAGAAATCTCAACTAATCCTCAATAGTTTTAGCTTTACTGAGGGATAAACTAAATATGGTTTAGATTTCGTTAGCGAGAGTTATAGAAAATAGCTAAAGTAGTGGTAGACGCAGCGAACGCTAACCAATATCGGTAATCAAAACTCTATATCTGTAGGTAGTTATGTCGTCGTATTCGTATTTTTCGTTTGTTGACAAGGTTTCAAAGAAGGTATTTGCGCTCGCCGTGTTTGGCGTGCTTTTTGCGTTAAGTGGCAGTGGTCAACCATTGGCCTTTGCTGCCAATGCCATCGCAAGCTTGCCAGAAGAAGAAATTGTCAACACCTTCTATTTCCCAACCCCTGAAAAAGAAATCCATGCTGCCATCACCGGCGTTGTTCCTGGCAATACCTATTGTCACAACAGCGGTGAATTGCCCAGCAATTGGAGAATTCGGGAACCGTCCAATCCAATTTACAGTTACACCTCCATTGTGATTGGGTTTGACAGCACCATTGTCTATTACGACCACTGGGAAGACGGCTATGAAGCCGATATTTACAACACCACCGCCAATTCAACCCAAGCGTGGGGCGACGCAGATCCTAGCAACGGCTATCACCCTGACTTTCCAAGCGATGTGTTCTCCGCGGGCGATGTTCTCATCTTAGAAACCAAAGTCCGTTTGAATAAGATCGGCAGTTCCATCATTTATGATGGCGGCGATAAGATCCAAACGACAGATACAGTCCAGGTCAACCGCATGGGCTGGCTTAACGGCTCTGGGACTTTGCTTGCTGGTGCACTGGAAGTGTATCCAACCAACATTTGGGGTACAGAATACATTGCGCCGGTTGGCGTTGACACAATTAGCGGTCTAGACGACGCCTTCCAATACTCAGCCATGAGCATCATGGCCTCCATTGATGACACTGAAATTCGTAAGAATGGTCAATTGGTCGCAACATTGGTCGAAGGCGAAAGCGTCTTGCTAGAAGATATTGCCCAAGGTGATACCATCACAAGCTCTTATCCGGTGCAGGCTAACCTCCTCACTGGCGATGTTTGTTCCTATTATGAAGGGCGTTGGTACACCTTGCTCCACACCGATATGTGGAGCCACCAATACTACACGCCTGTCAGTTCACAAGGCGTTGGTGATCCAGATCCAACGTGGATCTATCTGTACAACCCGAACGCTGACGCCATCACAGTGGATTGGACCAATAATCAATCAGCGCAAGCAGCAGTGAATATTGCGCCTGGTGCCGCCGAGTATGTCGTGGTCACGCAAGGCGCTTCAGAATTCCATACAAATGACGAAAGCCCTTTCTACGCCATCGCATTGATTGATGCAGACGGGAACGCGAGCCATAACAACGGTCTGACGCACGACTGGGGGTACACGTTGACTCCGCTGACGTCCCTGACACCACAGTTCACCGTTGGCTATGCGCCTGGTGACGACCCAACTTATACCCGTTTGTCTGAAAACAGTAGCCCAGTCTGGTTTACCGCGGTCTATCCACCAAACGTCACGCCAGCTGGTGACATTACCGTGTGTATTGACTACCTTGGCGATGGTGGCGCGTTAGGGACTGCGCCCTACAGCTATGACAAGTCGCTGACGGTGGCGCCGCTGACCCAAACCAAGCTCTACACTGACTTGAATGACGACGGCATCGCCGATAATCCAGCCGACCAAACCGGGACGCGCGTTTGGACCTGTGACGACAAAGGTGCGCTCCTCAGCGCTGCTTACGGTCAAGATCCAGCCACCTCGCGCGCGGGTTCACCCGCCATTGACGTGGGTTATGGCATTCCAAACGCCCCAACCCAAACGCTGAGCAAGTCTGCCGTGCAAGGCACTGATCTGAACGACAACGGTCTGTATGATATTGGCGATACGATCCAATACACGCTGACCATCAAAAACAAAACTGCGGTGGCAATGCCCCAAAGCACCATGGCAACGCAAGACGACTTGCCAGAGTACGTCACCTACATTGAGAACTCAACCACGGTCAACGGCCAAGCCATTGCGGATGCCGGTACGACGCCATTTCCATTAGATGAAGACGGCTACCGCTACGGTGAAATTCTCAATCCAGATGACACCTACAGCATTGCCTATGAAGTAGAAATCACGTCTCGTCCGGCGGATGATCTGATCTGTAACGTTGCGACGGAAACAAATGAATTCTTGGCTTCAGGGATGAACACCATCTCAGACATGGCTTGTATCGAATTAGTGCCGTTACCGGGTCCTGAACCAGCCGCACCAGCAGCTCTCGTCGTTGACAAAGAAGCCAACGCTTACCTCGTCAACGGTGGCGATCGTGTGACGTACACAGTCACGATTACAAACGTCGGTGACGGTGCAGCACATGACGTGACCATCGACGATGTGTTGCCAAGCAACATGTTCTACGTACCAAACACGTCAGCCTTGGACGGGAATTCAATTGCCGACCCAGTAGACAATGTCTGGACTTTGGCTGATCCGATCCCAGCGCAAGCGTCAGTTGCTTTGACATATGAAGCAGCAGTCAACAGCGCACAAGCCGGTCAAGCGTACGTCAACGTGGCGACTGTGAACGCCAATGACGGAGATGGAAACGCAGTGCCAAAAGATCAACGGCGTAATTTCCCAACTGACACCGATCCGACTGACGATGGCACTGCCACCGTCTACGGGCCATTGGTCTGCGACACAGACAGTCGTGTTGTGGCCTTTGAAGATTTGAAGAACACCGGCTGGTCAGATTGGGACTACAACGACGTGGTCATTGAAATGCAGCTTGAAGTTTGCCAAACCGCTGAAGGCAACATTGCGGTCATGCGCGGTGAGTACGAAATTGTGGCGCGCGGCGCTGGTTATGACCATGCCTTCCGACACGCCCTACCTTACAGTGGCAGCGGTAACTATTACATCATCGAACGCGATGGTGATGGCAATATTGTCCGCGAAGTAAAGGACACGTTTGAAACAGCAGAATTTGAACTGCTGAGCAATACGCGCACCGCCCTCCCATCTTCAGCGAGCTGGGCGAGTAACACGCCGTCTGACCAAGATGAACGCATTTATGGGCACAGCGTCTCATTGCTGGTCACCTTGGATGAACCAAGTCGCAATCCAGCAATAGCCTTGCCAGGTATGCCCTACGATCCTTACATCTATGTCTATGACACCGATGAAGAAGTGCACTTAATGATTGCCGGTCACATGGACAATGCGCAAACTGTAAATGCCACGTACGATCCTGAAAGCCCAATGCTGGGTCAAGACCTACCGTTGGCGCAAAGCTTCCCAGCCCAATGGCGCTGGCCAGAAGAGTTCATTGGAATTTGGAAAGGCTATCCAGACTACACCACGTACATCAACACGGGCGGGACAGCTAACACTAACTGGAACTTGCTTGAACGCGCTCGCGGCGAGCAACTCTGGGGTGTGGATGCAGATGGCAACTTCACCATTTTGGGGAATGCGATTACCGCAGAACCCACCACGCGCTACTATGCCAATTTGGTAAGTGCCGACTTAGATCTGGATGGCGAACAAGAAGTCATTATTGGGAACTATGCCAGCAACACGTTGGAAGTTTACAGCGCTGATGGCGACCTGACCCCACTGTGGTCACGCGACGTTACGGCCGATGTCAAGACCGAAGCAGTCGTAACCAATCTGGATGCTGATGAAGAGCTAGAAGT
This sequence comes from Anaerolineales bacterium, assembly GCA_020630805.1. Lineage (GTDB taxonomy): Bacteria > Chloroflexota > Anaerolineae > Anaerolineales > UBA6668 > JAHDIM01. The sequence goes on from JAHDIM010000011.1 coordinate 29,200, forward strand.
TCTGGTTGGCAGCATGGACGGCAAAGTGTACGCCTATCATCACGACGGCACCCCAGTCAGCGGCTGGCCAGTCGATGTCACCGGCGCGGGCTATCGTATCTTAGCGCGTCCAGCAGTCGCAAACATTGATGGCGACGCCGATATGGAAATCATCGTTGCTGCGGCAAACGGTCGCTTGTATGTGCTTGAACACACTGGCGCAGCCAAATGGGATGCAAGCATTGGTGCGGTCGCGGAAGTCTTTGACAACCAACTGATCAACTCTGCCCCAGTCGTCGCAGACATTGACGAAAACGGCACGCTTGAAATTGTGGTCGGTGGTTATGATGGTCAACTTTATGTGCTCGACACAGATGGCAACACGGCCTGGCTCTTTGAAACTGAAGATCCCATTCTGGTGCAACCATTAGTGGCTGACATTGACCCAACGTCACCAGGCAAAGAAATTGTCTTTGCATCAGCTGACAGCAGTGAAGGCTACCCACGCACGTATCTCTACATGTTGGCGGCAGACGGCACCTTCAAATGGCGTACCTTTGCTAGCTGGACCGGCGTTGAATCGTCACCAATCGCTGGGGATGTAGATGACAATGGCGATCTAGAAATTCTGATGGGCACCAATGATGGTGAACTCCGCATTTGGAACCACGACGGCAGTGACTACATTTGGAACGGCGGTTCTGTCTCTGCTCCAATCATCGACAGCCCAACCATGGGCGATATCGATGGCGATGGGGACACCGAAGTGGTGGCCGCTTCAGACGATGGCAACATCTATGCTTGGGAAGCCAACGGCGACTTAGTCGTCAACTGGCCGCACGAAGCAGGGATTGCAGTCAAAGGTACCCCGCTGCTCTTGAATGTCGACGAAGATCCGGCACTCGAAGCAATCTATGCAGATTTCGGTGGCAACATCGATATCATCGGCATGTTGCACCCTGCCGCTGGTGGTAATCAAGTCTTCTTGCCAATGGTGATGGCACCGTAAGCTACGGCAGAAGTCAACCGAAGTTTCGGAGTGAATTAGAAGTCAAACGGCGTCTCATTGTGAGGCGCCGTTTTTTGTTGTTTGGTCTTAGTTCTAGGCCGTGATTGTACAAATGGGCACGATTTCCTACTGTCTTATGCAAAGTGAGTAGGCTGAGCCTACCTATTAGAAATACCAGCAAATCGCTCTAGAAAGGAGCATTGTTTTGCTCAAATGCTCGACGGTATTTCTGCAATTTATAGTCTCGAGTGGATTCCTCGCGAGCTCGGAAAGGAGGTTTCGTCGTTCGTAGGGATGCCTAGCACAACCGCATTCAGGACTAAGCCTTATCTGTAAGCGACAGGCTCAACCTACCCAACACAACAGGTCCTACAACAGCCAAACCTCGCTTAATCTAAAAACCCTTAACTAACCCTCAACACTTCTCAACAAACCCCCAAGGTTTGCCATTACGCAATCCAATACACTAGATATAGTTGGTATTTAGTTAGAAAAAACGCGTTATTTCTAACCGAAGAAATCAGCATAACCGTCAGAAAAACGGCCTACGCTGAGAGTATCAATTAGAAAAGATATTTTTGGTATCAGTTCGAGTAATTAGTGGTAGAAATGAAAAAATATATCTCAACAATCACCCTCGCTTTGCTTTGCTCGGTTTTCATGTTCGGCCCCAACGCCGTATTCTCGAAAACAGCATTGCTGAGTGGCCCCCAACTTACACTCCAACAAACAATCAGCGACGAACCGCTTCTGGGCGGGAACGTCGTTTATAAGATTAAGTTGGAGAACACCGCCGCAACTGCCCAAATCGATCGCGGCTACAACCTCACGATCACCGAAACCCTACGCGCCGGCCTGACGTTTGAAAGTGCAACCATCACACCAACGTTCAAGCAAGTGCAAGCAGACGGGTCAACGTTGATCGAATGGACCAACATTGCTGACTTGGAAGCCCAAGAAGACATTGAAATTTATGTCACTGCTTCTATTGACAGCGCTGTCACCATTGCAGATGAATTCGACAGTTATGTTGAAGCCGAAGTCAACACCATGCCAGACAACAGTGGCGGGTGGATTTCAGTCAACGACACCTTGTTGAGCAGCCCACAAACCATCGACATCGAGCTTGAAGCGTTGCAATCGACTGCAGACGAGCAAGCAACTGGTGCTGGTGAATATGATGGCAACGCAGATTGGCCATACCAATATCGCGCAACCATCAAAAACAACAATGTTGGCGACACAGACAACGTCGTGGCAAAAGTAATCTTGCCAGCCGGTGTTGCTTACATGGGCAATCCAGTCATTAGTCCAAATCCAAATAATTCAAACGCGACCCCATCTATTTCGTTAGAAGCTGATGGTTCCTTGGAATTAACTTGGTCACTGGGCACGCTTACAACGGCTGAATACACCACGCCTGTTGAAATTACGTTCGATACCGCAATTCCATATAAATATCGCACGAGCGATGACACGGCAGCAGCAAGCGGTCCATTTGCAGGCCCAATGAGCGGCAATATCATCCCTGAAGATGCAGTGATGGCCGCAGGTTATGAAGCAACTGGTGAATATCTCGGTACAAACACCAGCGACGGTTCACAATCTACCCCAGCTGATGATCCAGAAGAAATTGTCATTGCCGAATACTTGACCCTACATAAGTCAGGTGGTCCAGGTGTTGTTGGCATTGGCTCAACCATCAATTACTCACTCACCTACTACGTCTCTGAATACTACGACCTTGAAAACGTCGTCATCGTAGACGTTTTACCGGACGGTACTTCATACGTACCAAACTCAGCGAGCATCACGCCAGACACCATTGAATATGACACGCCTGGCGATGGTCAAACCCGTATCACTTGGAACATTCCAGCTGCTGACACCGAACATGGCGAAAGCGCTAGCATCACCTTCCAAGCAACCGTCGATGAAACTTACGAACGCGCACCTTACTCAGGGTTGCCAGTGGTTTCAGGTGACAGCTTGACCAACACCGCAACCATCAGCGACGACTGGACTGACCTTATTACTGAAGGTCGCACCGGTACCGTCATTCCTGACAGTTCTTCTTACACCGTGACCACGCGCATGCCTGAATTCACGAAGCAAGTGAAGAACAACAGCACTGGTCAATGGACAAACCAAATGAACGCCTACACCGGCGACACGGCGCACTTCCGTTTGACCTATACCGCAGCGGCTGACATTGATCAAAAGTCAATCATCATTCGTGACTACATTCCACGCGGGATGACCTACATTCCTAATGTAGAAAGTTACAGCGTAAGCGGTACCTTCTCAGACAATGCAGACTGTACAGCTGACGAACAAAACGCAATTGTCGGTAACATTGGCGGCTTGCAATACATTGAATGGCGCTTGTGTGATGTCACCCGTGGTAGCACCTGGTCAGTTGACATTCAAGCCCTGATTGGCGACGAACCAAACGTTGAGCCAGACTGGATTGTTGCAAACTTCGGTAAGCAAAGCGGTATGAACACCTATGGCGAAGGTTACAGCCTGCGCGATATGGCAAACGTTGACTACACCGCACCTGAATTGGAACTAACCAAGACAGCAGACAAGACCACAAACTTGGAACCAGGCGACATTGTCACCTACACCATCGATGTCACTAACGTTGGTCGCGCCACCGCGTTCAACCTGATCTTAGAAGACGTTGTGCCAGCAGACTTGTTGGTAGACAACAACTCTGACAGCGCATCACCGTCAGCAGCAGACATTGCCAGCGAAACTGGCGATCCTTACAACGGTAATGGCGGGATGTTGACTTGGGACACAGTTGCGTCATTGGCAGTTGGTGAAACCCAAACCTACACCTATCAAGTTGAAATTCCAGCTGGTGTATTTGCAGGTCAATCGATGCAAAACATCGCGAGTGTGAGCTACAACAGCCGCTCAGACAACAACGGTCACCAAGAAGACACCACGACCGATCCAAACGACGTCAATACTGACGATGAAACGGTTTACATTCGTGGCGTCACACTGCAAAAGACACCAACGCCAGCAATTGCGCGGATTGGTGACACAGTGAAATGGACGTTGACCGGTACCGTTCCTAGTGGTGTGGTCGCCTACTGGCCAGTTGTGGAAGAAAACAACTTGCCACACGGCTTTGACTACGTTGTTGGGTCAAGCACCATTCAAAACGCAAGTTTTGACAACGCTAACCACGCTGAAAACCCAATTGACAACGGCAAGCTGGATCTGCGCTGGTTCTTGGACACCATCGACAACAGCGCTGGGCAAACCGACTACAACTTCATTCTTGAATTCGACACGTTGGTCACCGGGATCAATCCAGAAAACATTAATGAGGAATACTACCCAGACAACTGGACAACCGCAAACGCAGACAATGACGCGTTCATCGGTTGGTATGACGATGCAAGTGGTTATAACAATAGCGGTTATGCAAGTCACAGTTACAACACTGGTCACCCAGATCGCCGCAGCCCACAAGCTGATGGGGATGTGACCATCATTCAACCAAACTTGTACTTGAACAAGACCGGTGACAAAACCGTATTGGCCGCTGGCGATACCGTCACCTTCACCTTGCAAGTTTCAAACTTTGGGAACTCAGAAGCGCACGACATCAACATTATTGATACGTTGCCAACTGGGATGACCTACACCGGCACCCAAAGCCAATCAATTAGTTACCCTGAAGGCTTCCCAGAAGTTGTCACAAACTTTACGGACAGCAACGAAGTTGGTGACACCAGCTTGAACTACCAACTAGACGTGCTCTATGTTGGGGCAGTCTTGGAAATTGTCTACACCACAACGGTAGATCCAGACATCTCAGCCAGCATGGACATGGACAACTTGGCAAAGATCACGAGCTATAGCTCACAAGCAGGTTTGCCAGGCGACACTAATGGTGATGGCGTAGAAGACGAACGTGTCTATCCAGAAGTTGAAGCAATTTGGGAAATGCACACCCCAGACGGTGGCATTATCAAAGCCCAAGATGTAACGGGCGAATTGACCTACACCAATGACATCACTTACACCTTGACCGTTCCCGCGACGCCATTAGACGTCACCATGTACAACGTGCAAGTGTCAGACGTCGTTGACAGTCGCTTGACCGTTACAGGCGTCACCAATGGCTCGCACGATGGCAACAACGTGAGCGCAGTCTTCGCTACCATCTTGCCAGGCCAACAAGAAGTCATCACGATTTCTGCAACAGTTGCCTCTGACAGCAGCGGCAAAGACGGCGACTTGATCGAAAATCAAGCTAGCCTGACCTACACGAACTCTGACACTGAACTGTCAAACATCACTGCGGAAACACTTGTTGCACCAGCCTTGGTCGTAGACAAGTCTGCCAACGCGTGGATGGTTGAAGCAGGTGACATCCTCACCTACACCATCGCAGTTCAAAACGTTGGGAACGGCGTTGCAAACAACGTTGTCATCAACGATGTCATTCCAAGTAACATGAGCTTCATCGCCAACAGCGCTAAGCTGAACGATGTTGCGATTGCAGACCCAGTCGATAACGCTTGGGCGTTGGCCGCCCCACTCGCTGGTGGCGAGACCGCAACCTTGACCTTTGATGTCAACATCGACAGCGCAGAAGCGGGCATCGCTTATATCAATAACACAGACGCAACCGCAGACGACAGCATGGGCAACGCAGTACCAGCTGACAACAGCAGCCGCGTTGAAGCAGACACAGACCCAACTGATGACGGTAGCGCTCGCGTTTACGGTCCACTGATCTGTAACACAGACAGCAGCCACGTGGCCTTTGAAGACTTGAAGAACACCGGCTGGTCAGACTGGGACTACAACGATGTCGTCGTAGAAATGCGCCTTGAAGTTTGTGAAACCGCTGAAGGCAACATCGCAGTGGTCTTGGCAGACTATGAAATTGTGGCCCGCGGTGCTGGTTTCGACCACGCATTCCGCCACAACATGCCTCTCTCTGGTGGTGGGCAATATGCAATGACCGTTCGCGACAGCAACGGCAACGTTCTGAGCGACGAAGTTAGCACATTTGGTAACACAGCAGAGTTTGAACTGCTGAGCAGCACCCGTGCGGCATTGCCACCAGCATCTGGCTACTTCACCAACACCCCTGGGGATCAAGCTGATCGCGTTAGCGGTCAAAGCGTGTCATTGTTGGTGACCTTGGACAACCCAAGCTTCAATCCTGCGCAATTCTTGCCAGACACACCTTGGGATCCATACATCTACGTTTACGACACGAACGAAGAAGTTCACCTGATGATTGCCGGTCACATGGACAATGCGCAAACGGTGAACCCAGTGTATGACGCAACCAGCCCAATGATTGGTCAAGATTTGCCACTTGCGCAAACCTTCCCAGCAGAATGGCGCTGGCCGGAAGAATTTATCGGCATCTGGAACGGTTACCCAGACTACCCTGGTTACATCAACACTGGTGGCACCAATAACACGGACTGGAACCAACTAGAACGCGCTGCTGGCACTCACATTTGGGGTGTTGATGCCGCTGGTAACTTCACCATCTTGTCAAACAGCACACAAGCCGAGCCAACCACCCGCTACTATGCAGCACCAGTGATGGCCGACTTGGATGATAACGGCACAAACGAAGTCATCATGGGTAACTTGGCAGCAAATACCTTGGAAGTCTATGACCTAGACCGCAACTTGCTCTGGGCTAAAGACGTTACTGCAGGTGTCAAGACCGCAGCAGCCGTTGGCAATATTGACGGCGACAGCGAATTGGAAGTCTTGGTTGGCAGCTTGGACGGCAAAGTCTATGCCTTCAACCACGACGGTACCGCTGTAACCGGCTGGCCGCTTGATCCAACTGGCGAAGGTTATCGCATCTTGGCCACCCCAGCGATTGGCAACATTGATGGCGACGCGAACGCAGAAGTCATCATCGCTGCCGCCAACGGTCGCTTGTACGCAGTTGAACACGACGGCACCGCCAAGTGGGATGCTAGCTTGGGTGATGTCGCTGAACAATTCGACAACCAAGTCATCAACTCAACGCCAGTCATCGCTGACATTGACAACGCTGGCGGCTTCGAAATTGTCGTCGGTGGCTACGATGGCAAGCTCTACGCCTTCAACAGTGCAGGCGAAGAATTATGGTCCTACACAACTGAAGATCCAGTCTTGGTCAAACCATTGGTCGCTGAACTGGACGACAGCAGCGCAGGCAAAGAAATTGTGTTTGCATCAGCAGACTCAAGCATGGGCTACCCACGCAGCTTCATCTATATGCTAGCTGCTGACGGCACCAAGATCTGGCAACAATTTGCTAGCTGGACCGGGGTTCAATCTTCACCAATCGCTGGTGACTTGGACGGCAACGGTGACTTGGAACTGATGATGGGCACCAACGATGGCGAACTCCGCGTCTGGAACACAGATGGGTCTAACTTCATCTGGACCGGCGGTAGCGCCAGCGCAGCAATTGCTGACAGCCCAGTCTTGGGCGATGTCGATGGCGACGGTGTAAACGAAGTCGTTGCAGCGTCAGACGATGGCAACATCTATGCTTGGGAAGCCAGCGGCGCAGCAGTCGAAGGCTGGCCAGTAGAGGCAGGCGTCACGGTCAAAGGCACCCCACTGTTGGTTGACCTTGATGAAGACGCAGCACTCGAAGCCATTTACGGCGACTTCAACGGCGCACTGAGCTTAGTAGACAGCGAAGTCCAAACAGTTGAAGAACCACCTGTAGAAAGCAGCAACATGATCTTCCTACCACTGGTCATGGCTCCGTAGAGCACTAAAGCTGATCATTCAAAACAAAAAACGCTGTCCGGTAGTCGGGCAGCGTTTTTTGATTCT